>JBPCXI010000227.1:0-6490 GCA_051008895.1 Gammaproteobacteria bacterium | reverse complement strand
CCGATAGTCTCGGCAATGCCGGTACCGATGCCTCGACGAACGAGCTGACGGTCGATACCACGGCGCCGATCGTCACGGTCACCGGCTTGACGACGGTCGACAATACGCCGCAACTTACCGGTACCGTCAACGACCCGACCGCAACCGTGGACGTGACCGTGAACGGCACGACGTACGCGGCCACCAACAACGGCGACGGCACCTGGACGCTGGCCGACGACACGATTGCCCCGGCGCTCGCCGACGGGACTTATGATGTCTCGGTCACGGCGACCGATAGTCTCGGCAATGCCGGTACCGATGCCTCGACGAACGAGCTGACGGTCGATACCACGGCGCCGATCGTCACGGTCACCGGCTTGACGACGGTCGACAATACGCCGCAACTGACCGGTACCGTCAACGACCCGGCCGCCACGGTCGACGTGACGGTGAACGGCACGACCTATGCGGCGACCAACAACGGCGACGGCACATGGACGCTGGCGGATGACACGATCGCACCCGCGCTCGCCGATGGCACCTATGAAGTCAGCGTGACCGCAACCGATGCGCTGGGCAACGCCGGCACCGACGGCTCCACGAACGAACTAACGGTCGATACGACAGCACCGATCGTCACCGTCACCGGGCTGACGACGGTTGATAACACGCCGGCGTTAACCGGAACTGTCAACGACCCGGCCGCGACCGTGGATGTCACGGTCAACGGCACCACCTACGCCGCGACGAACAACGGTGACGGTACCTGGACGCTGGCCGACGACACGATCGCGCCGGCGCTGGCCGATGGCACTTATGATGTCAGTGTTACCGCAACCGATGCATTGGGCAACGTCGGCACCGATGTTTCAACGAATGAACTGACGGTCGACACGACCGCGCCGGTCGTTACGGTGACCTCGATCAGTACCGCCGATGCGACGCCCCAATTGGCGGGCACCGTCGACGATGCGAGCGCCGCCGTCAACGTAACAGTCAACGGCACAACTTATTCCGCGACGAACAACGGCGACGGTACGTGGACGCTGGCCGACGATACGATCGCGCCGGCACTGGCCGACGGCACCTATGACGTGTCGGTGACGGCGACCGATATCCTCGGCAATGTCGGCACGGACGCCAGTATCGACGAGCTCTTGGTCGACACGACCGCACCGGTCGTCACCGTGACCGGGCTGACGACTTCGGACAACACGCCGGCACTGACCGGTACCGTGTCCGATCCGACTGCATCGGTGCGCGTAACGGTCAACGGTACGGATTACGACGCGGTCAACAACGGCGACGGGACATGGACCCTGGCCGACAATTCGATCGCCCCGGCGCTAGCCGACGGCACTTATGACGTCAGCGTTGTCGCGATGGACACCGTGGGCAACGTCGGCACGGACGCCAGTGTCGACGAGCTGATCGTCGACACGACGGCGCCGGTCGTTACGGTGACCGCACTGACGACGACCGACCAGACGCCGATGCTGACCGGCACCGTAAACGACCCGACGGCAACGGTGCGCGTGACTGTCGACGGCACCACGTATATCGCGACCAATAACGGCGACGGGACCTGGACGCTTGCAGATAACACGATCAGTCCTGCACTGGCCATCGGCACTTATGATGTTCTTATAACGGCCACGGACGGCACCGGCAACGTCGGCGTTGATGCCAGTGTCAATGAGCTGGTCATTGTTCAGGCCAATCGCGCTCCGGTCGCGCGAGGCGACCAGTATACGATCGACGAGGACATGTCTTTTACGTCTGTACTGGGCGTGGACGGACTGTTGCTCAACGACAGCGATGCCGATGGCGACATCCTCGTCGTCAATACGACGCCGCTCATCGGGCCGAGCAACGGCGCGCTGTCTCTCAATGCAGACGGAACGTTCACCTACACCCCGGATGCCGATTTCAATGGCACCGACGGCTTCGCGTACGAGATCGACGACGGCAACGGGGGCTTGGCGCGGGCGCGGGTGACAATCGTGGTCAACGCGGTCAACGATGCGCCGACGGTGGCGGGCGAGAGCTACACCGTTGACGAAGACCTGCAACTCGGCGCCGTCGCTGGCATCAATGACTTGCTGCTGAACGATGTCGATCGCGATGGTGACAGCCTCAGCGTCAATGCGACACCGGTTGTCGGTCCGTCGAACGGAACGCTGGTACTCAGTGACGACGGCACGTTCACCTATAACCCGGATGCAAACTTTAACGGCACCGATGCGTTCACCTACGCAGTGACCGACGGCAACGGCGCGGTGAGCCAGGCGGTGGTGACGATCGCGGTAAATCCGGTCAACGACGCACCGGTCGCGACGGCCGACTCGATCGCCGTGAGCGGCGGCTCGGCCATGGCGATGAGCGACGCCAGCTTGCTGGCCAACGACACTGACGTCGACGGGGATTCGCTGCAGCTCGTCGCGTTCACGCAGCCGGTCGGCGGATCGCTGGTCCGGGATTCGTCGGGCAACCTCGTTTACTCGCCGCTCCAGGGGTTCTCGGGTGTCGACAGTTTCGAATACACGGTCGCGGATGATTCAGGTGCGCAGGACACGGTCCGTGTGATCGTATCGGTGGAAGCCGCTCCGCCAGTGGTTGAGGATGAACAGCCGGGGTCCGGCAGGGCCGACGACGAACCGCCGGCCGAAGCCCGGGCGGATGAGGGCGAAGATCAAGATTCCGGCGCTCCCGCCGATAACACTGGAGAGAGTGTGGCGCCGGCTGAGACGGCCCTGTCGTTGGCGGAACCGGAAGCACAAGGGGATTCGGCCGAGTCGACCGGTGACTTCGTCGACCTGATTCAGGCGCAGCCGTTGCAAGGGTTCGGAGATGCGGACGACAACAGCCGCGAGGCGCGGGAGCGGCGTCAAGCCAATGCGCCCCCGCCGAAGTTCCTGTACGACGCACTCAGAAATCTCGAGCAAGCATTCGACGTGGAATTTGCAGAATTCGGCATGCTGAACATCAATCACCTGGACGTGTGGGACGCGCTCGACACGGCCAAACAGGATATGGGCGGTGCCGACGGCGCGGGGCAGATTGGCGGCACGGCATTGGTCCAGGTCGGGGCCGGCGCGAGCCTGATGCTGAGCGCGGGCGCGCTGAGCTGGGTCTTTCGTGGCGGTGCGCTGGCAAGCGCGCTACTTTCCACCGTGCCGATGTGGCAGGGCTTTGACCCGTTGCCGGTCCTTATGGCGAGGAAGCGTCGGCCGAACAGCGCTGCTGCCGCGGCGCAGGCGACGCCCGAATCGAAGGAGTCGAAGGCGGAAAGACTGTTCGAAGCCGTCTCGGGCAACCGCACTGAGGCCCGCCGGGGCAGGACGGCACGATGAAAATTCGATTGTCGCCAACATTGCGCATCAGCATCGGGCTGGTGTTCGTCACGCTGACGATGCTGATGACCGCCAAGTTCGCCGGACTGATCCCGGAGCAAAGTGCCGCGGCGCTCGACGCGCGTCGCACCGTCGTGGAGGCGATTACGGTCCAGTTGACGGCGGCGCTGGCGCGTGCCGAAATTCGGCTGATCAATGACACGCTGGCCACGATCGTCGATCGCAATGACTACGTGCTGTCTGCCGCGCTTCGCGATCGCAACGGCAATGTTCTGGCCGATTCCGGCAATCACGAAACGCATTGGGTGTCACCGCCCGACGGCGCGTCTACCGAGACCCATGTGCAGGTGCCGATCGTGCAGAGAGAGCGGCACTGGGGCACGGTGGAGATCAGCTTTGCACCGCTCGGTGCCGACAACCTGTTGGACAAGATCAGGAGTTCTCCGCTTAGCTTGTTTGCATTCGTTGCGCTCGCCGGTTTCATCGGGTTTTTCTTCTTTCTTCGCCGGGCCCTTCGCGAACTCGATCCGGCCGGCGTGATTCCCGAACGGGTCAAGGCCGCGTTTGATTCGCTGGCCGAGGGCGTGCTGATCATGGACGAAGAAGAGCGCATCGTCCTGGCCAACGCCGCGTTCACGAAAGGCATCTGGCAGTCCGACAAGCCATTGACGGGCCGCAAGTGCTCCGATCTGAACTGGCGTCAGTTACAAGGCGACGAGGCCGCCGTCGAACTCCCGTGGCAACTGGCGATGGAGGATAACGAGAAGAAAATCGGACTGGCGCTCAGCGTGCGCACGGTATCTGGCGAAATGCGGACATTCATGGTCAACGGTTCGCCGATCGGGGATGCAAAGGGCAATGTTCGTGGCGCGCTGGCCACGTTCGATGACGTAACAGATCTCGAGCAAAAGAATTCCGATCTCCGCCAGGCGATGCGGCAACTGCAGCGGGCACAGGACGAAGTCAATCGCCAGAATCGAGAACTGCAATACCTTGCGACTCGTGACTCATTGACCGGCTGCCTGAATCGACGCGCGTATTTCGAGCAGATGGATGCGGCGATCGAGGAGTCGTTACGCGGCAAGCAGGATCTCTGCTGCCTGATGCTGGATATCGATCACTTCAAAGCAATAAACGACAAGCACGGCCACACGATCGGCGACAAGGTTATTACCTGTGTGGCCGAAGAGCTGACGTCGACGTGTCGTGACGAGGACCTGGTCTGCCGTTACGGTGGCGAAGAATTCTGCGTTACGTTGCCCGGTCTGTCGGTAGAGGAAAGTACCGTCGTCGCCGAACGGATTCGTCACAACGTGTCCCAGCTGTCGAAAACAAAGCTGGATTCCGCGCTCAAGGTCACGATCAGTATCGGTGTCGCAGAGCTGGCCGCGGCCGGCGGCTGCGGTAAGACCCTGGTCAAAGAGGCCGACATGGCGCTCTACGCGGCCAAGGAGAACGGCCGAAACCGCGTCGTTCGCTGGGACTCTGCGCAAATGACGATGACGATGCGCCGGCTGCAGCATGAGGCGACCGGCGCCCTCGCGGTCGTCGAAGGGCGACACGAGGACACGATTCCGGCCGATCAACGCACGGGCAACGTGGTCAAGGTGTTGCAGGAGCGTATCGCGGAGCTCGAGGCGTTTGTTGAAGAGAACGCTTTGGAGGCACACAAGCAGCACGGCTATGACCGGATTACCGGACTACCGAACCGCCTGCTGTTCTTCGATCGCGTCTCGCAGTCCATCGCGCGTGCGGCGCGCACCGGCAAGGTTGTCGCGATTCTGTACCTGGACGTCGACCAGTTTCGCCAGATCAATGATGCCTTTGGTCAAGACCACGGCAAGCAGCTGCTGCGGCAAGTCGCTGACCGGATATCCGGAGTACTGAGGTCGAGCGACACGGTTGCCGCGCTCGGCGATGACGGCGGGGAAAAGGCGAGCGTGTGCCGCCTGAGCAACGACGAGTTTGCAATCGAGCTTGCCGATATCGACAAGCCCGAGACGATCACGTGGATTGTCCGCCGCGTATTCGACAGCCTTGCGGGCGCGTTTCGTCTAGACGATAACGAGATTTTCGTGACCAGCAGTATCGGCATCAGCGTTTATCCGAACGACGCCAACGACTCTGAGACGCTGATTGGCAACGCCCGCATTGCGCGGCAGCATGCACGCGAGAGGCTGGGCCGCAATGCCTATGCTTACTATTCCAGCGACATGAACGATCATGCGATAAGCCAGATGATGCTCGAGGCGCAATTGCGCCAGGCGATTGAGAACGACGACTTCGTGCTGCACTACCAGCCGAAACTGGATGCGGGCAACGGCGAGGTTGTGGCAATGGAGGCGTTGCTGCGCTGGATTCATCCGGAAATGGGCATGGTGCCGCCCGATGCTTTCATCCCGCTTGCCGAGCAGACGGGTCTGATCAACGACATCGGTGAGTGGGTGCTGAAGACGGCATGTAAACAGCAGAAAAGCTGGATCGATGCCGGTATCTCGCCACGCAGCGTCGCGATCAACTTGTCCGCGGTGCAGCTGCGGAACGACGACATTTGCAAGCAGGTGCTGTCGACGATTTCCGCCGTGGGTCTTGAGCCACATCACATCGAGCTGGAAATCACCGAGACCGCGCTGATGCAGGACGTCGACGCGTCCGCAAAAGCGCTGCGAGAACTGCAATCCCGCGGCATTCATCTGGCCGTCGACGACTTTGGCACCGGCTATTCATCGCTCAGTTATCTGAAGCGATTCAGCGTGGACACGTTGAAAATAGACCGGTCCTTCATCAGGGATATCAACAAGAATCCGGACGACCGCACGGTCGTGTCCGCGATCATCGCGATGGCGCATCGCCTCGGCATTCGCGTCGTGGCGGAGGGTGTGGAGAAGGAGGCGCAGCTCGCTTACCTGGCGACGCTGGAATGTGACCAGATGCAGGGGTACCTGATTGCGCGGCCGATGCCGGTAGACGAGGCCGGGGAATGGCTGGCCGCCGCTCGACAACGCGGGCCGCTGTCCGGGACTTCGGATACCGGGCGCCTGCCGGTACTGCGCGACGAAGGCGAGGCGGTGCCGACGGAATAACGTTTAGCGTTCGGGCAGCACGAAGCCCAGGGTAGCGGCCGACGCACGGATCGAGGCCTCGCGCACGCCGCG
>JBPCXI010000226.1:0-10708 GCA_051008895.1 Gammaproteobacteria bacterium | reverse complement strand
GGATACGGCCGTAGACATCAATTTCGGCGGCGCGAACGCGGTCAGCGTGCCGGTTCAGCTCGGTGACGGCACCGTGGCGCAGCACACGGCTGCGGTGACAGGCGCCCAGTGGGGCACGGTCGCCGACGTCGAAATCAGTCCGGCGGGCACGGAGATCACCTTCACGTACACGCCGAACGGCTTCGCCGCGACCGACGCGCTGACGGTGCAACTGACCGACCTCAACGGTGACGTTGGCAGCGGCACCGCGACGCTGACGATCAGCGGCGCGGCCGTCACCGTGCCACCGCAGGACTCGTTGCCGGGCAAGACGAGCTCGCTGAGCCCGCTTTCGCTCGGCGCGCTGCTCGCCGGTATCCCGCTGTTACGCAGGCTGCGCCGCAAGCGCTAGTCGACGACCGACGGGCCACGCGACGAAAGACGAACCTTCCGCATGGGTGCGGCGCTACGGCGACCGCATTCTGGCGGGGGGCTCGATTCTTGATGTCGCCTGCGGCGGCGGACGGCACGGTCGTTTCTTCGCACGCCAGGGCTATGCGGTAACGGCGGTCGATCTAGACGTCAACACGCTGCGTTCGCGCGAGTCTCTCGACCCGTCGCCGACACCGATCACGATCGTCGAATCCGACCTCGAACGCGATTCCTGGCCATTCTCGACACAGGCATTCGACGGCATCGTCGTCGTGAACTACCTGCACCGGCCGCACTTTTCGCTGCTGCTCGATACGCTGGCACCCGGCGGACATCTGCTATTCGATACGTTCGCCGCCGGCAATGAACAGTACGGGCGCCCGCGCAATCCGGACTATCTGCTGCAGCCCGGCGAATTGCTGCGCGCCTTTGGTGCGGACCTCGACGTCGTCGGCTACACGGAAGGATTGGTCGCCGAACCGCGGCCCGCTATCCGGCAGCGGATCGTCGCCGTCAGGCGCTGATCTGTTCGGCCTCGACCGAGCTGATCAATGCGTCGAGCTGCTCCGTCAGCGGCTCCGGCTGACCGAGCAGGAATCCCTGCCCGTACACCACGCCGAGATCACGCAGAAGCTTGAACGCCTCCTCGTCCTCGACGTATTCCGCAACGGTATCGAGCTTCATGACGCGCGCGACCTCCGAGATCGCGGCGACGACGGACTGCGAGACGACGTTCGTATGAATGTCCTGGACGAAGCTGCCATCGATCTTCAGCGTATCGACCGGGAACAACTTCAGGTACGCGAACGAACTGAGGCCGGTACCGAAGTCATCCAGCGAGAAGTGGCAGCCCAGCTTCTTCAGCGCATGCATGAACGTTTGCGCGCGCTTGAGGTTCGCGACGGCCACGGTCTCGGTAATTTCGAAACAGAGCATCTCGGCGGGAATACCGAATTCCTCGATTTTCTGTTCGACGAACTGCAGGAATTGCTCGCTGCCCAGGCTCTGGCCCGACAGGTTGATAGCGATGCGCATCTGCAACCCGTCGAGACCCTTCATGCGCTGTGACAGCATCTCGAAAGTCTTCGTGATGACGAGACGATCGAGCTCTTCCATCAGCTGGTAGCGCTCGGCCGCAGAGAAGAATTCGGCTGGCTTGACCTCTTCGCCGGCCGTATTGATCAATCGCGTCAATACTTCGAAGTAGTGACAATCCTGCCCATCTTTGAGCAGCACGATCGGCTGCGCGGCGACCATCAGTCGTCCGTTCTCGATCGCGTTGCGGATGTAGCCGACGAGCTGAATGTCGTCGAGCCGCTGAATGATACTCGCATCGCCCTGCTGATAGGACTCGACGCGTCCGCGCCCACGATCCTTTGCCGCCTTGCAGGCCACCTGCGCCGGCGCAATCGCCGCGCTCGCGGTGGCCGGTTTGCCGTCGACTGGCGCCACACCGATGCTGACGGTCGGCCGCAGCGTCTGATCGCCGCGCTCGCGTTCCAGCGTCTTGACCTGGCTGCAAATATTCTCGGCCCTGGCCTTCGCCGCTTCGAGCGATGTTTCCGGCACGAACGCGGCGAACGTGTCACCGGTAATCCGTGCGGCCTGGTGCCGGCCGACTTCGTCGCGCAACAAACGTGCGAACTCGGCGAGGATATCGTCCGCCGTGTCGGGACCGAACGTCTCGTTAATGACATGGAACTGGTCAATGTCGCAGTAGAGCACGTAGTTATCGACACCGCTCCGCGCATCGTGTGACGCATGCGTTTCGAGCAGCTTGGCCTCGAACAACTGCCAGCTCATGAGCCCGGTCAACGCATCGTAGTCACGACTCACGACGTCTTCTATATGGGCGACGAGGTAACGCCCGATGCGCCGTCGACGCCGCGTGCTGAAATCCGATCGCGCCCAGCCCGACAGCACAAGGATGCCGACCGGCTCGTGACTGTCATGGCGGACCGGCAGCGCGAGAAGGTCGCGATCCGCGTCGGCGCCGAAATTTTCTGCCGCACCGGTTGCGGTCGGTTCTATATCTTGCGCATAGGACTCGTACGGGACGCCCTCGGACATGTCGCTCAGCAACAGTCGTGCTTCGACCGGACTCACTGTCTCGCCTTCGAACAAGCGAATGTGTTTCTCCGGTACGAACAACGCCGCACCGTTGACATTCAGGAACTTTCGGCACAGTAAGAGGACGTGCTCCAGCGTCTCGTCACAGGATCGGCGCAGGTGCACGAGCTTCTCGACCTGGTGCAGCAGGTTCTCCTCGGCCGACCGCACGTTGAGTTTCTTGTATGAAGAAGCGAGGCGGTAGCGCAGCAGCAACTCGCGCTGCAGGCTGCGAATCGCCGGATGCGCGAGCTTCGACACCTGCGGCCAGTTCAGCTCGGACGACGTCTCGACGAGCACGGTCATGATGCCGAGCAGCTTGCCCTCTTCGCCGTCGAGCGGCAGCAGGAAAGCGATCGCATCGTCGAGTTCGAAGCGACCCAGTTCGGCCAATCGATCAGGCTCGGCGATCGCAGCGTCGACCGCCGTCTCGTAGGCGTCCGTCAATGCGCCGAGCGTGTCCGGCAGTTGCTCGAAGAAACAGTTGCCGTTGCGGTCGACACAACGAAATCCGACGACGCCGGGCAGCAACGCCTCGAGAATTGCCGCGTAGTCGCCAATGGTCTGATTTTTGTCGAATCCGCCTTCCATTGCGGGTACCCGAGCTCCAGCAGCCGATAATGATCACGTTTCCGGCCCGATTTCGCTGTGATCGCGCTCCCAGTTAACCCCGTGGATTTGAATTCATGACGGTCGCAAGATCGCAACCAAACCACCCGATTTGGTCTGAATATGGTCATTTTGTTACAGGATCGTGCGAATCCCCGCGGCCGAACACTCGCGCGCGGACGCGCGCCGCGCCGTAATCAGCCGTCCGCCGGGGCTGCGCGACCCGGGCGGGGAACATATACTCTCGGTTTGAGTAATACCGCGCTCCGGCGCCGCAAGAATAATGCAGGAACAAGCACGAAATGCCGATGCCGAGTTGGCATTCACGCCCGAAATCGAAGCCCTGACGCGCCCGATCTACGAGCGCGTCAAACATGTGATCCCCGACGTCGAGTGGCCGATTCACGCGCCGCTGATCGCCGCGATCAACGAACTCAAGCGCGAGCGTAACGCGACGCTGCTGGTGCACAACTATCAGACGCCGGAAATCTTTTACGGCGTGGGCGACATCACCGGCGACTCGCTCGCGTTGGCGCAGAGGGGCGCCGAGGTGAACGCCGACGTGATCGTGATGTGCGGCGTTCGCTTTATGGCTGAAACGGCCAAGATCCTGAGTCCGGACAAAACCGTACTGTTGCCGGACATGGAAGCCGGCTGCTCGCTCGCGGCGTCGATTACCGGCGCGGATGTGCGGCGGCTGCGGGAGCGGTACCCCGGCGTGCCGGTCGTCACGTACGTCAATGCCTATGCCGACGTGCGGGCCGAGGCGGATATCTGCTGCACATCGTCGAACGCGATCAAGGTCGTCGAATCGATGGATTCCGACAGGGTCATTTTCGTGCCCGACGGCTACCTCGGGCGCTATGTCGCGCAGCACACTGATGTCGAAATAATCCTGTGGGAAGGCGCCTGTGAAGTGCACGAGCGATTCACCGGCGCCGAGTTACGCGGTTACCGCCGCGACTTTCCGGGCATCCACGTCATGGCCCATCCGGAATGCCCGCCGGACGTTCTGGCGGAAGCTGATTTCGTCGGCTCGACGTCGGGCATGATCAAGCACGTCGGCGATGAACGACCAGAGCAGGTCGTGATGGTGACGGAGTGCTCAATGAGCGATAACGTTGCAGTCGAATATCCGGACGTCGACTTCATCCGGCCGTGCAATCTTTGTCCGCACATGAAGCGAATTACGCTGCCGAAGATCCTCCGCACGCTCCGCGAGCTCGAACCCGAAGTCATGGTCGATCCGGACACGGCCGACCGCGCGCGTCGCTCGCTCGAACGGATGCTCGCCGTCTGAATGACGTACTGATAATCGGCGGCGGACTCGCCGGCATGTCGCTAGCGCTGCGGCTGGCGGATTCCGGTCATACCGTCTCGCTGATCGCGAAAGGTCCGATGACCCAGAGCTCGAGCAACTGGGCTCAGGGCGGAATCGCAGCAGCAGTCGGCCCCGGCGATTCGCCGGCCGAACACGCGCGCGATACGATGATTGCCGGCGCGGGGCTCTGCAATCGCGACGCCGTCGAGCTCACGGTCAGGAACGGACCGGATTGCATCTCATGGCTCACCAATCTCGGCATCTCATTCTCCCGTATCGACGCGGAAGACGACGCCGAATTGCACCTGACCCGCGAGGGCGGTCACAGTCATCGGCGCGTCGTCCACGCGGCCGACGCGACCGGCGGCGCGATCATGTCGACGCTGGGAGACATGATCGCGGATAACCCGCGAATCGACGTGCATGTCGATCAGATTGTCATCGACCTGATTACCACAGCAAAGCTCGGCGACACGCAGCACAATCGCTGCCTCGGCGCCTACGCGCTGGACCGCAATACCAAAGAAGTTCGAACCCTCGCGGCGCGCGTCGTCGTCCTGGCGACCGGCGGTGCATCCAAGGTCTACATGTATACGAGCAACATGGACACCGCGACCGGCGACGGTATCGCGATGGCATGGCGCGCAGGCTGCCGCGTCGCGAACCTCGAGTTCGTGCAGTTCCATCCGACCTGCCTGTACCATCCGCACGCGAAATCGGTCCTGATCTCGGAGGCAGTTCGCGGCGAGGGCGGCCACCTGCTGCTGCCCGACGGTAAGCGATTCATGCCCGATCACGACGAGCGTGCGGAACTCGCGCCACGCGATATCGTCGCGCGCGCTATCGACTACGAGATGAAGCGCGGCGGCTATGACAGCGTCTTTCTCGACATCAGTCACAAGCCCGCAGACGAAATCCTGGAAATGTTTCCGAACATATCGGCGCGTTGCCGCGAGTTCGGCATTGACATGACGCAGGATCCGATTCCGGTCGTGCCGGCGGCCCACTACACCTGCGGCGGCGTCAGTACCGACCTGTCCGCACGCACGGACGTGCCAGGCCTTTACGCGGTCGGAGAATGTACGCATACCGGTCTGCACGGCGCCAACCGGCTCGCGAGCAATTCGCTGCTCGAGTGCGTTGTCTTCGCCGCCGCCGCGCACGACAGTATCGCGGCGGAACTCGCGGCCGGCGTCATTGAACCTCCGCCGCTGCCGGCGTGGGACGAAAGCCGCGTGACCGACCCGGATGAGCAGATTGTCGTCTCACACAACTGGCACGAGCTGCGGCGCTTCATGTGGGATTACGTCGGCATCGTGCGGACGAACAAGCGGCTCGAGCGCGCACTTCATCGCGTCGAATTGTTGAAAGGCGAAGTCGCCGAATACTACGGTAACTTCAAAGTAACGAACGACCTGATTGAATTGCGCAACCTGCTGCTGATCGCCGAACTGACGATTCGCAGCGCGCAGGCGCGCCACGAGAGCCGCGGCCTGCACTACAACCTGGATTACCCGGAGGCGTACGCGGACGAAGACGCCGTGGACACGGTGTTGAATCCGTCGCCGTTTTAGGGACACTCTGCTTTTTTTTGGCCCGACCCGGGGCCCTTTGCCCGAACTGTGCGAAAAAAAAGCAGAGTGCCCCTGTTCCCCGCCTAGCGCACGAAAACAAGCCAGGAACCGTGCGCCAGGATATTCAACGTGATCGCTTCACTCAGCATCGATGGAATTTGCTTGTGCATGATGTGCAGCGGCACGGTCGCGATGAACGAAATCCCGAACAGCGCGGCCCAGAATGCCATTAGCGTGCCGAATCCCTCGACCATGACCGCGATACCAACCGCGAGCGCCAGCGCGAGGTATGCGCGGCGGGCGATAAATATCGCGCGCGTGTAGCGGTGTGCCTTGTCCAGCGTAAAGCCGACGGCTCCGCCATGCTCATAGCTTCGGTAACGGGCGACGAGGAATAGCGCGCCAAACGCGAGCGATCCGAACAGGATCTGCGGCCAGAATGCGATCAGGCGTGCGTTGAATCCGTCCGGCGCCAGCGCCGCGATCACGAATGAGCCCGCCAGCGCGGTAAACGGGATGCCGAAGCATAGCGCGGCGAAATTCACGCGCGCGTAAAGACGCAAGAAACTCTCGCGATGCGCGAAGTGGGCGCCGAGGATATGGCTGAAGAAGTCGAAAGCGGTGCCAAATGTCACCCAGCCGAGCAGCAGCAGCGCGATTTCGCCGGTACGCGCATACCAGGTGAAGCACATGCCGGCCAGTCCGAAGGTCGTGGCCGCAATGAGATAGACGAGCACCGCATCGATGCGTGTGGAGACTGACGCAGAGTCCAAAGTCGTATCGGTCATGGCGAGTTTACCCGGGAGATATCCGTTCCAGCTGGGGGCCGCATCCGTGCGGCGCGGGCGATCGGTGACAAAGATAGGTGACAACGCCGTCGATGCTAGCGCAGGCGCTGGCGCGCGCCTACGTCGCAATCCGCGAATCGTGGCCGAATCGTTGCCACCTCGCCGGAAACGGCGCTACGACTGGCGGCGGACGATTCGCGTCGCGTCGATGTCGGGCAGCTTCGTAGTCCCGGCAAATTGCATAATGCGTTTCAGCTCGGCACTCAGCAACGCCAGCACCCTCGCCACGCCGTCTTCGCCGAACGCGCCGAGCCCCCACAGGTAGGGGCGCCCGATGCAGACCGCGTCGGCGCCGAGCGCCAGCGCCTTGAACACGTCGGTGCCGCGGCGCAAGCCACCGTCGATCAGCACCGGGATACGGCCGCCGATCTCGGCGGCGACTTCGGGCAGGCATTCGAGCGTGCCGCGGCCGCTCTCTTCCTGCCTGCCGCCGTGATTCGACACCACGATCCCGTCGACGCCATGCTCGATGCAGAGTGCCGCGTCTTCCCGCGTGACGATCCCTTTCAGCACGACAGGCATATCGGTGTTTGCGCGCAACCAAGGCACGATGTCCCAGGTCATCGACGGATCGCCGACACCCTTCTTGCCGTCATAGCCTTCGAAATTGCCCATCCGCACCCGCCCCTGCGACCCGCGGCTGCGGAACCAGCGCTCTCCCTCGCGATTACCAATCGTCGGCCCGTCGACGGTCAGGACCAGCACACGACAGCCGGCCTGCTCCGCTTGCCGCAGCAGGTATTGCGTGAATCCGCCCTGCCCGCTCGAATACAGCTGGAACCACAGCGACCCGTCGGACTGCGCGGCGATCTCGTCGATCGCGAAATTGCTGACGGTCGACGCGATCATCACGTGACCGCGCTGCGCCGCCGCCCGTGCGGTTGCCAGCTCGCCGTCGGCGTGCACGAATTGCTGGTTGCCGCACGGTGCCAGCAGAATCGGCGAGCGCAATTGCTGCCCGAACAGCGTAACGCCGGTATCGACCTGGCTGACGTCGATCAGCCGCCGGGCGCGAATCTGCCAGTCGTCAAATGCGTCGCGATTCGCGGCCATAGTCTTGCCATCATCGGCGCCGTTGACGACGTAATGCCACGCCGCGATCTCCATCTTGCGCTGCGCGGCGGCCTTGATCTGGAATACGTCCAGGGCGCCGCGCGCCGAATCCGGCACCGCCAGTTCGGGACGCGCGAGTGCGCCGCCCGGCCACCACCCCGCCAGGCTCGCCGCGCTCGCGACCAGGGGCGAGCCGAGCACGAAGCGGAGTAGCCGCCGGCGCGCCCGTCGCCTTGCAAGATCGTCAGTACCGTCTAAATTAAAGCTTTTTTTATCAGTCATTTATGTGACTTAACTAATAGTCCTTCTCGCCACTCATCGGCCCGCTACGCTATAATCCACTATCCACATTCGGCCGCAACACAACTACGCTACAAGCCGGCCGCGGTCCTGTCGAGGAGTATGAAATCAATGGTTTCAAGACGAGCGGAAATCGTCGCTCAAGACGTCGAGTTGCAGGAGTGGCTCGAGTCGATGGAGTCGCTATTGCAAGCCGAGGGGCCGGACCGGGCCAAAGCGGTTTTTCGTGCGGTGCAAAGCTATCTCGCCGACGAGAACATTATCGTCGACAGCGCGACTCTGAATACGCCGTATCGCAATACGATACCGCTCGAACAGCAGCCGGCCTACCCGGGCGACATCGAACTCGAAGCCCGGATCGAGAACATCCTGCGCTGGAACGCGATGGCGATGGTGCTGCGAGGATACGACAGCGGTACCGGCGTCGGCGGCCACATCGGCACCTATGCTTCGGCCGCGACGATGATGGAAGTCGGCCTCAATCATTTTTTCCGCAACAAGACGGACGACTACGGCGGCGACCTCGTCTGCATCCAGGCGCATGCAGCGCCGGGCGTGTACGCGCGCGCGTACCTGGAAGGCCGCCTCGGTGACACGCAGCTCGAGAATTTCCGGCGTGAGCTGCAGGAAGGCGGCGGTCTTTCCTCCTATCCGCATCCACGCAACATGCCGGATTTCTGGCAAATGCCATCGGCGTCGATGGGCCTGTCGACACCGACCGCAATCTACCAGGCACGCTTCGCGAAGTACCTCGAGCGCCGCGGCCTGAAGCCGGACAACGGGGGCAAGGTCTGGGCATTTATCGGTGACGGGGAGTCCGACGAGCCGGAGGTGCTGGGTACGATCAATATCGCGGCGCGCGAGCAGCTCGATAACCTCGTCATGATCGTCAATTGCAACCTGCAACGCCTCGACGGGCCCGTCCGCGGCAACGGCAAGATCATCCAGGAACTCGAGCGCAGCTTCCGCGGCGCGGCCTGGAACGTGATCAAGGTGATCTGGAGCGGCGAATGGGACAAGCTGTTCGCAATCGATCACGAGCACGTGCTGCAGGACCGGATGGAGCGCGCGGTCGACGGCGACTACCAGATGTATTCGGTCTCGAGCGGCCCCGAAGTCCGCGACCACTGGGTCGCGGGCGACGAGCAGCTCGAAGAGATCATGCGCGTTCTGTCGGACGAAGAGATTCGCTGCATCCGCCGTGGCGGGCACGACCACAAGAAGATTTACGCGGCGTTCGAGCGCGCCGCCGAGAATACGGACGGCCCGACCGTGATCCTGATCAAGACAATCAAGGGTTACGGTATGGAAGGACACGAGGGGTCCAACGCCGTCCACCAGAAGAAGAACCTGAGTCGCGAGGAACGCATCGATACCCGCAACCGCCTCGCCATCGATCTCGATGACGATGCGGCAGCCCGCGCGGACTTCTATCGGCCGCCTGCCGGCAGTCCCGAACTCGAATATCTCAATGCGCGCCGCAGTGAACTCGGCGGCCCGTGGCCGCGGCGCGTCGTGGACTGCCCGTCGCTGAAGGCACCGGAACTCAGCGTGTTTCGCGACCAGATAGAAGGCTCGGGCGACCGCGAGCTGTCGACGACGATGGCGTTCGTGCGGATGCTGTCGAAGCTGCTCGATCACGACGAACTCGGCCGTTACGTCGTGCCGATCGTGCCCGACGAGGCACGTACGTTCGGCATGGAGGCGCTGTTTCGCAAGGCCGGCATCTACTCGCCCGAAGGCCAGAAGTATCGGCCGGTCGACAGCACCACGCTGATGCCGTACCGCGAGGCCGAAGACGGCCAGATATTGCAGGAAGGCATCTGCGAGGCCGGCGCGATGGCATCCTTCCTGTCCGCGGGCACCGCGTATGCCGTGCACGGCGTGCCGACCATTCCGTTTTACGTGTTCTATTCGATTTTCGGTTTCCAGCGCGTCGGCGACATGATCTGGAGCTGCGGCGACATGCTGTCGCGCGGATTCCTGCTCGGCGGTACGTCCGGGCGCACGACGCTGAACGGTGAGGGTCTGCAGCACGAGGACGGACACTCGCAGGTCGTCGCGAACACGGTGCCGAACCTTCTTAGCTATGACCCGGCGTTCGCCTACGAGCTCGCGGTCATCGTCCGCGAAGGCATTCGGCGGATGTACGAACGGCAGGAAAACGTCTTTTACTACATCACGATTCACAACGAGAACTACGCGATGCCGAAAATGCCGGACGGCGTCGGCGAAGGCATTGTCCGCGGCATGTATCGCTACGCGAGATCCGAGCAGCAGGCGCAAGGCGGACGCAAGGCGCATTTGTTCGGCAGCGGCGCGATCATGACGGAGGTGTTGAAAGCGCGCGACATGCTCGAGGCGATGGGCGTCGCGACGGACGTCTGGAGCGTAACGAGCTACAACGAGCTGAGCCGCGACGGGCTCGAGGTCGAACGGCGCGCGTTGTTCGAACCCGAAAATCGTCGCCAGCCTTACGTCCG
>JBPCXI010000225.1:0-20225 GCA_051008895.1 Gammaproteobacteria bacterium | reverse complement strand
TGCATATGCTCGGCGATCGGGCCGATATCAACTTTGTCCGCCATGTCCTCTGCGACGACACTCGACGCGACGATCATAATAACGGTCAGCAGTGGCCATACGGCCCAGCGACGATTCAATAACATTTTCCGTGCTCCTCGTAATGCAGCGGCGCGTATCTTCCGCTTGCGGCCTCGCCACGGTGGGTCGCGGTACGCCGCACACACCGTCTATTTTATACCAGGCGACCACCCGGCACTCGATGCGAAGCGAGTGGCAGGGCACCTAACGCGCTCCGACATGGCGCGGTCGGGTTGCCCTCCATGACTGCGTTCAGCCGATGATAAAATGTGAATAGATCATTTCACCGCAGAAGGCGGAATCTTGTGCTGGATATCAAGCTGAAAATCGCACGGCAACTGCACCAGTCCGGCAAACTGGAAGAGGCCAAGGCGATCTATACGCAGGTGCTCGCGGTCGATAGCGACAATGTCTCCGCCTTGATCGCACTGGGCGAAATTGACGATCAGCCGCTGGCGTTCGACGAGCTCCGCCGGTTGCTCGAAAACGCCATTCGTGCCGACCCTGATTCGGCCCAACTGCATATTCAACTTGGCAAACTTTTGCGAGACAACAACGAGTTCGATGATGCATGCGCGGCGTTCAGGGCGGCGATTGCCATCGATTCGCGCAACGCTTACCTGTACGACGATATCGCGATTATCACTCAGTATGACGAGATAACGGATGATGTTCGCGCGATGCAGGAAATTTACGCTCAATCTTCCGCGAACAGCCAGACAAAAATGAAACTGGGCTTTGCGTTGGGGAAAGTTTTTGATGATCTACAACAATACGACACTGCGTTCGAATACTTCAGAGAGGCGAACCGCATAGGGGCAGTCCAAGCGAACTGGACTAATGCCGGCCGCGCGGAATGGTTTCAATATTTCAGGAAGGTATTCGACGAAGATTTTCTCGCTCGTTATCAAGACATCGGAATCCCGGATGAAAGCCCGATTTTCATTACAGGAATGATGCGAACAGGTTCGACGCTGCGGGAGCAAATCCTGTGTAGCCACCCACAGGTCTATGGCGCGGGTGAAACGATGCAGCTGAACGAGCTGATTAACGAAATCAGCTTGAAGACAGGCAGCCCTTTTCCGCAGGGGTTCAATAAGGTGGATCCGCAGTTGTTCAAAGATGCCGCGATTCGCTATATCGAAGGCCTGAAGTCGCTCTCGGCAGACACGGCCTTTTTCACCGACAAGATGAACTACAATTTTTTCTATGCACCACTGATCGCGGTGATGCTGCCCAACGCAAAGATCATTTACTGCAAACGCGACCCTCGAGACCAGGGACTTTCATATTTCCAGAAAGACCTTCCACACAACCAGGCCTACTGCTACGACCTCGCACAGATCGGCGAGATTACCCGCTACATGCAAGACCTGATGAGCTACTGGCAAGAACTGATGCCGGGCAGGATTTTCGTCAGCCACTATGAAGAACTTGTGACTGAGCCGGAGGAACGCATTCGCGACCTGTTGGACCATTGCGGCCTGAATTTCGATCCGGCCTGTTTATCCTTTTACGAGACGAAGCGCGAGGTACTCAATATCAGTCGCGCGCAAATTCGAAAGCCGATGCACACCAAGTCGATCGGCCGCTGGAAAAATTACGCAGAACATCTGCAGCCGCTGATCAGCGCGCTGAACCGGGACTAACGCATTGCGCAAAGAAAACCGCCCCCGTTGCCGGGGGCGGCCTCCTAGCGCTTGATGCGAACCAGCTGGTCCCGAACACCGTCCAGGCCGCCGATGACCGAGATGTTGCCCACCTTTTCGGTGACCTTCTCCAGGGTCTCCAGCTCCTTCAGACGCAGCGCGGTCGGGTTGTCCTCCATGACCTTCGCAGTGTTCAGCAGCGAACGGGTCGCATTGGTCTCCTCGCGACGACGGATCACGTTGGCCTGAGCCACCTTCTCCGCCTCCACCACCTTGCCCAGGATCTCCTTCATGTCACCCGGGAGGATGATGTCCTTGACACCGATGCCGCGCACCTCGATGCCAATGTCCGCGAACTTGTCGTGAACCTGCTCGAAGACCTCGTGGTCGACAGCACCCTTGTCCTCCAGTAGCGCATCCAGAGTGCGGGTACCGACCGACGCGCGCAGACCGAACTGCAGCTCCTTGTACAGGAAATCCAGCGGGTCCTTGGCGACCTGGGTCGCCTTCAGCGCATCGGTGAACTGGAAGTTCGCGGTCAGGTTCACGCGGAGCGCGACCTTGTCCTTGGTCAGGATCTCCTGACCACCGACCTCCAGCGCGCGCACGCGCTGGTCGACCAGCTCCACGGCGATGCCGCGGTTGAACTTCCAGAACACGTGCAGGCCCGGCGCCAGCTCGCGAATCAGCTCACCGTCCACGAACAGCAGGCCAACGTGGCCGTCCGGCACCTCGCGGGCGACGATCGCGTTAGTCGCCAACGCGATGCGCTTGCCCTTCAGGTCGGTGACCAGAGCCTTCGCGACGCGCGGCTCGACCTCGAAGGTCTCGCCGATGTCGACCACCTGCGCGGTCACGTCCACGATGCCCTTCCAGAACAGCTTGCGCTGGTCCGGACCGACGATGTCAGCGAAGTGACCGTTCTTGAAGATCACCGCGACCTCGTGGTCACGGGTCTCGACCTTCTCGAACAGGCGCTCGACGTCTGCCGGGAACTGCTTCACGAAGAAGTCAGCCAGACCGTGCTCGAACTCCGGCTGCGCGATGTTGTGCAGCTCGACGTCCACTCGACGCAGCGGATCGAACAGGCGGAGTACGCCCGGCTCCAGGAAGCGGACGAAGTCTCCCTGCTTGAACAGCAGGCCACGCTCGTGCTTGCGCACGATGAACTTACGAATGAAAAACATTTTTCTATCTCCTCTATAAACCGCGCCACTCCCTGTGAGCAGCGCCAAAAAACATTTCGGCATCACGCATGAAAATTGGTGCGACGACCTCCACATCCGTAGCGGAAACAGACGGTTCCGGGCTACCGGATTCGGCTTGGCCGGACCGACGACGCGACGGTGCTCGAAAGCCCCGCAGCGCGGTCTCGTCAGGCGAAACCGGACCGGGCGGACCCGCAGGTCCGTCCCGTCAGCGCCCCGGGTGCTGCGGCTAACCCGATGCACCGTTCGGCCTGAGCCTGGTGATGCATCCGGCGCCGCCGGAGGCCGTCGCGTAGGTGGCGATACCCTCGCCCGGGGGTGGATTCGAACCACGAGGTTTACACCCTTACCAAGTCGCTTCATTAACAGTGAAGTGCTGGATGAAGGAATCGAACCTTCGACAACGAGACAATGCTCGTCGCTCTACCCTTCTGAGCTAAAACAGCGGTTGGCTGCCTGAGTGCCACGATTCGCTCGGTACACACCGTGCGATGGGTAGCGTGAGTGCGCCGGCCGGGCCCGGAGCCCGTCGCCTTTGAACGTCGTCGCTTGCCCAAGCTCTGTACGCGTGATGCCGACGCGGATTACCTGAATGAGTGGTCGCCGTCCCCGGATTCGAACCGGGAAACGCCTGGGTCTGAACCAGGCAGGTATGCCAATTCCCTTCAGACGGCAGTGGTTGGATGTCCAGGTCAGAGTCGAACTGACGTCACCGGCTTATCAGGCCGGCGCTCTGCCGTTGAGCTACAGGACAATATTGGAGCGGCCTGAGGGACTCAAACCCTCGTCCTCAACCGTCGCAAAGTTGCGCTCTGTTCATCTGAGCTAAAGCCGCATTGTCTGGTCGCCCGAGACGGAATCGAACCGTCGGATCCGCTTTGTAAGAGCGGCGGTTTGCCACTAACCGATCGGGCAGCTGGTTTCGATTTGGTAGACCGTGAAGGACTTTAACCCTCATCGTCCCGGGTAAGAACCGGGTGCTCTAGGTTTGAGCTAACGATCCATGGTTGATTGGATTGATTGTTTGGGGTGAACGACGAGACTCGAACTCGCATCTTCCGGGTTCACGGCCCGGGGCCCTGTCATTAGGCGACATTCACCATTGATTGGTCAGGGCGACTGGATTCGAACCAGTGGCCTCGCGGTTCCGGACCGCATGCTCTGGCCAGGCTGAGCTACACCCTGAGTGACTATTGAAAATTGGTAAACCGGATGGGAGTTGAACCCACAATCACCAGGTTGAGAGCCTGGCCGCTTTGACCATTTGCGCACCGGTTCGATGTTTGGCGCCCCGTACGAGAATCAAACTCGTGATCTTCGGATGGACAGTCCGCTGCTTTGGTCGCTTAGCTAACGAGGCCTATTGAAATTGAGCGCCGAGAAAACCGGTGGTTTTCCGGCATTAATTCCGAGGAGGTCTTTCAGGCCGACTTCGTGCAGCCTGAAAGCCGCTCGTCATTGAATGGAGGCGGCCGGAATCAAACCGGCCTGCACGCGCTTGCAAGGCGTTCGCTTTCTCAGAAACACCCCCGATGATTGGCTCCGGCTGCGGGATTCGAACCTGCACCTGGCCGCTTAACAGGCGGCCGCTCTACCGTTGAGCTAAACCGGAATAATCTGGCGCACCGGGGAGGTTTCGAGACTCCGTTTCCTGGGCTTCAACCAGGCGCTCTGCCGTCTGAGCTACCAGTGCATGTGTGGTGCCGGTCAGAGGAATCGAACCTCTTTCTGCTGCTTACCAGGCAGCCGCTTCTTGCCATTAAAGCCAGGCCGGCAAAGTCGGGAGGGCTCGGAGTCAGACCCCATTCGGTTGCTGAACTACAGCAAGTCGACGGGCGGGGTCTGACCCCATGGCCTCCCTATCAGGTAATCCGCATTGTTAAAGAACGAGATTCGCCCAACGACGAATCCCGGGGCCATTTCTCGCAGGCAAGAAAAAGCCCCGGTTGCATACGCCAACCGGGGCTTCTCGTTCCCTGGTCGGAAGGCTGCATGCGGACAGCCTTCCGACACATTGTTCGCAAGGCTATCTAATCAAATCTCCTGTGGCGCCGCCGGCACCTGCACTTTCCGCAGGCCGAGCGAGACCGCGATCGCGAGGCCAATTCAGGCCGCGATCAAAAACTTCACGATCGTTCGTCGCGCACGTCGGCGCGTAATCGTGAATCAAATTTTGTCGGTAAGTTTTCATAGGGCGGCGGACTTTACGCTCGTGTGTTTACACTGTCAATGCCTTTTGACATTAGCGTGAAAAAAAGTTCAATGCGTCAGTCGATCAATCTCGCGCAGGTATCGCCGCTCTTCTTCGTCGGCGCGTTGCTGACTCCAACCGAGATACTTTCTCGCGACCTCGATTGCACGTGGCAGCGCGGCCCGGCCGAGGTCCTCGGATAAACCGATCATCGTTCGGCGCAACATGACATCGGCTATTGTTGTCGCGAGTTCTTCGCGGAAACAGAACACAACCTCGGCGGCAATCGCGTGACTGTGCGGGCAGATGCGTGCGCCGAGCTCCCGGTTTTCATCAATCAGTTTCTTTATCGCGGTCGCGCGGGAGCCGTATACCTGCAGCAGGTGTGCGCGAGCCTCGGGCGCGATCGCATCGCAGGCGTCGAGTGCATCGACGGTCGCGCCGTGATCGCCGGCTGCGCCGGGAAGCGGCGCCTTCTTCGTCACGCATGCGGCGGCGCGCCTGCCGATACGGCGAACGGCGCGATCCGTCACGATCTCGGCGAGATTGCGGTAGGTCGTTAGCTTGCCCCCGATCACGGAGTACAGGCCATTCGCGACGCGCCGGTGATGGCGGATGATGTGCTTGCGCGTAATTGCGCCTGTAGATTTCTTCGGCTTTTTCGGCAGCGGTCGCACGCCGCAATAGTGATAGTGAATCTTGGATTCGTCGAGATTGGCGCCGGGAAACACGCGATTCGTCTCATCGAGCAGGTAACGAATTTCGCCTGCATCCGCCGACGCGTCCGCCGGACTACCTTCGTGGCGAATATCCGTGGTCCCGATCAGCAACATCCCGTTCCACGGGATGATGAAAAAGGGCCGCCCGTCGGACGCCGCCTCCGAGTAAACCGCAATCCGCGGGTGGCCCGGAAACTTCGGCACGACGATATGGGTACCCTTCGTCCCGCCCATGAAGTCGGGCACGTCGGCGTCGAGCTTGTCGAGAACCGAATCGACCCACGGACCGGCCGCGTTGACGACCACGGTCGCGGTGACATCATGTTGCCGATCGGTACGCAAGTCCGTGTAGCGAACGCCGCGCACGCGGCGGTCCTCGATCAGTATTCGGTCGACGCGGCTGTAGGTGCGGATTGATGCGCCGGCGTCGCGCGCGGCGAGCGCGTTCTCGACGATCAGGCGCTCCGCGAATACAACCTGCGCGTCGTAGTAGCAGGCCGCACCTGTCAGTGCCGCAGGATTGAGCAACGGCATCGCGACCAGCGCCTCCTCGGCATCGAGCATCCGGTGCCGCGGCACCGACTTGCCGATCGACAGCAGGTCGTAGAGCCACATGCCGCACGCGATGACAAACCTGCCCCGGCGCCCACCGCGGTAAATCGGGATGAGCAATTCGAGCGAGCGGACCAGGTGCGGCGCGGTCTTGAGCAGTGCCTCCCTCTCGTGCAGCGATTCGTACACGAGCGACAACTCGAAGTGCTCCAGATACCGCAAACCGCCGTGGATCAGGCGACTGGACCAGCGGCTCGTGCCGTGGCACAGATCCGCCTGCTCCAGCAGACAGACGCGCAGGCCGCGCAGGGCCGCGTCACGGGCGATGCCGGCGCCGTTGACGCCGCCACCGATGACAATCAGGTCAAAATCGTGGCTTGGATTGGTATCGGCCACCAATTACGGGCGGGTCTGACCGCTACCGCGGACGACGTATTTGAAGCTCGTCAGCTGCTCCGCGCCGACCGGGCCACGCGCGTGGATCCGGCCCGTTGCGATACCGATCTCCGCGCCCATGCCGAATTCGCCGCCGTCGGCGAACTGCGTCGATGCGTTGTGCATCAGTATTGCGCTGTCGAGCTGACTGAAGAATCGCTCGACGACATTGCGATCCTCGGCAACGATCGCATCCGTGTGCCCGGAGCCGTGGGTCTCGATGTGCGCGATCGCCGCATCGATGCCGGCGATCGTGCGAATGGACAGGATCGCGTCGAGGTATTCCGTCGTCCAGTCCTCGTCCGTTGCGGGAACGATGCGTGCATCGATCGCGCGCGCATCTTCGTCGCCGCGCAGCTCGCAACCAGCGGCCGCCAGTGCATCAACAATCGCGGGCAGGTGCGTACCGAGCGCGTCGCGATCGATCAACAGCGACTCCGCCGCACCGCAAATACCGGTGCGACGCATCTTTGCGTTCAGCACGATGTCCGTCGCCATTTTCACATTGGCGGAAGGATGCACGTAGACGTGACAGAGGCCCTCGAGATGGCCGATGACCGGGACGCGCGCATCCTGCTGCACGCGTGCGATCAGGTTCTTGCCGCCGCGCGGAACGATGACGTCGACACAGCCGTCCAGCCCGGCCAGCATCATACCCACCGCGTCGCGACTCCGGGTCGGCACAATCTGAATCGCGGCCGCCGGCAGTCCCGTCTCCGTCAGCGCATGCTCGAAACACGCCTGAATCGCCGTGCTCGAATTAAAACTCTCCGAGCCGCCGCGCAGGATCACCGCGTTCCCGGACTTCAGGCACAGCGCGCCGGCGTCGGCCGTCAAGTTCGGCCGACTCTCGTCAATGATGCCGATAACGCCGAGCGGCACACGCACGCGCTGGATACGCAGACCGTTCGGCCGGTCCCAGTCCGCAATGGTCGTGCCAATCGGATCGTCGAGCGCGGCGACCTGCTCCACGCCGACAGCCATCGCCTCGACGCGTTCTTCGTTCAATAGCAAGCGGTCGAGCATCGCCGCCGGGATACTGCGCGCGCGGGCCGTCTCCATGTCGAGCGCGTTCGCCTGCAAGATCGCGGCGGCACGCTCACGAATTGTCGCGGCCGCCGCGTGCAACGCATCAACCTTCTCGCCCGCCCCGGCCTTCGCGAGCTCACTCGCGGCGGCACGGGCCTGCCGCCCGATGCGCTCCATCGCTGCGGCGGTGTCCGTATTCATTTGCTCGCTCGTCACGCTCATGTCATCCATCCATCAGGACCAGATCGTCGCGATGTATTATCTCATCTCGCCCGCCGTAACCAAGCAGCGAATCGATCTCCTCGCTGCGTCGGCCCTGGATAGTGCGAGCATCCGCACTCGAATACGCGGCAAGACCGCGCGCAATATCGCGGCCATCACTGCTGACGACGGAAATCGCATCGCCACGCTCGAAATCGCCTTCGACGCCGACGACGCCGACCGGCAGCAGGCTACTGCCACTCGCGAGTGCACGTTCCGCACCCGCGTCGATCATGAGCTTGCCACGCGACGTCAGGCTGCCCGCTATCCATTGCTTGCGCGCCGCGCGCGGGGACTTGCGCGGGATGAACCAGGTGCACGGCGCGCCAGCTTCGATCGCCCGCATCGGCTCGAGCCGATGGCCGTTCGCAATTAGCGTCGCACAGCCTGCGGCCATGCAGATGCGGGCCGCGGCCAGCTTGGTGACCATGCCGCCGGATCCGAACGGCGTACTGGACGCACCGGCCCGCGCCTCGATATCGGCGGTAATCTCACGCACCTCGGCGATCAGCTCGGCGTCCGTATCCGAACTCGGGTCGCTGCTATACAGCCCGTCGACGTCGGACAGCAGCACGAGGCAGTCCGCACTGACCATTTCCGCGACGCGGGCGCCGAGACGATCGTTGTCGCCGTAGCGAATCTCCTGCGTCGCGACGGTATCGTTCTCGTTAATCACCGGCACGACGCCGAGCTTCAGCAGCGTCGCCAGCGTACTGCGCGCGTTCAGATACCGACGGCGATCCTCGGTATCGTCCAGCGTCAGCAGAATCTGCGCGATGCGAACGCCGCGATCGTCCAGCAGGTCCTGGTACGCATGCGCGAGCAGCACCTGGCCGGCGGCGGCGGCGGCCTGGTGATCCTCGAGTCGCGATTGCGCCGGCGACAGGCCGAGGTAGCGACGCCCCAGCGCGATCGCGCCGGACGACACGATCAGTACCTGCTGGCCCCGTTCGCGCAGGCGCACAACCTCGTCGGCGAGGGATTCGAGCCAGCGACGGTTCAGACGGCCCGTCTCCGCATCGACCAGCAGCGACGAGCCTATCTTGATGACCACGCGGCCGGCGTCGGCCAACGCGGGTCGCGTGATCTCGTGATCGCTAACAGAGTTCATGGCTGCCGCAGCGCAGGTCAGATTGTCGCGCTCAACACCTGCTGGCCCCGCGCGAGCGACAGCGGCCCCGAGCGCACGACCGTCAGGATATCGCCGCAGTTGCCGACGCGATCGATGAATTCATCGAGCTGGCCGCTGCTGCCGGTGACTTCCACGGTGTAGTTCCGCAAAGCGTCGTCGAGCACACGGGCCTTAAGCTCGCGCGCCATGTCCCGGACCTTATCGCCGTGCTCCGTGTCTACGCGCAGCTTGAGCAGCAGCAGCTCGCGCTCTATATGATCGCCAAGTGTCATATCGGCAATATTTACGACATCGACGAGTTTGAACAGCTGCTGCGTAATCTGTGAAATGACCTGATCGGACCCGATCGAAACCAGCGTCAATCGCGAGACCTGCGGGTCCTCGGTCGGCGCGACGCTGAGCGATTCGATGTTGTAGCCGCGCGTCGAGAACAACGACGCGACCCTCGCGAGCGCGCCGGCTTCGTTCTGCAGCAGTATGGAAATCACGTGTCGCATCGCTGGTTTTCGCCGGAGGTGCCGAAAAAAGCCTTAAGATTTAGAAGATTGGCAATACTCGCTCAGAATGTTTGCTATTGCAATGGACCCTCATTTGTTCGAAACTCGCGAAAACACAACAACTCGATCCTCATAGACCCGCACAAAGCGCCTTCCAACGTTATGGCAAGTCCGTCACCGACAATCGAAACGACCGCACACCCGCGTGCCGGCAAGCGCATGACCGGCGCGGAAATGATCGTACAGGTACTCGCCGACGAAGGCGTCGACGCGATTTTCGGCTACAGTGGCGGCGCGATCCTCCCGACCTACGACGCAGTCTTTCGTTACAACGACGACAACCGCGACGACAACGGCGGCGTGCCAATGCCGTTGATCGTGCCGGCCAACGAGCAGGGGGCCGGCTTCATGGCGTCCGGATACGCTCGCGCGAGCGGCGAGGTCGGCGTCGTCATGGTGACGTCGGGTCCCGGCGCGACCAATACCGTTACGCCGGTCCGCGACTGCATGGCCGACTCGATACCGATCGTCGTGATCTGCGGCCAGGTCCCGACGGCAGCGATCGGCACGGACGCATTCCAGGAGGCCCCGATTTCAGCGGTTATGGGCTCGGCGGTCGCGAAACATGTGTTCCTCGTGACCGACCCGCACAAACTCGAGGCCACCGTGCGTACCGCGTTCGAAATTGCCCGCACCGGCAGACCCGGACCGGTCGTCGTAGACGTGCCGAAAGACGTGCAGAACTGGGTCGGCGAATTCGAGGGCACCGGCTTGCTACCGATCGTCGGCTATCGCCAGCGCATGCGCGCGGTCGAAGAAAACGTTCTGACCGCCGGCACGGCAAAGGTATTCTTCGACATGCTGGCACGTTCGGAGCGCCCGCTGATTTATGCGGGGGGCGGCGTCGTCAACAGCGATTCCTCGGCTTCGCTGAGAACGTTTGCGGATCGCTTCGGGATACCGATTACGACGACGCTGATGGGCATTGGCGCGCAGGATACGACCAGCGACCTGTCGTTACGCATGCTCGGCATGCACGGCGCTGCTTTTGCGAACTACGCGGTCGACGACTGCGATTTCCTGATCGCTGTCGGCGCGCGTTTCGACGATCGCGTCGCGGGAGTGCCCGAGAAGTTTGCGCCGAGCGCGAAGCGACTCGCGCATTTCGACGTCGACCCGTCGGAGATCGGCAAGGTCAAGAATGTCGACTGGTATCACGTCGGCATCCTGAATCGCGATCTGCAGGCGCTGATCGCGTATGGGGACCGGCACGATATCAAGACTCGGCTGCCGATCTGGCACGAGGAAATCGCGGCGCTGAAATCGACGTACGCGCAAAACTACGACCGTGACAGCGCGCTTATCCAGCCCGACTATGTCATTGAGGAACTGAACAAGCATACGCAGGGCGACGCAATCATCACGACCGGCGTCGGCCAGCACCAGATGTGGGCAGCCCAGGGGTTCGATTTTCGCGAACCGCGACTGTGGCTGACATCGGGCAGCATGGGTACGATGGGATTCGGCCTGCCAGCGGCGATTGGCGCGCAGTTTGCGCGTCCGGACCGGCTGGTCATCGATATCGACGGCGATGCGAGCATCCGGATGAATCTCGGCGAACTCGAGACGGTCACCACCTACGACCTGCCCGTCAAGGTCGTCGTGCTCAACAACTACGGCGACGGGATGGTCAGACAGTGGCAGAAGCTGTATTACAAAGGCCGTTTTTCGGCGACCGACAAGTCGCTGCATCGCAAAGACTTCATCAAGGCTGCGCAGGCTGACGGTTTTGATTTCGCGGTGCGGCTGGAGCAAAAGAACGACGTGGAAAAGGTCGTCAAGGAATTCATCGAGTTCGACGGACCTGCGTTTCTCGAGGTGATCATCGATCCCGACGCCATGGTCTTTCCAATGGTCGGGCCCGGCATGGCATACGACAAGATGATCACCGGCGATTTCATCAAGAATCGTCGTGAGGACGACGACGACGACGGCGAAGTCGGTCCGTCAGCTATGTTCTAGGCGCGATGTTCCAGGGGCTATGTTCTAAAGGCAATGCTCTAGTTCCGCAGCCGATCGATTTTCGCGGCGCAGATGAAGTCGTTTTCCGATAACCCGCCGATCGCGTGCGTCGTATACAGCACCTCAACCTTGCCGTAGTGCACCCCGAGGTCGGGATGATGGCCTTCGCTCTCGGCAATCCACGCGAGCGCGTTGACGAAAGAAATCGTCCGATGATAGCCCGCGAAATCGAACGTCCGCACGATCGACTTGCCGTCGTCTGTCACCTGCCAGTTGCCGTCGAGGGCCTTGCGCAACTCCTGCACCGCTTCCGGCTCCAGCGGCGGCACGCCACCCTCGCAGGGCTCACAACGACGATTGAGTAAATCTTTGGTCATGGCCATCTCTGCATTTCTCCGCGATTCAGACGCCGTCTAGTTCAAATACGTCAGTGCGACGAACGATCCGCCGTTGCGCTCGCACAGCGTCCTCATCAGGTTCGCAAACTGCTGCGCATTGCGCGTGCGCCCGCCCGCCAGCTGTGTCGGAAATCCAACCCCGTGAATGCGGACCAGCCGATCGCCTGATGCGTTTGTTTTGTTGACTCTGTCGATGAAGCGGGCAACCGCCTCGACCTGCCCGCGCGGGAAGTCATCCCCGAATACGAAAATACTGATCGGTTTGCCCGGCTCGTAGAACGTGTTTATCGCCTCGGATATCCCCTCGACCGGACTCGAATCGCTGTACGGATTCCAGTTGGCCAGGCGGCTGATGATATTCCGACGCGCGGTCGGCGAGTCGGGGATCCATTTGCCGGCGTACGACGAGAACATATACCGTCCTTCGTCGTTCAGCACCTGAATGCCCTTGACCTCCGGGTAGACCGACAGCGTCTCCTCGATTTTCTTGAGTACCAACCGCCAAGGGCCCTGGAACATGCTGCCGGACGTATCGATGACGAAAATGATGTACTCACTGTCGACCGGAATGCCGCCAACGGTCGTTTCGTTGTCAGCGGGTTGATAATTCGCGAGCAGGCGTTTCATTTCCTCGGTCAACATTTGCCGCGCAGCAACCAGTTCGCCGCGCTGCTCGCTATCGACGTCGGCGCTGTCCTGGGACGCCTCGAACTGGCCGCGAACATCGGACACGTCGCCGCGCAGCGTCGCGACCGCCTGGCGCGACTTCGCCAGCTGATCGTCGACGGTAACCATCTCGCGATTGAGCACGGCCGTCTCGCCGCGCAGATCGAACAACTCCTTCTGCAACGCGGCGATCAGCCCGGCGAGCTCCTGCTTGCTGCGCTCGATCGTCTGCGGCTCATAGATTTTCGTCAACACCAGCAGCAGAATGACGGCCCCGAATGCGCAGGTCACCGCGTCGAGAAACGACAGGCTGAAGGTCTCTGTTTCGCGATTTTTCTTCTTCATAGCAATGCGACCATCGTTCGGCGTCTACGGCCAGTCACGCGACGGCGTCAGCAGCGAACCATTACTCGCAATCGCCAGCTGCCAGAACAACCCGGCCGCGGCGGGATCGCCAACCATTGGATACAACAAAATATTGACCGGCACCTTCCGCGGCAATTGCCGCACGGCCTTCTCGAAATAGTCGATGCGACGACTCTCCTTGACCCGCACGACCTCATTCGGCGGCACCTTGCCCTGCGTCGGCAGCCCGTCGGTCAACAAATAGATGTTGTCGGGCAGCGGGTCGAGTTCGCTGATGCGAGAGAACGCATTGATCAGGCTAGTACCCTTCTCCGGCGTGACGAGTCGCAGTGCATCAACTGCTTCACTGAGCTCGCTCCCGTCTTTCACGTCAATCCACTTGCCGTCGCTACCGTCGACCACACTATTGGCTTGCTCGTTGAAGACGTAGAGCTGAAATTTGATGCCCGGCGAAAGCTGAGTGGTGAGCCAGTCGACGCTGTTTACGACCTGCTGCCATTTCGGCGCAAGGCGTTTGCGCGACGGCTGCATATTACGGAAGCGCACGACGTTTACGTAGGAACGGCCGAGCATGCTCGTCGATGCGTCGACGAGGAACAGTACGCGGCTGCCGCCCATCCTCATGCCCGTCAGGTACTGACGGTTGCCGTCGCCGACAAACGTACGGACCCGTCGGCCGGATTCCGGCGCGCGGTCCGCGGCCTCGGCCGACAGGCGCCGCTTGGCGTCTTCGAGGCGCTCGATGTCAGCCTCCAGTTGTTCGATACTCTCGGTCTGGGCGACCGTGCTTTTCTCGGACGCGGCCAGCTCGGCCAGCAGTCGCTCGAGCTCCTCGCGTAAACGATCCGCCTCGGTATCCCTTGCGAGCCGCTCCTCTTCCTTGGCCTCGAGTGTGGTGCGCACGCGTATCAGATCCTTGCGCCCGTCCAGCACCTCTTCTTCAAGCATCGTCGACTCGGCCAGCAACGTTTCATTGGCCTGATCGGCACGCCGCGACACCTGCGCGTTGATGATCATGTAGAACAGCACAATCGCGCCGAGGCCACACGCCATCACGTCGAGGAAAGACAGGTTGAATACGTTAAATCTCTTTCGCGCCATGCGCCTAGTCCCGGCTACCGATTTCGCGCACGAGGCGCAATTGCACCGGCGGACTGCCGATCGTAACAATGTCGCCCGCCTGCAGTACGACGGCGCCGTCGATCGCGTGGCCGTTCAGCTTCGTGCCGAAGCGGCTATGGTCCGCGAGTTCAACGCCGTTCTGACCGCGTCGAATGCTGCAGTGCCTGCGTGATACGCCGCCAAGCGATGCACCCAATTGTAGACCGTATTCGCCGGCCGCAAGTTCAACCCCGATGTTGAACGGGGCGCTCGTGAGTCGGTAAACATTACCGCCGTAAAATACGTGGGTCGGCTCGACGATCTCGGGCTCGAAGTCTGCCGGTACGCTCGAATCCTGCGCCACAGCGACCGTTCGATCCCACGGTAACGTCGTCGTCAGCCCAACCCCGCCGCCGGTCGGCATGAAACATTGTTCGCGCTGCAGCGCTCCGATCGCCCCGGCTGCCTGATCCAGCACGAAAACGCTGGCCTGCGGCAATTTCGCCAGCGCCTCGACCACGCCGGGAAACTCCGCAAGGCGCGCGGACACCTGAATTGCGACTTGCTCACCCGCGCTGACCGAGCTGCGTATCTGGCGCGCCACCGGCTCGAATGCGTCAGCGACGCGCGCCGCGAGGTCTGCGCGGCGGATCGTCGTGCCGAACTCGTTCGCACCGAATTCGATCGTCAGACCGACCTCCTCTTGCCGGTCCACGTCGCGAATCCACGCATACAGATTGTCGTACAGATATTGTTCGCTGCGCGCATCGTGCGCCGGATCGAAACGAGTCGCCTGCAGAAAACGTCCGGCGATAAACGTAACGCATGCGCGCTCGAGCTGCATAATGCCAACCCGCTCGACGACCTGCCGCTCGCCGAGCGACACGCGGCCGTGCTGATCGAGGCGCGTGATCGTCGATGACTGCAGGCCGCTGTCGATATGCAACAATCGGTGCCCGGCGTACTCGCCGCGCGTCGCCGCGACGGCCGGGTCGACGAGACCGCGTATCGGCAACGCGATGTCCTCCGCAATGCCGAGCAGCAGGCCGAGCTGCCGCGTAGTCCAGTTCGGCGGCACGACGATCAGCGCCGCCGCAGGTCGGGACGGTAATCCGGCGAGCAGCGCCTCGAGATGAACGTGCGCGAGGTCCGCCGAGCTTGAGCAACCGGCAAACTCGCGTGCCAGCGGATCCTCCGAGAAGTCGCTCCAGAATCCGTTCGCTGTGCTCCGCGGGTGTAATCGGGATTCCTTCCATGCGTCCATGCCGAACAGCAATCGCCCGTCGACGGTCGCCGCATACCCAGGCGCGTACCCCGGCTCGGCCATTGCGATCCCGTCCGGGCCAACCACGGTAATTGCCGCGTCGTTCAGATCGATCGCAAACAATGCCATTGGAAACGCCGCAGCTGCCGGCTAGTCAGACTGCATGTGCCGGATCAGGTTCTGATCGACATACGCTTCCGCGTCGAAAATCAGCCTCTCCTGCAGTAGCTGCAGCTGATGCACGAGAAACATCAGGAAGATGCTGATCAACAGCGCGATGAAGGTGGAATTGAACGCCGTGCCCAGACTCTGGGTCACGCCGCTGATATCGCCGTCGACTGCGCGATGCGCGAGACCGAGTGCCGCACCGATGCCGCGCACGGTGCCGATGAACCCGATCGACGGAATCGCCCATGCGATATAACGAATCATCGACAGTTCCGACTCCAGGCGTTCGGCTTCCATGTTGACCATCGTATTGGTCGACGACGATACGTCCTGCACGTTACGCGTTGCGCCGAAGCGTTGCAGCGCTGCCAGCAACGCCCGCGGCAGCAGCAAGCGCCGCTGCGTTTCCGGCAGCGCCTGCAGCTGCCGGGAATACTCCCGGCTGTCATCGGGCAATACCCGCACGCCGTCGGCGATCGGGACGAGGTCGAGGTCCAGCAGATCGCGCTCCTGTTTCGCGGACCACGCCTTGTAACCCATGATGCCGAGCGCCCAGAACATCAATACGAAACAAGCCTCCTGCTCGAAGTCCTTGACGATCACGAACACCGAGCGTTCGGGCACGTAGTCAGGATCTTCCGCGATCAGAATGGCCTCCTCCTCGAGCACGGCGGCCGCGTTCGGTCGCACGGCGCCGACATAAAACGCGTGTACGACGATGATCGAAATGATCAGCGAGAACGCCTGGAAGACGAATTCGGTGGAAAAATTACTCTTCATATGCGGTAGGTCTCAATTCAAAAATCCGACGGAATCGCCAGCGGCAAATCAGCCGGCAGCGGCTTGTCTTCAATATATTCCTTCACGTCGTCCGGATCCTCCAGGACCTTCTCGGCCTTCGCCAGCTCGGCATCGATTTCCGCCTGCGTCAGTTCGTCGATCACCGTGGTCGGCGAAGTCCCGGCATCCTCGCCGGCCTCCTGTTCCGCGCCGGTCTCCGCATCGCCGGACTGCTGCGCAATCGCCACCGCGGCAAGGCACGCCAGCAGCAGAAATACGAGACTCAGATATCTCGCCATCGCCTACTCCGCGGCCGCTTCTGCATAGCGCGCGATCCTGAAGCCGACGTCGAGGCGGCCGCGATTGCCAAAATCACGATAAGCGTAACGCAGTTCACTAATGCTCGAGTGCCTCCATCCGGAGCCGCGGATAACATGATACTGCCCTTTGTCGGGTCCGAGCGGATCGACTTCGACGCCTTTCGACTGCGTGTACACCGAATAGCGATCGTTGACCCACTCGGCCACGTTGCCGCCGAGGTCGTACAGGCCAATCGGGCTAGGCCGGAAGCTGCCGACCGGCGCCGTTATCGGGAATCTGTCGCTGTAGTTGACCAGCACGTTCGGCAGTACGGATCGTGCCGACTTGTCGGCGAAATTCCCGGCGTCTTCGGTGGGTGGCATCTTGTCACCCCACGGATACTTGCGCTGCCCGCCGCCGCCGCTGAACCGCGCGGCCCACGCCCATTCCGCCTCAGTCGGCAGCCGGTAACCGATGGTCGGCGGCGTGGCGAGGGTGATCGCACCGTTCTCGAATACATAGGCGGGAGGCAAGCCATCCTTGGAACTCAGCCAGTTGCAGTAGCCGGTGGCCTCTTCCCAACTCAGCATCACGGCCGGATGATTGCCGGTCGCGAGCTGACGGTACTTCTCCGCGCCGGACGTATGCTTCGGCTTGAATGCCTGAAACTGCGAGTTGGTCACCTCAGTCTTCGCGATATAGAACGGCCGCGTCAGACTCACACGATGCGTCGCTTCGTTGGGCCTGCGACCCTGCTCCCGGCGCGGCGCGCCCATTTCGAACTCTCCGCCCGGACGCACCAGAACCATGCTGGTGCCGTCGCCTGTTTGCAGCGTGCTCGGTGTCGCGGCCAGCACGGCTTCCTTCGGCGTCAACAAGCGCACCTCGATACTCTCCGGCAACCCCGGCTGCGGGCTGATTTCGGTGCTATACGTTTCGTAACCCGCTTTGCGAATCTCGATCCGGTGCGGTCGCGCCGGCAACGACAACTCCTGGTTGGCGACGCCGCGAGATTCACCGTCGACGATCAGCTCAGCGTCTGGTGGTTCGGCGCTCACGCGCAGGATGCCGATCCGCGCCTCGAGAGCGATGCGAATCGTCCGGCCGCTACGCGACTCCATCGTTACGTTGCGGCTGATGGTCCCGAATCCCGCTTTGGATGCGATGACTTTGTAACGACGGCCCGGGGCGAGTTCAACTTCGACCGGCGTCGTTCCCCGGTACCGGCCGTCGACGCTGACCGCCGCGCCGACCGGCGAGCTGATCACCGTCAGCAGCCCGTCCGCCTCGGCCAGCTCCACATCGGTCAGAGCCTGCTCGACGCCGGGCTCGACGTCGAGTTCGCGCGTCACGGATTTATAGCCGTCCTTGCGAATGACGAGCGTCCGGTTGCCGGCCATTATTTCAACGGTCGCCGGCGTCCGGCCGACGGACTCGTCGTCGACGAATATCTCCGCGTCGCCGGGCGTCGTCTTGACGGTCACGTCTGCCCAGCCGGGCTCGAGCTGCAGCTCGATCGGCTGCAAAACGTCGCGGCCCTCGACCTCGACCGTAGTGGCCAGCGGCAGGAAGCGCTCCGCGGCAATGGTCAATTCGTGCTCACCGGGCTCCGCGATGAATTCGCCGCCGGGCAGTTCCCCAACTTCCTCACCGTCGATAGACAATCGCGCGGGCACGACGGGCACCGTCGATATCGCCAGCCTGCCGGGCAACTTGCGCAACGAGAATTCGAATGACTGGTTCGGCGAATCGTCGATTTCTATTTCTTCGCGCAGCGGGTGATAACCGTCGGCCGTCATGAGGATGCGGTACGTATCCCGATGCAGGAGATAACGGCCGCCGACCTTCGGCGACAGCAGGCCGCCGACAACGCGTATTTCCGCGCCGGGCGGATCGACTTCGATCAGCACTGCCTGAGCGGTAAACAGATAGGCCGCAACCGCGAGCAGCAGGCCAAGCGCACCCATCCCGATGTATCTGAGGCGCTGGCTGCCGCCGCTTTGCGGCTCGCGCAGCTGCGGCGGCGACGTCGGCCGGACCGGTGCAATCGGCTCGGGCTGCTCGATCGCGCCGGTCACGATCTCCGGCGGCAACGTCGGGTATTCCAGCGCCGTCGAATCGACGACAAGGCGTGCATTGTCCGGAGTCAACTCGCAGCTGATGCTAACGCCGGCAATCGTTATTACGTCACCGGCCTCGAGCCAGCGATTCCGCGTCAAAGCCTCGCCGTTGACCTCCACGCCCTCCTTTCCTGCTGTTTGCAGGAACGGGCGGTCGTCCAGCAGATCGATAAGCGCGCGATTGCCGTCGGTAACCGGGCCGGGAACCCTGACGTCGGCGGTTACATGACTGCCAATGCTCAGCGGGAGTTTTTCGGCCGGTACGGGACGCTCGCCATTCGAATCGACGACGATGATGTTGCGACTCAAATCGGCTCCTCGCAGCTCATTACGATCGGTGCATCGGTTCCCTGCGGCATCACCTGAAAACTCCGCCGCACGTCGCGATAGCCTTCGCGACTGCCGACCGCAACGTAACGGCCCGGCTTCAGGTCGAGCGTGCGGGACTGAAACATGCCGAGGCTACCGACTTTGTATATTACTACCTCGGTCTGATTGTCAGACTGGAAAACTACCGGCACCGGTATCGCCGCGACACGCAGCAATTCCCGCAACCGTTCGGTCTGATCCTCAAGTACCGGGCCGGAATCGTTGACCGCCGCGCCGCGCTCGAGCACCGCGCGCGCCTCACGCGCGATGCGGTCGTCATTGAATTCGTCAGCCTTCGAGATCGCGAGATCCAGAAGTTCGCCGAGTTGCCGGCGCGCCTTGGCGCGTTCGAGGTTCTTTCGAGCCGAGGTCACCGCCGAATCCTTGGCCAGTATCTCCTCGTAACGTGCAACCGCAGTTGCCCAATCCTCTCCCGCCTCCGCGATCCGCGCGCGCGCCTGCAGGCGAATGACGTCCGCCATTCGCAGTTCCTCATCGACCTGGCGGATCGCGGCCTGCGCATCGGCGTTGCCGGGCCGAATGCGCAGCGCGGCGGCAAACTCCTGACGGGCACGATCGTATTCCTCGCCCGCCAGAGCGGCGAATCCTGCCGCCATCCGCGTTTCATAGCCCAGGCGCGCGACGCCCGCGCGCGTTCGCGACAAACCCTCGCGCGCCGGCGTCCATGCCTGATCGATGGCCAACGCCTGCTCATACAGTGCCGCGGCGGCGGCCAGTTCGCCGGCCGACTCCGTGTCCGTTGCCACACGCATGAGTTCCAGCACCTCGTCGAGCCGGCCCGCGCGCTCGAGCCCCGCGCGCGCTTCCGCGTTTACCGCATCGACCGCGAGCGCCAGCTCGAAGTTTCGCACCGCGACCGGCGCGTCGCCGGCGTCGATCGCCGCGCCACCGTCGGCCAGCGCTTGCGCAAGAATTTG
>JBPCXI010000224.1:0-14028 GCA_051008895.1 Gammaproteobacteria bacterium | reverse complement strand
TCGCGAGCTCTCTGCACGCGGCGAACGAGCGCGTACTCGGCGAGATTGATACTGGCGTGTTTGACGACGCGCGCCTGCGCGCATTGCTCGATCCGCAGACCTCGGGCGGATTGCTCGCCGCGGTCAGCCCGCAGCACGCAGTCGAATGCGTCAGGCGGCTGCGCGATGCCGGATTCGCGAGCGCCAACGTAGTGGGTCGCGTGGTCGCGCCGCGCGACGACGGCCGGCTGTGTCAGCTTGCCGCGGATTGACCAGCGGTCCGGTCGCTACGATTCGTCAGCGGTTCTCCAGCCGGTTGTAGTCGAACAGGCCGTGCTCGACGGGCGCATTCCGCAGGTAGGCCGCGTGGATCGCGTCGCTGTGCTGCCAGAAATTCGGGTTCGTTCGGCGCACGCCATAGTTGTCGAGCAAGCGCGCGTAGTCACCCTCGGTGCTCAGCGTGGAAATCATGTCGACGAATCGTTCGATGTCGTAGTCGTTGACGACGAGTAACGCGTTCGGATAGGAGCCGATGAATCCCGGCACGACGGATAGCGTGTCCTCATCCGGCTTGCGGAACTGCTTCTCGCCGAACAGCGAGGTGATATTCAGGTGAGAATTGTTGCGCACGAGAGTGACGTGCTCGCTGCCTGATTTGCCGACAATCTCGACGAACACCGTCTGCGGCATCAGTGTCACGCCTTGTCCGACCAGCCCTTCCAGTTTGGCCAGGGAGCTTTCGACTGAGGGGTCGCTCAATGCGGCAAGATCGTGCCGGGTCGGCAGAACCGTCTGCAGATGGTTTTGCAGGAGCCCGAACAGCTCGGTTTTTTCGTCGTCCGTCTTAAAATCGATCTTCGGGGTCAGTTTGCTCTCGAACCGCGGCAGGTTCATATACTGCATGATCTCCTCGTCAGCCTCGCGATACCAGAACGCTCTTTCCCGGTCGCGTGCCTCCTGCGGCAACAGCAGCAAGAAGGACAGTTCGCCTTCCATGCGCAGGAAATCCATGTAGATGCGGGTGACTAACTGGTGACCCACGTTGCCGAATACATCGTAGCCGGCAACGAGGAGATAGTGGATCCTTTCCAGCAGCGTATAGCCGATCAACCAGGCCGTTTTCGGCGGCTTGCCTATCAGACCCTTTTCGACTGTGGCGCTGTCGAAATGCCGGAACACGGTCAGCGCGGCGTTCGGGTTGTTGCCGTCGCCGTCCCAGACGACGTCGAGATCGATGTCGCCGGGATTGGTGAAACGCTCGCTCAGGTACTTGTCCATCGCGTTCAGCAACGCGACTTGCTGGCGCGAGTAGCGGCGCCAGTGCGCAATCGGCCGGAATATGCTCTCGGAGCTCGCCGGTAACTCGATGTTTTCCTGCTGGCTGGCCAGGAAGTCTTCGACCAATTCGATTTTCTCTTCGCTCGGATCGAGGAAAAATACCCAGAAATGATCGTTGATGACGTTCAGCGCTACCTGGCCGCGACAGACCGGGCCCTTGATGAACGACATGATCGTGAACTGCGCTTCTTCGAGCAGGAAGCGGTAGCGCGATTCGACCGGTATATCATCAAACGTGAGAAACGGGTTGGACGCGACCTCGTTCGAATACGAAGGTAGCGCGGTAACGATGTAGTCCGCATCGATAAACCACGCTTGCCAGTTTTGCAGGCGTGTCGTATCGAGCGCGTAGGGCATGTGCGTTTTGTCAACGATCGTGCCGAGTTCCTCTACGATCCGGTAGTAGACACGCTCGACGCCGGGATCGTTAAACGGCCGGCGTGTCGCGATCAGCTCGACGGGCTGGCCGGGCGGTGTCGCCGATCGAACGAGTTTGAAGAATCGGCGGTTGTCGAGCGCCGGGAAGTACAGATGGCCGAGAAACAAGTGCTCGTAGATATAGCGGGCGGCCAGTTGTGCTTTGAGCGTGTCCCCGTTCAGGAACGCCTCCCAGCCGCTCACTTCGTCGCGAAACTTCGCCGGCAAGGGTTCGCGTGCGGTATGGAGCGCACCGTATTCCAGCCACCGCAGCAACGTCGCCTGGTCCGCGTCGTCCAGGCCCGGCAGCGCGTAGGGCATGCCCCATAGCGGATTCCGGCGGGCATAGTCGTCGAAGGAACCAGGCTTCGCGCAGAACTGGTCGCGATTGAGGTCGAGATCAAAGCTTTCGGGCAGTAAATCGCCGTCGGGCAGCGGATTGTCGGCCTTCAGTGTGAGTATCCGGTGCATGACGCCGGCGTTGCGATTCGCCTCCGGTGTGTCCTGATGCTCGTTCAGGACCGGATGGAATCCGAGGTCACGCCATTGGCCGACCGTCTGGGCATCCTCGAACAGCCTCGTCGGCTGCGCCATCGTCAGCCGCGATTGATCATAGACGATCTCCGGAGACGCGCCGCGTTCGATTCCCTCGATCGAGCTCATCTTCAGTTGGCAGGGGGCATCGTAACAAGCGTGACAGACGACGCAGCGCTGCTCGATGACCGGCTTGACGTCGTTCCAGTAGTCCGGCTCGCCTGCGGGCACCGCGTCGACGATCCGGTCGCGCGGCGCGGGCGCGCCGTAGCGCTGTTCGAGCTTTGCGCCAGTGTATGCGGTACAGCCACCGACGATCAGCGCGGCCAGGATCCATATCTTGTATCGATGCTTCATCCAAACTCATTCCCTGTGTCGACCGATTACCAGTGTCGACCGATTAGCCAGTGTCGGCAGATTACCAGTGTCAGCTGACTATGATAATCTGTCGACCTCCACTTTGCTGCAAAGCCCGGGGAGATTCATGCGGCTTGCAGTATCCATTTTAATCTTGTCGATGTTGGCGCTGGCGACGCCCGCGCAGGCCGATTCGCATTTCGAATTATTAGATTCACGATTCCAGGTCTATCTCGGCGGCTTTTTCCCGAGCATCGATTCCAAAATCTCGGTCAGCGGCGATGTCCTGCCCGAGAACCCGGAGCTCAGTTTTGAAGAAGTCCTGGGGCTCGAAGATAGCGACACGCTGCTCTGGGGCGGCGCGCGATGGAAAATCTCGCGCCGCAATAACCTGGAGTTCGAGTTCGTCAATCTGGAACGGGAGGGCACGAAGACGCTCATTACCGACGAAATTCAGATCGGCGACATTATTGTGCAGGCGGGCGGCCGGATCGACTCGACGTTCGACACAACGGTCGGCCGGTTGACCTACGGATTCTCTCTCGTCAGTAACGATCGCATGGATATCCAGCTCAAGGCTGGGCTGCATATTGCCGATCTGTCGGCTTCGATTCAGTTTTCCGGCATGGCGTGTGAGGTGACGGATCCCAATAATCCAACGTGCGTGGCAGGCTCGTCGCCGGTCAACGAGTCCGAAGACGTAACGGCGCCGCTGCCGCACTTCGGTGGGTCGTTCGTGTACGGAATAACGCCGTCGATCGCCGCGCGCCTCCAGATTATCGGTTTCGCGATCGAGCTTGACAGCATCGACGGATCGCTGGTCGAACTCGACGCAGACTTCGTCTGGCTGCCGTGGGAAAACGTTGGTTTCGGCGCCGGCGTGCGGTACTTTAACGCCGACGTCGAGTCGAAGGGTTCCGATCTGAACGGAAGTTTCGAGTTCGAGTACTTTGGCCCCGCCATATATATCCTGGGCGCGTTCTGAATCTCACTCCAGGCGCATGAATTCGATGGTGCGTCGTTCCAGGTAGTCATAGAAAGGGTTCCAGCGAAGGCGCAATTGCGCCGACGCCGGTATTGCGAGCAGGTTGCGCTCACCGCGGAACGACAGGTTGCCGAGATACAGGCGGTCCGGGTCTGCAGGCGGCAAAGCGCCGTATATTTCATCAGACGGCGGAAATGGCAGCGCGTTGTGTGACAGCGAGACGATGTCCGGTGGCCATGCCACGTTAAGAGGCGTGTCGGTCCGCGCCACGCTGTTTGCCGGCTGATGCCGGACGATCACCTCATCGGTGCTGGCATGGCGATTCGTGATCACGCTGATCGAGAACGGCAAATTGCCGACGCCCATTGCGGTCTTTATGTCGGCTGTCGGGTCCCCCACTAACAGGCGTTCAATATTCTCGCTGCGGTCGATATCGAATACTACGAGTTCGTCGCGGCGCGCCGGCAGTCGCGCCATTAGCCTGTCGATCAGCGCCGGCGTCGACACGGTCGCATCCACGATTGACAGGAATGCGAGGATCGGCGGCAGCCGCTCGAGTTCACCGTCACGCGCATGTCTGTCGAGGGCTCCACGGATACGAAATGTGAGCTGATATACGACGTCGGCCGCGTTGACCGCGAACGAACCGTACTTGAACGGGTCGTATTCGAGCTCCAGCGAGTTCCAGGCGAGTTTTTGCAGGCCGAGTATCCAGCCGGCGCGCCGTTGCCAGCGTGCCAGCATCGCCGCACTCGTCACGCCGATCGCCGGGGATACCAGCACGATGCCGTCGACCTGGAGCAGCTCGTCGTTCTCGATGGCACTGAGCGCATAGTCGACCGCGAGCGCGCCGCCCGCGGAGTAACCGACGATGTAGACCGGCGCGTTGCCGGCGAGTTGCCGGGTATGCTCGACGCCGATCCGCACGGCCGCGATCAGGTCCTCGGGAGCAATTCTGACGAGGCCGGACGGTGCGGTGCCGTGACCCGGCAGGCGCAAGCTGACGACGGTCGCGCCGCGCTCGTGCAGCGCACCGCCAATCGATCGCAGGCTGTACGGCGAGTCGGACATCCCGTGCAGCAGGAGCACGCCGGCGCGCGCAGCGGGCTGCTGCAGTTCATAGCTGCGATTCCAATTACGTGGCCACTCCACAGGGTCCGCCGGACTGCCGCGGCGATAGCGCATCGCCAGTCGCCGCGCCTCCGTTGGCACGCGGTCGTACACGAGCTCGTCGAGCTGCGCGAACAAACGGTCTTCCAGCGCGAGGTACTCGGCGAAGGACTTCACGTCGCTGTCCGCCGTGAATTCCTCGTCGAGCCTTGCCGTGTGCCAGACGTCGAGATCCGGGCGGCTCTCGAGCAGCCAGATGCCCGCGGCAAGAATCGCGATGCATGCCCCGAGCGCCGTGTAGCCAAGGACTTTCAGCGATTTTGCCGCGATCGCCGGCACATTCATCGGAGTCTTCCTGCGACAAGACTGATATGTCGATGTTGGGCCGAATCTCGCGCTGGCGCAAGCACTCGCGCCGTCCGTCCACCGTCGTTACCATACCGGTTCGCAAGCAATCGGACGGGTCGAATGTACAACAACAGCAACAACGCATCGGGCAGAGCCTTGCCGTTCCTTGGTGCGTTAATGGCGATCGCGCTGGTAATCTCGCCGGTCGCCGGCGCGCAGGATGCCGAACCGGCGGAAGCGAGTGCATTGACGCCGCTGCCGAGCGACGTGGCGGAGAACCTGCAAAAAGCCTTTGACAGAATCGGCGCGCGTCGCGTGCGGATCGATAGTCTCGAAGAGTTGCTCGCCGCGAACGACGGTGATGCCGAGAAATTGATATTCGGCGCGCGCCTCGACCGTGCCTGGATCGATCTGCTCGAGGACGGTTTTCGTTTCCTGAGCGCCGTCGTCGACGCCAGGAATGCCGGCCACGACATCGCCAAGTGGCGATCGGTGGCCGAGCAAGTACTCGACGGACAGGGGGAAGTAGGTGGGACCGCCTGGCGCCGTGTTCGCGACGTGGCGACATTGCCCGCAGCGGACCTGTCGGCCGCCGAGCAGGCGGCGGCGTACGCTCGCTTGTTCGACCTTCAGGAGACTACCGATCGAATTTTCGACACTTACCTGACGGGCATCGAGCTGGCCGCACAACTCGACATCGACATGTCTGCCGACATCGAAGCTGTCAAGGTGCTGCTCGCGGAGCGGGCGCGCAATGTTTCCGTATTCCTCGAGCTGTCAGTCGATCATGCGAGCGGGGCGAGGGCGGGTGCGGAGGCGCTGCCCGCGGATGCGGAATTGCAGGCGAGAGCTAGTGTGGCCGACGCCCGGGTGCAGAGTGCGGCGCAGGCGTTGGAACGCGTCGTCGGGCAAATGGAAGCGTTTGGGCTCGAAACGGCCGAGTTCCGGGAGCAAGTGCTGACGTCCACCGGTGCCGTAACGACGGATGTCTTCGACTTCAAGATCATTCGCAACCTGCTGTCGCGTTGGGGCCAGTCGCTACTCGACTACTTTGTAGAGGAGGGGCCGACGTTCTTGTTTCAGGTCCTGATTTTCTTCGCAATCATTTTCGTCGCCAGAAAACTCGCCGTGCTGGTGGCCGGATTGGTCGAACGGGCCCTGAATCGAACAACTGTGCGCCTGTCGTTGCTGCTGAAGCGCATGATCGCATCGAGCGTCCGCAATGGCGTGTTGATTCTCGGTGTGCTGGTCGCGCTGTCGCAGGTCGGAATCTCCCTCGGTCCGGTGCTGGCCGGCCTCGGTATCGCCGGTTTCGTCATTGGCTTCGCGCTGCAGGACACGCTGTCTAATTTCGCGTCCGGGATGATGATCCTGTTCTACCGGCCGTTCGACGTCGGTGACGTTGTCGAGGTCGGCGGCGTATTCGGCAAGGTCAGCGCGATGAGCCTGGTGAATACGACGGTCCTGACGCTCGACAATCAGACCATTGTCATGCCGAACAACATGATCTGGGGTGGCGTGATCAAGAACCTGAACGAACAGAGACACCGCCGTGTCGACCTGACGTTCGGTGTGTCGTACTCGGACGACATCCCGAAAGTCGAGAAGATACTGACCGAGATCATCGATGCCCACGACAAGGTGCTTGCGGACCCGGAGCCGACGATACGGCTGCACGAACTGGCCGATTCGTCGGTCAACTTCATTGTGCGGCCGTGGGTCGAGTCGGACGATTACTGGGACGTCTACTGGGACGTCATGCGCGAGGTCAAGATGCGCTTCGACGCGGAGGGCATATCGATCCCGTTCCCGCAGCAGGATGTGCACATCGTGTCTGGCGATTTCCCGGTCAGAGCCGAGTCGGCCTAGACACGATGCGCGCAGGGTCGCAACGTATTAGACTAAGCTGCGTACCCGTCGCACACGCAGCTGATATGAACATGCCTACCCGCCTGCGCGCCTGTTTGCTGCCCATCCTTGTGGCCCTGCTCGCGGGCTGCGCGTCCGTCGACTTCGACTACCCGAAGACCGAGAGCACCGCGATTCTCGATACCGGCGACACCCATTTCGGCAGGGCGATGGACGAGTTCGGCGAGAAGCCGCCCGACGAATCCGGGTTCGTCCTGCTGACCGACGGCATCGAGGCGCTGGCCGCGCGGTTGCAGGGGGCGAAGCGTGCCGAGAAAACACTCGACGCGCAGTATTACCTGATCACGAATGACCAGATCGGCATCATCTTCATCGGTTCGCTGCTGCAGGCCGCCGACCGCGGCGTCCGCGTGCGTCTGCTGCTCGACGATATCCAGACGCAGGGCTACGACGCCGGTATGGCGGCGCTCGACTCGCATCCGAATTTCGAGGTGCGCATCTACAACCCATTCTCGGGTCGCGGCTCGCGTGCCAGCGCGGTTACGGAGTTCGGCCGCATCAATCGGCGCATGCACAACAAGTCGTTCACTGTCGACAATCAGATCACGATCATCGGCGGGCGCAATATAGCAGCCGAATATTTCGCAGCGCGCGAGGATGTCAATTTCGGCGATGCCGATGTCATTGCGGTCGGCCCCGTCGTCCGCGAGGTGTCCGACATGTTCGACATCTATTGGAACAGCCGCGCTGCCGCGCCTGTCGAAGCGTTCGCGAAAATGCCGGAGGATCCGGCCGCGGAACTCGTCCGGTTGCGGGCCAGGATCGACGAGGTCCTCGCCGAGGTGCGCCAGACGAAATACGCTGCTGCATTTGCGGACACGCTGAAGGTGATTACTAGCGCGGAACCGGAAGATTTCGTCTGGGCACCATACGAACTCGCGTATGACTCGCCCGACAAGACGGACAAGAAACTCGCTGAAGAAGCGGAGAACATCACGACGACGCTTGCGGCGTCGATCGCTCGTGCGGACGAAGAGGTCGTTATTGTCTCGCCATACTTCGTGCCGCTGAAATCTGGCATCGAATACCTGACCGGCCTGCAGGAGCGTGGCGTGCAGGTGACCGTGATCACGAACTCACTGGCCGCAAACAATCATTCGATAGTGCATTCGGGATACGCGCCTTCCCGTAAACCGTTGCTCGAGGCCGGGGCGAAGATCTACGAGGTACGCGCCGACGCCAGTATTGCCGGTGTCGATCGCGGCACGCAGGGCGCGGCGCTCGCGACCCTGCATACGAAGGGTTTCATCGTCGACGATAAGGAGTTGTTCCTCGGTTCGTTCAACTGGGATCCGCGCTCGGTGAACATCAATACCGAGCTCGGCGTGATCATGAAATCTCCCGAGCTGGCGCGCTATGTGCATGAGCGGCTGGCTGCCAGCAGAGATGCCGATACCTACGAAGTCGTGCTCAACGACAAGGGCAAGGTGCGCTGGGTCGACCGCGCCGGCGACGAGGACGTGATCCTCGACAAGGAGCCGCAGACCAGCTGGTGGCGGCGATTCACCGTCGGCTTCTACCGCATTCTGCCCGTCAAGGGGCAGCTGTAGCAGCTGTAGGGGACACTCTGCTTTTCGTTCCGAAAAGCAGAGTGTCCCCATCGCGCCCGTCGCGTCCGTTACAGCGTCAGGATCGCGCGCAGGCCGAATACCCAGATCCGGTTCTTCGCCGGATTATTTGCCGGGTTGAACAGCACCTGCACGTCCGGCAGCAGCGAGAAATTCTTTGCCAGCTGGAACTTGTAGGACGTCTCGATGATAGTTTCGTCGTCGGTGCCGGCGGGCCGGTTCGCCGGCTCGGCCCAGCCGATGCCAAGCGTCCAGGCCTGGTCCGGCCGCACCTTGTACTCGAAGCCGCCGCTGAGCGCACACTCGGCCGCGACGCCGGCGCCGCCGTTCGAGTGCCCGAAGCGCACGAACGGCAGCCACTGCTCGTTGACCTGCCAGCTCGCGCTGACGGCCCAGCCGTGCCCGCTCGGCACGCCGGCGAGCTGCCGTGCGTCCTTGTCCCAGTACGTGAGCCGGATCTTGTCGGTCTTGCGGCGCGCGTACGACGGCGTCCACGCGACGTCGACGGCTTTCAGGTACTCGTCTTCCTTGAACGTGTCGAAGTCGAAGTCGCCGCTCGCGGCGTTGCCGTCGTAGATCTGGCCACCGACTATGAAGTTGTTGCCGATGAAGCCCCGCGCGACCGCGCCTAGCGCACCGATGCCGGTCGTGCCGATCGTCGGGTTGACCAGGAACGCGCGGTTCAGGAACCCGCGCGAGAACGTCTGGAACGGCATCGCATCGAGGTATACGTCGAACGCGAGGCGGCCGACCGCGACGCCGACGGTCTCCTCGCGGAATCCCTGCGTCCAGTTCAGCACCGCGATGTCGGTCTTGAAGTTCGACGAGTAGCCGAAGCCGGTATTCAGCGCTGCCGCACCGACCGCGCCGGACAGGTCGCTCGGCGCCTGCGCGCCGAAAGCGTCGGAGCGCTTCTCGATCCGCCACTCGATCCGACCGGGGTCCTTGCGGCCGCGATTGACCAGCGTCCAGCTGCCCTGGAAACGGTAGATGCCGCCGAGTGCATCATCGTCGCCGGTCGTCGTGTCGCTTGCGACCTGGCCGAGCAGGCTGAAGAAAAAGCCCAGCGCGATGCCGTGGTCATTCTGGATCTTGCCCTTCCACTCGTACCATGGCGCGAAGAAGCGCTGCGGCGACTCCCAACGGAAAGTGGACTCGCGCGTCCGGTCTGCCGTCTTCAGTTGCCCGGACACGCCGTCGGGGCCGCCGAACTCCGGCACGTCGCCGTAGCCGGCCTGGAAGTCCGGGTTGACGGCCGTCGACGTCGGCGCCGCGACGGCGGTTTCGTCGTCGGCCTGCGCAATGGCCGCAGTGACAAATATCGTGATCGCTGCGATCAACGCCGCGTTGGTCGGTGCGATGGCTATCTGCCGGTCGGCGGACGAACGAGAAGATACGCCGGAATTCACGTTTCCTACATCGAAAACGAATACCCGCTGGGCTTAAGCCCACCGCGGAACGACTCATGCGTCGGCGGAACCAGCAGGTTCTTGTAGGACTTGCCGTCCTTCATGATGAACTGCAGGTTGTCGGCCTCGAGAATGATCCCGATGTCCTGCGTCGGGTCACCCTTCCATATCAGGATATCCGCCCACGCGCCTACTTCGATGACGCCGAGTTTCGCGTCGAGGAATGGATTGCGTGCGGGACCCACGTTTTCGCGCAGGAACTGGCCGGCCGACGAAGTAGACATTTTCATCGTTTCGAGTGACGTGTATTTCAGGTCGTCCGGCAGGTCGAGTGCCGGCGTCGTCACGTTGACGATCGCGTTGGGCCAATTGTCCCAACCAAACATGTCCGAGCCGTTGAAGGTTTTGACCTCGTGCTTCTTCATCAGGCCGATCGCGTTGAGGACGCCCTCGCAAACCATCGTTGCCTTCTTCTTCATGCCCTCGGTGTACCAGTCCGGATACTCTCCGCACAATGTCGTATAGGCGCCGAACGGCTGGAATGACCACCAGACGCCTTCCTTGGCCATGCGCTTGACGGTCGGTTCCGTTACGAGGAACCCGTGTTCGAAGCTGACGACGCCGGCATCCATCGATTTCATGTATGCGCCATCCGTGTACGCATGTATCGCGACATAGGTGCCATACTCGCGCGCTGCCTGGACGGCCGCGGCCATCTCCTCGGGTGACGGCGATTGCAGTTGCAGCGGATCGAACTCGCTGGCCACACCACCGCCGGCCATGACCTTGAGGAAATCCGCGCCGTTACGCAGGTTCCAGCGCGCAGCCCGGAGCCACTCAGCGCGCCCGTCCACAACATGGGCGTTCTGCACTTTGATCTGGTAGTTCTCTTCTCCTGGCGCCGCGACGCGACTGCCCCAGTCGCTATGGCCACCGGTCGGCCCGATCGCGCCGCCACTGGTATAGACTCGCGGACCCGGCAGATAGCCTTCGTTGACGGCTTTTTTAATGCCGATGCTGTTACCGGCGATGTCGCGAATCGTCGTAAATCCGCTGCGCAACAAATACTCCGCTGCCCGTGAAGCATGCGCCCCCTGCACGTAGGCATCCCAATTATTGCCGGCAGCCGTGCCGCCGTTCAGCATCAGATGCTGGTGCATGTCGATCAGGCCCGGGGTCACGACGCCGCCCTTGCCGTCGACGACCATGGCGCCTTCCGCACTGATATTCGCAGCGATTTGCTTGATCTTGTCGCCCTCGACCAGCACATCGGCGGCAACCAGACTGTCGCTGGTACCGTCCCATACGGAAACGTTGGTTATCAGTACTTGCGTGGCCGTCTCTACATGATTTGCCGCGCCTGCGATAACACTGACCGCCAGGGTTGCTACGCATACGAAATGTCTAATCATCGTGCTGTTCTCCGTCAACCAGAATTTGAATTGTCGAAAACGTTGATTTAGCGATCCGCCGATCCGGCGATCCGCGGATGAAAGCGGGCAGGCTTTGGCCAGCCCACGTTGCGTCAGTCTTCGATCTCGATGCTCACGCCCTCAACCGAATTGTTCGTCAACTTAATCGCGAAGTCGGGCGTGCCCTTGTTCGCCTTGACGCTGACCTTCTTGCTGCCGCTGGTTCGGACCCGGAAGCGATCTTCGCCGAGTATGGCAAGCATATTGTTCTCAATCGTCGTCTGGATGTCTTTCGGTTTCGCGTCGTTCGGCACCATGATTTCGATGTCGACCGCATCGGGAGCGGAGCCGTCTTCGGCCGGCGCGAAGCCGAGTTGCAGGCCGATCATGCCGTCGGATTCGGCTCGACCGTCGAGGATTACGCGCGAGTCGTCGGAAAAGTGACCGTCGGCGAGGGCAATCGACAGGCAGGCGGTAATGACAAGCATCACCGGAATCGTCACGTACTTCACGTTATTCTCCTTTTCATTATTGTTTTGAGTGCCGGTCAGAAAACCAGCCGTGTCCGGAGACCGAACACCCAGATCGTATCATCGTTCGGATTCAGCGCGGGATCGATCAGCAGCTGCAGGCTGGGCGTGATCTCGAGATTCTTCGCAAACTGCAGGCGCCAGAAGCCCTCGATCGTCGTCTGATCGCGCAGGCCGCCCGGCGGGCTGCCCCAATTGATCGCGAGGCCCGCGACGTCGGAGCGACGCAGGTATTTCCAGATGAAGCCGATCGTCAACGAGCGCTCGTAGATTTTGTTTTGCTCGGCGCCGTCGGACCAGCCGGCGCGCACGTATGGCATGAAGATTTCACGGTACAGCCAGTTCGCCGCGAACACGATGCCTTCTCCGGAATCGATGCCGACGTCGTCGCGCTCATCGACGTGCCAGGCCATGACATGCACGTTCTTGAAGTAGCGATTGTCCTTGCCGGGCGACCAGCCGAACTCGAACCACTTATAAAATTCCGCGCCGCCGGCGAAGAATTCGAGATCGTCAGTGACCGACCCGTTCGCGTCGTTGATACCGGCTGTGAAATACCATCGGTCGTCGAACCAGTTGCCGCCGGCGATGCCCCAGCTCGAGTCGCCGAACACGATGCTTGCATCCAGCAGCGTCGAGATGTTCGAAAATAGCGTCCACGGATTCACCGTGCCGAGGATGTTGTGATAGTCGTTCGGGTCGTAGCGGCCGATCAGCAGACCCGCGTTGCCGTCGTTGAGCATCTGCTGCCAGTTCAGGTTCACGACCGCGAAGTCGATGTCGCTGTACAGCGTGCCGGTCAGGCCGACATAGCCGAGTTCGCCCGCCAGGCCTGCCGGCGCGACCTTCCGGAACGCGTGCCGATGGTCGAGCATCACGACCAGCGAGCCGGGGTTCGCCTCGCCGCGATTGACCAGCGTCCATTTGCCCGTGCCGCGCAGCACACCGCTCGATGCCTTGTCCTGCCGGCCGGGCAGTGCATCGCTCGCCCATTGGCCGAGCGTGCTGTAGTGGCCCGAGAACTGGAACCCGTGCCTGTCGTTCATGCCGCGCTTCCATTCGCGCCACGGCTCGAACGCACCGTAGACGCGCGGTACCCGGAATACCGGTTCAGTGACGCGGTCGTTGTCCTCGAGCTGACCCTCGGGCGAGTTCGGCCCGCCGAACAAAGGCCGGCGCGTATAGCCGATTTCGTGCTTCTCGTCGCGAAATCCGGTCTCGCCGCCCGCGCCTGCGGTCTCGGCGGCCGCGCCGAGGGAGGCCGTCGACGATGACAACACGAGCAGGGCGAGACCGGTGCGGCGCATCAGCACGCGCGAGCCTCAGTCATCCATCGGCCCGTAGTCGTGAACGTCGGGCGGCAGTTCCGGCGCGAGCAGATTCTCGAGGTAGCTCGCTTTCTCCAGCGGCACCCAGCGCCCTTGTTCCTCGACCGGGAAGCGGATCGGCTGGCCCGGGTACCGGCCGTCGACAATCTCCGAGTCGCGCACCATGACCACGCCGTTGACGAGTACGTACGGGATGCCGGTCGACGGCAGGCCGTTGCTGCCGATCGTGTAAGTGGCGTTGTCGGTGACGGTTGCCGGATCGAAGATCGTGATGTCCGCGACCATGCCTTCCTGCATGCGGCCACGCTCCTGCATGGCTGCGAGGCCCATGTCGCCCAGGTGCTGCGCGGCCCAGTAGCTATTCTGCCGGATCATCTGCATCCACGGCACGCCGTTTTCGCGGGCCAGGCGCAGCGTCGCCGCATGGCTGCCCATCGTGCGGGGATGGCCGACGTAGGCTTCGAACGGGTCTTCCGCAGTCAGGATGCGACCGTTTTCGTCCACCGGCGGCATCTGGTCGCCGGCTACCGTCATGTGCGGCACTTCCAGCCACATCGGCAGCCATTCCTCGCGGGCCGGGATGCACAGGATGATGATGTAGCCCGGGTCGTCGGCTACGACCCGGTCGTATTCAGCGCGGTTCATGTTGTCGCCGGTGCGCGGATCGATCATGTCCTCGTAGTCCAGTCCGAGCAATTTGATGCCGTCGGGCTTCAGGAACTCGGAGCCGATCGTGGAAGAGCCGCAGGTATACGGGTAGTACTCGGACCAGACATTCATGCCC
>JBPCXI010000223.1:0-2690 GCA_051008895.1 Gammaproteobacteria bacterium | reverse complement strand
ATCGGGTAGACGATCGCGGTATCGCCGGCCACCTCGTCGAGACTGACCGCCTCCGCCTCGAGTTCGGTCACGCATTCGTCGCGGAAGTAGTCGCGAAGTTCCGCCTCTTTCAGGCGCTCGACTGTGTTGCGCGCGTCCGCCAGCAGCTCGCTGCGGCTGGATGCGTCCGTTACCCGCGCGGAACTGCGGATCAATGCATCGACGAACTCCATGTACAGCGGTGCGACTTCGTCGCCGAAACGGCGGCTCGACGTCCCGTACAGCGGCAGCGCCTCCTGGCGCGTATTGTCGAGGCTCGCCACGGCGCGCCCGTAGGCGGATACCGCATCCTCCGCATTGCCCGTTGCCCAGAACAGCTGGCCCTGCAACCGGTGCCACCGAAACACGACGTCCTCGGCCTCTGCCCGTTCCGCAGCGTCGAGCGCTTCGTTCGTCAGCTGGAGCGCCTCGGCGAACCGGTTCTCGACGAAATAGAGACTGCCGAGATAGCCCAACGCGAGCGAGAGCACTCGATCATCGCCGAGATCGGCTGCGAGGTCGCGCGCCCGCAGCAGGCCTCCGTGCGCGCTGAGCAGTGCGTCGGCGTAGTGCGCATCGTCGTCGCCGGTGGCGATCATCAGGTCGGTGATCGCGAGATGAATCTGCGCGAGACTCTTGAGATGAGAGTCGGGCAAACGATCGACGCGTATGGCCGCCTCGCGCGCGATCGAGTATGCGCGTGCGACCTGACCGCCTGCGGCCATGACGCGGGCCTGGTTGACGAGCGCGAACGCGCGTACTTCGCCCTTGTCGGCATCTCGTGCCGCTCGTGCGTAAATGTCGATTGCATCTGCTGGCGCGTCGCCGGTCGCGACGAAATTGCCGTAGTTCATCAGCACGGTCGCGCGATCGTTCGGTTCCTGTTGCTCCGCGCGCAGCGCAAGACTTTGCGCAAAATACCGGTCCGCGACGTCGCGCCGATCCAACGCCATGTGCGCGTTGCCGAGATCCCCCAGCGTGTTCGCGATGCGCGGCGTGTCATCCAGTTCACGCGCCAGCGCCAGCGACTCGGACAGCGGCTCGATCGACTCGGCGAACTGGCCCTGCGCCTGCAGCGACTGACCGAGTCCGCGCAGCGCAGCGCTACGGGTCGCGCTGTCCGCGGTTCCCGTCGCGATTTTCGCCCAGCCGGTCGCGGCATCGGCATAGCGACCGGACTCGAACGCGGCGCTTGCGACGCCGCTGTCGGCGACGCTCTCTTCAATGCGATCCGGCGCGGCAAATGCAATCAACGCATACTCCGGCGAGAGCGGCAGACCGGACCGCCGATAAACGCTAAAGCTGCTTCGCGCGTCCGTTGCGCTCGTCGCCGCGCAACTCGCACGGAACAGGTCCTGCGCGTCGATGAACTCGGCCGGTAACGCGGCGACCTCCGCTTCGAGGTTTTTCTCCAGCCGGTTGATCAGCACGCGATTCTCGGCAATGACGTCGCTGTCGTTCGACTTGATGAAAACGTCGGTCGTCAGCTCGATGACGCCGCCGTCACCGCCGGATACGGCGGCGCGCGCGAGCAGCCGGCTCCCGTCTTTGACGACGATACTGTCGCGCATCGTGACGAACACATTACCGCCTTCGCCACCGGTGTCGCTGGCGTCGATGCCGCTCTGCTGCTGAATCAACAAAGAACCGCGGCCGTCAATCACGATGTCGCCGCCGCCGGCGTCCTCGGCCGACGTTTCAATCGTGCTGCCGTTCAGCGTGATGTTCTGTAGAGGATATGCCGCAACGTTGTCATCGAGCGTCGCGAACGCAACCGACCCGCTACCGCTCGGCGCCGCGGACGGCAAGCCGATCCTGACGTTGCCCGCATTACCGGAGCCCGTGCCAACGCTGGTCGCACGGATCGACGCACGGTTCATCGTCAGCTCGCCGACATCCAGTGCGATCTCGCCGCCCCGTCCGGGCAATGCGGTGTTGCTCGCAATCTCGGTGCCCGGATTCAACGTCAGTGTCGGCGTGCGAATGAAGATCGGGCCGGCGTCGCCGTTGCGCGCCTGCGTCAGCACGTCGGCCTCTTCTTCCTCGATGTCGGTGGTGGCGCGGATCGTCGTGCCGCTGCCGTCGCCGCGGGCGCCGCTGAGTTCGACGCTGTCGGTTGCAACGATTCGAATCGAACCGCCCTGACCGACGCCCGACGTACCCGACGCAATGCGAGCGCCGTCGTCGAGCGTCAGCGTCCCGGTCTCAATCGCAATGCTGCCGGCATCTCCGCTCGCGGTGAACGCGGAACTCGCCGTTACCCGCGTGCCGCGATCCCGTTGCGGGTCGTCCGGATTGTTCGTGCCGGCGAGTACGACCCGATCGGCGCCGCGGATGACGATGTTGCCACCATTCCCGATCGCCGCCGCCGCGCTCGCGATGCGCGAGCCGTCCAGCAATTCGATCGTCGGCGCCTCCAGCAGCACGTCGCCGGCATTGCCGCCGGCGTTCGAGTTGGCACCGATGTTGACGTTGAACCGTGTCGTCAGTCTTTCCGTCGCAACGATGCGCACGTCGCCGCCGTCACCATAGTCGGCGCTGTCGACCGGATCGCCACCGCCGCCACCGCCGCCGGAACCCGAGCCGCCGCCATCGCCACCGCCGCCGGAACCCGAGCCGTCGCCATCGCCACCGGAACCCGACCCGCCGCCGTCGCCATCGCCACCGGAACC
>JBPCXI010000222.1:0-48267 GCA_051008895.1 Gammaproteobacteria bacterium | reverse complement strand
AGTCGCAGGGGCGCGTGCACACATCTGCCGCGACCGTGGCGATTATTCCGGAAAGCGAAGCCGTACAAATGATTGAAATCAACCCGGCCGATTTGCGCATCGATACTTTTCGTGCCTCGGGTGCCGGCGGCCAGCATGTCAATAAAACCGACTCGGCGATTCGGCTGACGCATCTTCCGACCGGAACCGTGGTCGAATGCCAGGATGAACGTTCGCAGCACAAGAACAGGGCCCGCGCCATGTCATTATTACAGGCTCGAATCTATGACGCCGAAAAGCAAAAGCAGGATGCAGAGCAAGCCGCGGAGCGTAAGTCGCTGGTCGGCGGCGGTGATCGCTCGGAACGCATTCGTACCTATAATTTCCCGCAGGGCCGATTGACCGATCACCGCATCAACCTGACTCTTTATAAGCTCGATGAAATACTCGCCGGCAATCTCGATCACCTGACCGAACCTTTGAACAACGAATACCAGGCCGACCAGCTCGCGGCGATGGAAGGTGGCTCTTAAGTGGCCCTTCAGGGGTCAGACCCCGCCCGTGCACGGGCTGAAGGACGTGGAAACTACGGGGTCTGACCCCGGTCGACGCAAGATGAAAGCTAGAAAATATCTATCCACTATCGACTGCATCGGCAACACGCCGTTGATCCGCCTCAATCACGCATCCGACGACACCGGCTGCGAGATCCTCGGCAAGGCCGAGTTCATGAACCCGGGCGGCTCAATCAAGGATCGCGCCGCGCTCGGCATTGTCCGCGACGCCGAACGACGCGGATTGCTGCGGCCCGGCGGCACCATCGTCGAGGGCACGGCCGGCAATACCGGCATCGGGCTTGCGGTCGTCGGCAACGCGCTGGGCTACGAGACCGTGATCGTGATGCCCGACAACCAGAGCAAGGACAAAATCGATACGTTGAAATCCTATGGCGTCACGCTGCACCTCGTGCCGGCGGTCCCGCTGAAGGATCCCAAGCACTTCACGAAAGTATCCGAACGCATCGCCACAGAGCTGAACGACACCAACGAGCACGGTGCGGTGTGGGCAAACCAGTTCAACAACACCGCGAATCGCGTGTTTCATGAGCAAACCACCGGCGTCGAAGTCTACGAGCAGACCGGCGGCGAGGTCGACGCGTTCATCTGCTCGGTCGGCACCGGCGGCACGCTGGCCGGCGTCGCGCGCGCACTTAAATCGCGGAACGCAGACGTCTGCATCGGCCTTGCCGATCCGACCGGTTCGGCGCTCTATAACTTCTATGCGCACGGCGAGCTGAAGGCAGAGGGTGGCTCAATCTCGGAGGGGATCGGCAACAGTCGTATTACCGACAACCTCGCCGACACGCCGATCGACGCGCCGTACCAGATACCCGACAGCGAATCGATCCCGCTCGTCTATGACCTGATCCGGCGCGAAGGCCTGTCGGTCGGCGGCTCGAGCGGTGTCAACCTCGCCGGCGCAATCCGCCTCGCCCGCGAGCTGGGTCCGGGCCACGTCATCGTCACGTTGTTGTGCGACTCGGCGATGCGCTACCGGGCGAGGCTCTTCAACCGCGAGTTCCTGGCCAGCAAAGGACTGCAATTGCCTGACTGGCTGAACCTCGATTAACTAATGGACCGACGAACGGGAGCGAGCCGTGCATATCGAACTGGACATCGACGAAAATCTGCTGCGACGTGCGGAATCCCTGATCGGGACGGACGACCGGCGCGCACTGATCGAACGTGCGCTCGCGCTACTGATCAGCACGCGCGAGCATCAGCAGAGTCACGAGGGGCATGCGCACATGCTGTGGGAAGAGCCTGAAGACGAACCGCCGGCGGTCTGATCCGCGTCGAGCCGACTAGTCGCCGAGTGCGCTAGTCGTCGAGAGCGAAGGCGACCAGCGCATCGCCAACGCGGTCCGGCGTGAAACCGACGTGACCGCCGGACGCGATCACAACGTACTGCCGCCCGCCCGACTCATAGGTCATCGGCGTCGCCATGCCGGCATACGGTAGTTCCGCCTCCCACAGTTTTTCGCCCTTCTCGATGTCGAATGCCCGGAACCGGCCGTCCGCGGTTGCGGCCACAAACACAACGCCACCGGCCGTCACGATCGGTCCGCCGGCACCGGGAGAACCCAGCTCCATGGATAGCCCGAGCATCGTTTCAACCGAGCCTAACGGCGCAGTCCAACGGACCGTGCCGCGCGCGAGGTCGATCGCGACCAGGCTGTGCCACGGCGGTTTCGTGCACGGCAATCCCAGCGGCGATGTCAGCTGATGCGTTCCGTTTTCGACCGCAAACGGCGTGCCGTCGATCACGGTCGTCGACTCCCCCGCAGCTGCGTCTTCTCGCGCGATGAGGCGCACGAACTCCGCCACGTTGCGCACGTTCGTCACGAACAAATTGCGCGACGCGTCGTACGCACCGGAGCCCCAACTGCTGGCAGGACCGGGCATGACGACCGTTCCCTCGGTTGAAGGCGGCTCATACGCGTCGCCGGTCCGATAGCGCTCGAGCAGCTTGCGGCACGCGCCTTTGTCGAAGAACGTGAAGCCCCACGCGTCGTCCGGGCCGACACCGAGCGTCGCGAGTGGCGGCGGCGCGGACGGGAACGGCTGCGTCGGCGACAACACCTCGCCGTCGACGCCGTCGGTCGGAACCTTGCGCTCGTCGACGGGGAACAGCGGCGTGCCGGTGTCCCGGCGGAGCACGAACACGAGTCCATGGCGGGTCAGCTGCACGACAGCCGGCACGCGCTTCCCGTCGCGGCGAATATCGGCGAGCACCGGCTGCGATGCCGCGTCGCGACCCCAGACGTCGTGGCGTATTGCCTGGAACTGCCAGACGACTTCTCCGGTCGCGCCGCGCAGAGCAATCGTCGAGTTCGCGAACGCGTTGTTACCCGGCCGCGTGCCGCCGAAAAAATCCGGCGACGCCGATGACGTAGGCAGATAGACCAGATCGCGCGCCTCGTCGACGGACATCAGGCTCCAGACGTTTCCACCTCCGGTCGCGGCCAGCGCATCGGCATCCCATTGTTTCGCGCCGCGCGCGCCGGGCTCGCGCGGTAACGGGTCGAAACTCCACCGCGGTTTGCCGGTCCTTGCGTCGAACGCACGCACCGCGCCGCTCGGCGCGTCGGTGCGACGCGTCTTGGAGCCGATCGTCGAACCGACGACGACGGTATCACCGACGACCGCCGGCGGCATGAACGTGCGGACCGTGTCGGGCTCGACCGCCGGCGTGGATGCCTTGATCAAAGGTGCGAGACGCACGAGACCGAGGTCGCCGAACCCGACGCAGGTCTTGCCGGTACGTGCGTCGACGGCATATAACCGCTGATCATGCGTCACCAAAAATACTCGCGCTGCGCAGTCTGCATCCGTGTCCGCAGTCGCGTCGCGCCACTGCGCAACGCCGCGACACCGAAAGTTACGCGCGGGGCCTTCGCGTTTAACCTTCGGATCGAATCGCCAGCGCTCGCGCCCCCGCGCAGGATCGAGCGCGATGACGACATTGAACGGTGTGCACAGTATCAGCAACCCGTCGCCATCGTCGTCGTCGCGGTCCGCGAAGAGTATCGGCGTCGCCTGAAATCCGGCATGGCCCGTCTCCGCGGCCGCGCCGGCGCCGTCATCCGTGCGAAACGTCCACGCGACTTCAAGTCGATTGACGTTGTCGCGATTGATTTCGCCGAGCGCGGAATATCGCGAACCGCCCCGGTCACCGCCGTGGTCGACCCAGCCGGTCTGATCGTCCTGCGCAGAGACAGCGCCGGTCAACGACACGATGAGAACGAGTGCCGTCCGACATTGTGCTGGCGCGCTGATTACACGTCCTGGACGGGCGTCTGACACCGCAGTTCAGCTCGCGGCGAGGGACCGATCGAGATCGACCAGCAGGTCGTCGATATCCTCGATACCGATCGACAGCCTGATCAGGCTGTCCGGAATGCCGAGTTCCGCCCGTCGCTCCGGCGCGACGTTGGAATGACTCATCGTCGCCGGGTGACCGGCGAGACTCTCGACGCCGCCGAGACTCTCAGCCAGCGTGAATACCTCGAGCGTGTTCATGAACCGCGCGACGGCGTCCAGTCCGCCGTCGATGACGAACGATACGACGCCACCGAAACCCTGCATCTGCCGTTTCGCCAGTTCGTGCTGCGGGTGGCTGGCGAGACCGGGATAGCGCACGCGCCGGACCTGCGGGTGCGCTTCGAGCCAGTTCGCGATCGCGTGTGCGTTCTCCATGTGCCGCTCCATCCGGAGCGCGAGCGTTTTGACGCCGCGCAGCGTCAGGTAAGCATCGAACGGACCGGCAACACCGCCGACCGCGCTGCGCATCGACAGCATCTCCTTGCCGAGCGCCTCGTCGGCAACGACGTTCAGACCGCCGAGCGAGTCAGAGTGACCGCCCAGGTACTTCGTCGTCGAGTGCATCACAATGTCACAGCCGAACTCGATCGGCCGCTGCACGCAAGGCGTCGCGAACGTATTGTCGACCGCCACCAACGCACCGTGTTCGCGTGCGATCGCGACGGCGCCCGCGAGGTCGAGAACGCGCAGCAGCGGATTCGTCGGCGTCTCAACCCAAAGCAACTTCGTGTTTGGGCGGACCGCCGCAGTGACATTGTCGAGGTCGGTAAAATCGACAAACGAAAACTCCAGGCCGAACGTACGCGTGCGAACCTGGGAAAAAAGTCGCAGCGTGCCACCGTAGATATCCGCCGGCGCGATCACGTGCGCGCCTTCGTCGAGCAATTCCAGAATCGTCGCGGTCGCCGCCATGCCGGATGCGAACGCGAGCCCGCGCACGCCGCCTTCGAGTTCCGCGACGCAGCGTTCCAGCGCGTCGCGGGTCGGGTTCGAGGCGCGTGAATAGATGTAAGGCCCGGGTTCGTTGAACGCGGGTTGCCGAAACGTGGTACTCGTAACGACCGGCGGCATGACCGCGCCCGTCGCCGAATCGACCGTATCGCCGGCGTGAATGCAGCGCGTGCCGATCTTATGTCGAGTTGAATCTGTCGTCATGCCGATATGGAGTGATTAAGTTGGATACCGCTCGCCCCGTCGTCTGCAAACAGGTACAGTCTTTGAGAGTGCCGGAAAATAATGCTCAGGCTAACATAAGGCGGCAAATGCACACAGATCCGAAAACCCATGACGCAACCGTCAGCGATCTGCTGAAGGAAATGGCCGACGAATTGCGCGACATGAGCCCGTCGGCGCGGCTCGACGCCGAACTCCTGCTCGGCCACGTGCTGCGAAAAAGTCGCACCGAGCTATATACGTACGGCGAGCAGAAAGTTAATTCCGAATCCACGGCGGTGTTCGTGAATCTCGTGCACCGACGCCGCGACGGCCACCCGATCGCGCAGCTGATCGGGTCGCGGGAATTCTGGTCGATGAAGCTCGCGGTGACGAACGACACGCTGGTGCCACGACCCGAAACGGAAATACTGGTCGGCTGCGCCCTCACGCACCTGCCCGAGGACCAGGCTGCCAACGTGCTTGACCTCGGCACCGGCTCCGGCGCCATCGCGCTGTCGATCGCACAGGAACGACCGGACGTGTCCGTCACCGCCACGGACATCAGCCCCGAAGCGCTGCGCATCGCGCGTTACAACGCCCATTCGCTCGGGCTGACGCAGGTTGAATTCAAGCAGGGCGACTGGTTCAACCCGGTGCGCGGCCGCAAATTCTCGATGATCGTCGCGAACCCGCCGTACGTGACCGACATGGAGATGATCGTGCACGACTTCGAGCTGCGCCACGAACCGCGTCTGGCGCTGGCCGGCGGCGGCGAAGACGGGCTCGACGCGATCAAGAAGGTCATCGATGAGGCGCCAAACCACCTGTTCCCCGGCGGCTGGCTCGCAATCGAGCACGGGCACCGACAGGGCCCGGCCGTCGAATTGCTGATGCGCGACGCCGGCATGTGGTCGACCTTCGGCTACACCGACCTGCAAGGGCACATCCGGGTGACCGAGGCGAAGCTGCGGCAGTAGTTGAGGTCGTCAGGCCGAGAGACCGCGTGCCGGGCCGCTCGCGCCTGCGATCCATCTGAGGAATTCCGGGAGTTTCTGCCGAGACCGTGCGCGGCAGGGACGCCGCGCTCGAGCCTACAGGGATGTATTCACGGCGTGTCTCGGCAGAAACTCCCGGAATTCCGCTGCGTTCGAGCCAGGCCTAAAGGCGGCCCGGCACGCGGTCTCTCGCTACAATGAAGACATGAACGACTCCAAGCGCAGATATGCCCGCCAAACTACATTGCCGCAACTGGGCGAGGAAGGTCAGCGAAAACTGGCCGCGAGCCACGCACTCGTCGTCGGGCTCGGCGGACTCGGTACGCCGGCCAGCCTGTATCTCGCGAATTCCGGCGTCGGCAACCTGACCATCTGCGATTTCGACAAGGTCGATGAAACCAACCTGCCGCGCCAGGTGCTATACGGCCCCGGCGATGTCGGTGAGGCGAAGACGCGCGCCGCCGCCGCCTATCTGTGGGCACGCGCGCCGGATACCCGCGTTACCGAGCTCGACGGTCGACTCGACGAAGCGGCGCTGGGCGCAGCAGTAAGCGACTGTGACGTCGTGCTCGACTGCACCGACAACTTCCAATCGCGCACGCTCATTAATAAAGTCTGCGCGGCGAACGACACGACCCTCGTGACCGGGGCCGCGATTCGCTTCGAGGGCCAGCTTTCAGTGTTCGATTTCGCGCGCAACCAGCGCCCGTGCTACAGCTGCCTCTACGCGGCCGAGGACGAAAACCTCGAGGACTGCTCCGGCCAGGGCATACTCGCGCCGGTCGTCGGCACCATCGGCTGCATGATGGCGACCGAGGCAATCAAGGCGCTGCTCGATCTGGGAACGACGCTGGATGGCAGAGTCTGGATCTACGACGCGCTCGCTGGCAGCGACCGCACGATCGCGATCAAGGCCCGCGACGACTGCCCGGTCTGTTCCGATTCCTGACTAATGTACAATCAATTGATCCTATCCCGATTACACAACTTATCGACTTCTGAATCTGACGTTGGGGGGACTCACAGGATGGAAATCAAAAACCGGTTACGCGAGATCGTTTCGCTCAGCCTGCTCACTCTGTTCCTTACGCTGTTTTCGCCGGCCACCCATGCGGTCGTCAAAGACATCCAGATTACCGATACGAACGGCAAGTCGCTGCCGAATACCAAGGTCACAATCGTTTTCCCGGACGGGACTCAACGCGAGGAAGAATCCGACGACGACGGCGTTCTTTACTTCGACTTTCCAGCCGATGGCGACTACGAATTGAGGCATTCCGGCGGCACGCAGACGGTAAACGTCACGGGCGCGGCGATCGCGGCGGCGAAAATGAGCGACGCAGTGCCGGCGACAAATTACGGATTTTATGCCGGGATCGCGCTGGGTTACGCCGACCACGGAGACATGCTCGAGTCAAACGACGACGGCTCGCTGAGCAACGTCAGCAGCGACGACAGTGACCTGATGTGGAACATCGCTGCGGGCTACCTGTTCAACGACTGGGTCGGCGTCGAAGTTGCGTATCTCGATCTGGGCGAAGCAGACTTTACGGCAGAGTCGGACGGCAGCGGAATTTCGTGGGTAGCCGGCGACGTCGGGACTAATTACGAGGCCGACGGCTGGCTGTTTTCGATCATCGGACGCTATCCGCTGACGCAACGGTGGGCGATTCTCGCGCGCCTCGGTGCATTCGTTTGGGAAACGACCGAAACTTTTACCGAGAACGGGTTCGTTTCGGTCGACAAGAACGACGGCACGGACGCCTATTATGGTCTGGGCTTCGAGTACGACATCGGCACCCCGGACAAATGGATCGTGCGCGGCGACGTCGCGCGCACCGAGATCGACGACGACGGGAACGGCACCAATATCGCGAGTGTGAGCTTTTCGCGGAAATTCTAGGCCGCGGTTACGATCGTTGGACGGGGCCGGATCCCATGGCCCTGCCCGGTCTGCGGTGCATCGGCAGCCGTCGCCTGTTCGCGGCCGTCAGGTGCGCCTAGAATCGGCATATCGCAATCCTACGGGCATAAGATAATGAAAACGTGGATGAAAATTCTTATCGTCCCGCTCGCCCTTATCGGTGGGTTGGTCGGATTCGCGACCTACAAGAACCAGCCGCCGCAGCTGGCGGACCCGGACTACCTCGGCTACTACCTGAATCAGGACACGCGGCCGGTCGGCAAGATCGGCATCTTCGTGTCGCATCTCGTGATGCCGGAAGACTTTCGCGAGGAGGACTTCCTGACACTGGCGGCGAAGGCGCTGCAGTATATTCCGTGGCCGATTCGGGAGCTCGTGCAGGTCGACAAGGGCATGATCCTCGTGGACCGGCACAAGTTCTACGAGTTCGAGGAGTTCACACCGACCGACCTCGTCGACCACACCGGCAGCTCGCTCGACATCGACGGCGTGCCGTACATCGACAAGTACCATGCGGGCGAGGTCGAATGGATGCCGCCCGGCAACATTCACCTGAGCCATGGCGCGTTCGTCTATTCGGGGCGCAAGATCGGCGAAACTCCGATCGGACTCAAGCTCGCGGTGAAAGCCAGGAACTACTACTACGCCCCGGGCAAGGGTTTCTCGGACGGGCGTGTGCCGCACGAAGCCGGTAATCGCTACATCGTCTACAACGCGATGCAACGTCTCGAGCAAACTTACGGCGACATACCGTGGAAATGGGTAACCGCCGATAATTATTCGATGGCCCGCGAGGAAATGTTCGACCTGCTCGACCAGGGCATCGACACTTTGATCCTGGCGGCGCCGCGGCCGGTCTACTCGCATCACGAGGAATTCAACGGCAGCATCAAGCATGCGATGCACTACCTGCAGGAATGGCAGGAAGCGCGCGGCGATCACAAAGACATCAAGGTGATCATCTCGCCGGAGTTGTCGCGCTTCGATCCGATGTACGAACTCGCGCCGACGATCGTTCGTGACAACCTCAAGGACATTCCTGAGGGCGTGTCACTGAAGCTCGTGCTGTCCGTGCACGGCATGCCCTGGGCCCGGGTCCAGCACGAAGCCTGGATCCAGCTGTCCCCGCCGTTCGTCGAACGCGCGCTCGAAGAGGGGCGCAAGGTGCTGGCGGAGTACAACTTCAGCCGCACCGAGGTCGTGCAGTCGCAGGATCACTTCGGGGACCCGCATAACGACCCGCCGGACGACTACCTGTCGACCAACGAAGCGTTCTGGGCCGGCATCGAGGACGGGTATGACTACATCCTGAACGTGCCGCTGGAGTTCTTTGCCGAGAACACCGACACGATGTTCTATCACGACATGGCCAACTTCGAGTTTTTCGATGACTACACGGTCTATGAGACCGTCGAATATACCGACTGGTCGAAGCCGTTCCGCAAGCGCATGGTGCAGGACGGCACGACGGTGATTTACGGCGGGCTCGCGGCCGAGCAATTCAGCGGCCCGATTATCGACGCGTTCTACATGGCGCTCGACTCGATCGTGTCGCAGGGCATGCGGCCGCTCGACCGGAATCTGCAGATCGCGGAGAACGAGACCTAGCGGGGGCTTGCGGCGTCAGGCCGCCTGTGCGTCGTAGCCGAGATTTGATGCGAGCCATTGCTCGACCGCGCCGAGTGAAATGCCCTTGCGCCGCGCGTAGTCCTCGGCCTGGTCGCGACCGATCTTGCCGACCTGGAAATATTTCGCTTCCGGGTGGCCGAAATACCAGCCGCTGACGGACGCTGCCGGGTACATCGCAAACGAATCGGTCAGCGAGATGCCGGTGTTCTTCTCGGCGTCGAGCAGATTCCACAGCGTCGTTTTCTCGGTGTGGTCCGGGCACGCCGGATAGCCTGGCGCCGGACGAATACCGCGATAGGCTTCCGCGATCAGTGCGTCGTTGTCCAGCGACTCGTCAGCCGCGTAACCCCACAGCTCGGCGCGAACGCGAGCGTGCATGTATTCCGCGCAGGCCTCGGCGAGCCGATCCGCGAGCGCCTTTAGCAGAATCGCGTTGTAGTCGTCGTGCTTCGCTTCGAACGCGGCGACGTGCGATTCGATACCGAGGCCGGCCGTGACCGCGAACGCACCGATGTGATCGGCGACGCCGACGTCGCGCGGCGCAATGAAGTCCGCGAGGCACAGGTTCGGCTTGCCGTCCGGCAACCGCCGCTGTTGACGCAGCTGGTGCAGCGTCGCAACGCCGGCCGAACGCTGCTCGTCGCCGTATACGACGATGTCATCGCCGACCGAGTTTGCCGGGAACAGCCCGACCACCGCCCTGGATTGCAGCCAGTTCTCGGCGATTGCCCGGTCAAGCATCGCCCGCGCGTCGGCGTAGAGCTGCGTCGCGGCCTCGCCGACGATCTCATCGTCGAGTAGCGCCGGAAACTTGCCGTGAAACTCCCACGCGTTGAAAAACGGCATCCAGTCGATAAAGTCGACGAGCTCGGCAAGTGGAATATCGTCGAGAACGCGCGTGCCGGTGAACGACGGCGCGCCGGCCGCCGCCGCCCAGTCTGGCGTCGCACGATTGGCCCGCGCCTGCTCGAGGCTAAGCTGCGGCGCGAGCCGAGTCTTACTACCGTGTCGCTCGCGCCGCGCGGCGTTGTCCTGCTTGACCTCTTCTATGTAGCTGACCTTGTCCGTCGCGCTAATGAGCTTCTGCGCGACGCCGACCGATCTTGAAGCGTCCTTGACGTACACGACCGCGCCGTCGTACTCCGGGTCGATCTTGACCGCCGTATGCGCCGGAGAAGTCGTCGCGCCGCCGATCAGCAGCGGCAACTCGAATCCCTGGCGCTTCATCTCGGCCGCAACGTGCACCATCTCTTCGAGCGACGGCGTGATCAGACCGGACAACCCGATGATGTCGGCATCCTCCCGGCGCGCGGCTTCGAGTATCCGATCGCGCGTAACCATGACGCCGAGGTCGATGACGTCGAAATTATTGCACTGGAGCACGACGCCGACGATGTTCTTGCCGATGTCGTGTACGTCACCCTTGACCGTAGCCATCACGATTTTCGCCAGCTTGCGGGCTTCCCCGCCCTGGTCGGCTTCGATGAACGGCACCAGGTGAGCAACCGCTTTCTTCATCACCCGGGCGGACTTCACCACCTGCGGCAGGAACATCTTGCCGGCGCCGAACAGATCGCCGACCACGTTCATGCCATCCATCAGCGGGCCCTCGATAATATCGAGGGGACGGTCGACGCCCTGCCGCGCCTCCTCCGTGTCGTCGACGATGAATTCGTCGATACCCTTGACGAGCGCATGCTCCAGTCGCTTGGCAACGTCCCAGGAGCGCCACTCCTGATCGGTCGCTGGAGTTTTCGCGCCGCCGTCGCCCTCCGCACCACGATAGTCGCCGGCGATATCGAGCAGCCGCTCCGTCGCGTCATCACGGCGATTCAGGATCACGTCCTCCACCGCGTCGCGCAGCGCCGCCGGGATCTCATCGTAGATTTCGAGCTGACCCGCGTTGACGATGCCCATGTCCATGCCGGCTTCGACCGCGTGATACAGAAACACCGCATGCATCGCCTCACGCACCGGGTTGTTGCCGCGGAACGAGAACGACACGTTGCTGACGCCGCCGCTAACGAGCGCGTGCGGCAGCTCCGCCTTGATCAGCGCCGTTGTATCGATGAATGACCGCGCATAGTCGTTGTGTTCCTCGATGCCGGTCGCGACGGCAAACACATTCGGATCGAATATGACGTCCTCGGGCGGAAACCCGACCTGCTCGGTCAGCAACTTGTATGCACGCGTGCAGATCGCGAGCCGGTGCGCCGTCGTCTCCGCCTGGCCCTGCTCGTCAAACGCCATCACGATCACCGCGGCACCGTGGCGCCGGAGCTCGCGCGCCTGCTCGAGGAACGGCTCCTCGCCTTCCTTCAGGCTGATCGAATTCACGATTGCCTTGCCCTGAACGCATTTCAGGCCTGCCTCGATGACCTCCCAGCGCGACGAGTCGATCATCGTCGGCACCTTGGCAATATCCGGCTCGGCCGCGATCAGTTTCAGGAAGCGATCCATCGCGGCGACGGAGTCGAGCATCGCCTCGTCCATGTTGACGTCGATAATCTGCGCGCCGTTCTCGACCTGCTGCAGCGCGACCGAGCACGCCTCGGCGTAGTCGCCGTCCATGACCAGCCGTTTGAACCTGGCCGAACCCGCGACGTTCGTGCGCTCGCCGACGTTCGCGAACAGCGAATCCGCGGCGATGTTCATCGGCTCCAGGCCCGACAGGCGGCACTCCACCGGTAGCTCCGGCACCGCGCGCGGCTGCTTGTCGCGCAGCCCGTCGACAATGGCGCGGATGTGCTCCGGGCGCGTCCCGCAGCAGCCGCCGATCATATTTACGAGCCCCTGGTCCGCGAATTCGGCCAACAACCCGGCCATCGACTCGGGCGATTCGTCGTAGCCGCCAAATTCGTTCGGCAAACCCGCGTTCGGGTGGCAGCTCACGCGCGTGTTCGCAACCTCCGACAGCTCCGTAAGCCACGGATGCAACTCGGCTGCGCCGAGCGCGCAGTTCAGCCCGATCAGGAATGGCTCGACGTGGCGGACCGAATTCCAGAACGCCTCGACGGTCTGCCCGGACAGCGTGCGTCCGGACGCATCCGTGATCGTGCCGGAGATCATGACCGGGATTTTCTCGCCGAGCTCGTCGCCGAGTCTGGCGACGGCGTAGAGTGCGGCCTTCGCATTCAGCGTGTCGAAAATCGTCTCGACCAGGATAAAGTCCGCACCGCCGTCGAGCAGGGCCCGCGTCGCTTCACTATACGTGTCGACGAGTTCGTCGAATGACACGTTGCGGAAGCCGGGATCGTTGACGTCCGGCGAGATCGACGCGGTCCGGTTGGTCGGGCCGAGTACGCCCGCGACGAATCGCTGCCGTCCGGTCTGCGCCGTGAATTCATCCGCGATCTCCCGCGCCAGTCGCGCGGATGCAAGATTGAGCTCGCGCACGCAGTCTTCGAGCCCATAGTCGGCGAGCGCAGGCGCGCTGCCGTTGAACGTATTCGTCTCGATCACGTCGGCACCGGCGTCGAAGAACGCAGCGTGAATCTCGCGAATCACGTCGGGGCGCGTGACGCTGAGCAGGTCGTGGTTACCCTTCAGCTCGATCGCGGAGTCGGCGAAGCGCTCGCCCCGGTAATCGGCCTCAGTCAGCTCGTAGCCCTGCACCATCGTACCCATCGCACCGTCGAGAAATACGATGCGCTCGGCCAACAAAGCCTGCAATGCGGCGAAATTTTTCGCGCGGGCCTTAGACATTGGACGCGCTGTCATTGGACGTGTTCCCATTCGAGGTGCCCTCGGTCGCGTCCTGCTCGGGCCGGATTCCCAGCGCGTGGCAGATTGCATACGTCAGCTCGGCGCGATTCAGCGTGTAGAAATGGAACTCGTCAACGCCTTCCGACTGCATCTTCTGCACCATATCTATCGCAATACTCGCCGAGATCATCATCCGGGTCTCGTCGTCCTCTTCGAGACCGGCGAAACGCTCATGCAGCCACTGTGGCACATTCGCGCCGCAGGTCGACGCGAACCGCAGAAATTGCGGGAACTTCGTGATCGGCAATACGCCCGGCACGATCGACGCGGATATGCCGGCGGCGACACAACGATCGCGGAAGCGCAGAAAGTTATCGGTATCGAAAAAGAACTGCGTGATCGCGCGGGTCGCACCGGCGTCCAGCTTGCGCTTCAGGTTCTCGAGGTCGAAATCGGCGTTGGGGGCCTCCGGGTGTACCTCGGGATAGGCGGCGACCGACAGCTCGAAATCGGCGACGTCGCGCAACCCGCCGACCAGGTCGACCGCGTACTCGTACCCACCGGGATGCGGCTCGTAGTGATCCTGGCCGGTCGGCGGATCGCCGCGCAACGCGACGATGTCACGAATGCCCTCGGCCCAGTATTGGCCCGCAATCTCCCGCACCTCGTCGCGCGGCGCGCCGACGCAGGTCAGGTGCGGCGCCGCGCGCAGGCCCGTCTCGTTGATGATCCGGCTGACAATCCGATGCGTGCGGTCACGGGTCGAACCGTCCGCGCCGTACGTCACCGACACGAAGCGCGGCTTGAGCGGAGCGAGTCGCTGAATCGACTCCCACAGCGTCGCCTCCATCTTCGGTGAATTCGGCGGGAAAAACTCGAATGACACTTGCGGTCGCTCAGGCATCGGTTCCTGTCCTCTGATATTCGGTGGCCGGTATGGCCACGAGTAATGCATATTCCATCGCGCGGCCCGGCAGCCACGCACGGCGGCCAACTCGCATACCGACCTCGCCGAGTTCGGCGGCCAGCTGGTTTTCGACCAATGCGCCGTCGTCCACACCGCTCAGGCGCCGCGCGACCGGCCGAATCCGATCGAAGATCACGAGGCGTCCGTCACGACGAAGCACGCGTCTGGCTTCGCGAAGTCCGCCACGTCGGTCCGCGCTCGCGCCGAGCACGTCGTCGAGTACCACGAGGTCGAACGTTTCGTCGGCGAACGGCAGAGCGGCGAGATCGCCGTTACGCACCGTGCAGTTCGCGAGACCCGACTGATGAACGCGGCTGCGCGCGAGCAGGCGCATGCGTTTCGACACGTCGACGCCGACGACCTGGCGGGCGCGCTTGCCGAGCAGACACAGCAGTCCGCCCGCCCCACTGCCGACGTCCAGCACATCGCCGAGCGACCCGGTGCCGACGGCGTCCTCGAATGCGGCGGCGAACTCGACGGGATTCGGGCGACCGGCGGTAAAAGCCCCGCCCGCGGACGCGGCGCGCATCGGCGCAGCAAATGCATCACGCTCGCGCGCTTTTTTGACCGTGGCCAGCGCAGCGGCATCGCCGCGCAACGTGGCATCGTCGACGCCGGCGAAGCCGACGGCATTTTGCGCGAATTCACGCTCCGCGGACGTGACGGCAAGACAATAGTAAATCCACTGGCCGTCGCGAAACTTCGTTACCAGACCGGCTTCGTCGAGGATGCGGAGATGACGCGACACCCGCGGCTGGCTCTGGCCGAGAATCTGCTGCAGCTCGCCGACCGCTGCCTCGCCCGCCGCAAGCAATGCGAGCAGGCGGATCCGGGTCGGGTCGCCGGCCGCCTTGATGGTTCGAACTGCCGTATCCAATGACATGGCGGCGTAATATAAAGAAATCTTTATATGTTGTCCAAGACATGTCGCTCAGGGCGACTGTGACATAAAATAGTTGAAAAACCCCCAACTAATGTCGGCTATCGTCGGGAATCCGGCTATGCGATTAAGATTCGCGATCGGGTGGAAAAGTGACGCTAAATGCGGCGAAAGTCGCGGAAAAGAAAAGCCGGCGCAAGGCCGGCTCGTTCGCGGGTGGTCGGCGACGTTGCTCGAAGAATCAGGCTCAGAGCTTGTCGCGCAGGATCTGGTTGACCTGGCCCGGATTGGCCTTGCCCTGGGTGGCTTTCATGACCTGCCCGACGAGGAAGCCGATCACCCTGGTCTTGCCGTCGCGGTACTGTTGCACCTGCTCCGGGTTTTCGGCGATGACGCGATCCACGATCGCCTCGAGCTCGCCGGGGTCGCTGATCTGTTTCAGCCCGCGGCTGTCGATGATCGCGTCGGCGCCGCCCTCGCCCTGCCACATCGCATCGAACACGTCCTTCGCGATCTTGCCGCTGATCGTGTTGTCCGCGATTTTATCGAGGAGGCCGGCCAGTGCGGTCGCGTCGACGTTACTGTCGCCGATATCGATCCCGTCGCGATTCAGCGCCGCGCTGAGCTCGCCGATGATCCAGTTCGCCGCGAGCTTCGCCTCGGCCGCCGTCGCCGCCGCGACAGCCTCGAAGTAATCGGCCAGCTCACGGCTCGACACGAGCACGTCGATGTCGTCGGCCTTGAGCCCGTAATCGTCGCCGAATCGCTCGCGCTTCGCGTCCGGTAATTCGGGCAGGTCCGCGCGTATCGCGTCGATCGTCGACTCGTCGATCTCGATCGGCAGCAGATCCGGGTCCGGAAAATACCGGTAGTCGTTCGCTTCTTCTTTGGTCCGCATCGACCGCGTCTCGTCGCGGTCGGCGTCGTAGAGGCGCGTCTCCTGGACGATCTTGCCGCCGTCCTCGAGGATGTCGATCTGGCGCTCGACTTCGAAGTTGATCGCGCGCTCGATGAAGCGGAACGAGTTCAGGTTCTTGATTTCGGCGCGCGTGCCGAATTCGGCCTGGCCGACCGGCCGCACCGACACGTTCGCGTCGCAGCGGAACGAGCCCTCCTGCATGTTGCCGTCCGAGATGCCAAGATAGCGCACGATCTGGTGAACCTTGCGCATGTAGGCAACCGCCTCCTTCGCCGAACGCAGGTCCGGCTCAGACACGATCTCGAGCAGCGGCGTGCCGGCACGGTTCAGATCGATGCCGCTCTCGCCGTCGAAATTTTCATGCACGGACTTGCCCGCATCTTCCTCCAGATGCGCGCGCGTCACGCCGATGCGCTTCGTCGTGCCATCCTCGAGAACGATGTCGACCTGGCCGACGCCGACGATCGGCAGCTCGTACTGACTGATCTGATAGCCTTTCGGCAGGTCCGGATAGAAATAATTCTTACGCGCGAAAATCGAGCGCCGGGAGACCTCCGCGTCGATCGCGAGTCCGAACCGGACGGCCTTGCGCACGACGCTGGCATTCAGGACCGGCAGCACGCCCGGGTAACCGAGGTCTACCAGGCACGCCTGGGTATTCGGCTCCGCGCCATAGGCGGTCGATGCGCCGGAGAAAATCTTGCTCTGTGTGGCCAGCTGCGCGTGAATTTCGAGGCCGATGACGGTTTCCCACTGCATCGTGCTATTCCCCGCCCGCCTGGCCCGCTACCGACGGGCCTCGCAGGTGCCAGTCGGTCTGCTGCTGGTACTGGTGCGCGAAATTCAGCACGGCTTCCTCGCCGAACGCGGGCCCGATCAGCTGCAGCCCCACCGGCAGTCCGTCGACGAATCCGCACGGCACGGACGCACCGGGCAGGCCGGCCAGATTCACGCCGATCGTGTAGATATCGTTCAGATACATCTGCACCGGGTCGTCGACTTTCTCGCCGAGCTTGAACGCCGCCGTCGGCGTCGTCGGGCCGGCGATAATGTCGCAGGTCGCGAAGCAGTTCCGGAAATCGTCGGCGATCAACTGTCGCGCCTTCTGCGCCTGCAGGTAATACGCGTCGTAATAGCCAGCCGACAGCACGTAGGTGCCGGTCATGATGCGGCGCTTGACCTCGGGGCCGAATCCCTCTTTGCGGCTGCGCTTGTACAAAGATTCCAGGTCGTCCACGTCGCTCGCGCGATGGCCGAAGCGCACGCCGTCGAAGCGCGACAGGTTCGACGAGCACTCGGCCGGCGCAACGATATAGTAAGTCGGCACCGACGCGCCGATGTGCGGCAGCGAGACCTCCTCGACCGTCGCCCCGAGCTGCTCGAACACCGCGACCGCCGCGTTGATGCACTCGGCGTTGGCCGGGTCGAGCCCGTCGTCGAAGAATTCTTTCGGTACGCCGACCCGCTTGCCCTCCAGCGCCCTGTCATGACATGGCCCGAGTGATGCCGTGTAATCCGGCACCGGCCGCTCGGCGGAGGTTGAGTCCCGCGGATCGAACCCGGCCATCGCGGTCATCAGCAGCGCCGCGTCTTCGGCCGTCAGCGTGAACGTCCCGGCCTGATCCAGGCTCGAAGCGAACGCGATCATGCCGTAGCGCGACACACGACCGTAGGTCGGTTTGAACCCGGTGACACCGGTCAGCGCCGCGGGCTGCCGTATCGAGCCCCCGGTGTCGGTGCCGGTCGCGGCCGGCACCAGACCCGCGGCTACCGCGGCCGCGGAGACGCCCGACGACCCGCCCGGGGATCGCTCGAGGTCCCACGGATTGGCGACCGGGCCGAAGTAACTCGTCTCGTTCGACGAACCCATCGCGAATTCGTCCATGTTCGTCTTGCCGACGACGACGACGCCGGCCGCGGCGAGCCTGTCGACAACGGTCGCATCGTAGGGCGATACGAAGTTTTCCAGCATGCGCGACCCACAGGTCGTCAGGACACCGGCCGTGCAGAAAATGTCCTTATGCGCGAATGGGACACCGGTCAGCGGCCCGGCGTCGCCGGCCGCCAGCCGCTCATCGGCCCGGTCGGCGGCCGCCAGCGCCGCATCGGCCGTGATGCTTATAAAAGAGTTGAGCGCCTCGTTGTGGCGGGCGATCCGCGCAAGGCTCGCCTCGGTCAGGGCCCGGCTCGTCGCGGAGCCGTCCCTCAGCGCCGCCGCGATGGCTGTAATCGTCTGTCGTTCCACGCTGCCTGCCTCGCCCGGTGCCTACTCGATGACCTTCGGCACACGGTAGTAGCCGTGCCCGGTGCTGACCGCGTTGCGCTGATACTCGTCCCGGTGGTCGGCCTCCGTGACCTCGTCGGGACGCAGCCGTTGCGCCATGTCCAGCGGGTGCGCCATCGGGGTGACGTCGGTCGTGTCGAGTTCGCCGAGCGCCGCGACGAGGTCGATGATGTTCGACAGCTTGTCGACGTAGTCCGCGAGTTCGTCGTCGCTGACTTCGAGACGCGCGAGGTGCGCGATGTGTTCGACATCACGGGTGGTCAGTGCCATTGGGACAGTTTCCGGAGGGGCCGAGGCCCCGGGGACGCTAATAATAATCTGCGGTTGCCCAAAATCCCACTGATTGCTAGAGTGGCCGCGTTTTACGGGTTGTTATTCGCGAGTCTCCTACATGCTGAAAGGGGTTCTCGGCTACTTTTCCAACGATCTCTCGATCGACTTGGGAACAGCCAATACGCTTATCTATCTGTCGGGCCACGGCATCGTGCTCGATGAACCTTCTGTGGTCGCGATCCGGGAGGAGCCCGGCCGTGGCGGCAAGAGCGTCGAGGCGGTCGGCGTCGAAGCCAAGAACATGCTCGGCCGCACGCCAGGCAACATCACGGCAATTCGGCCGCTTAAAGACGGCGTGATCGCTGACTTCACCGTGACGGAGAAGATGCTGCAGCACTTCATCCGCAAGGCGCATCCCGGACGGTATTTCCGGCCAAGCCCGCGCGTGCTGGTCTGCGTTCCGTACGGCTCGACGCAAGTCGAGCGACGCGCGATTCGCGAGTCGGCAGAAGGCGCGGGCGCGCGCAAGGTTTTCCTGATCGAAGAGCCGATGGCCGCCGCGATCGGCGCCGGCATGCCGGTGCATGAGGCGCGCGGCTCGATGGTGCTCGATATCGGCGGCGGCACGTCGGAGGTCGCCATCATCTCGCTGAATGGCATCGTCTACGCCGCGTCGGTGCGCGTTGGCGGCGATCGTTTCGACGAGGCGGTGATCAACTACGTCCGCCGCAACTACGGCATCCTGATCGGCGAGGCCACGGCGGAGAGAATCAAGCACGAGATCGGATCGGCGTACCCCGGCGAGGAAGTGAAAGAACTTTCGGTCAAGGGCCGCAACCTGTCCGAGGGCGTGCCCCGCAGCTTCAGCCTCAACAGCAACGAAATCCTCGAAGCGCTGCAGGAGCCGCTGCAGGGTATCGTCGGCGCGGTGAAGGGCGCTCTGGAACAGACGCCGCCTGAACTCGGCGCGGACGTTGCCGATCGCGGCATCGTACTGACCGGCGGTGGTGCGTTGCTGCGCGACATCGACAAGCTGCTGATGGAAGAGACCGGACTGCCGGTCGTCGTCGCGGACGACCCGCTGACCTGCGTCGCGAGGGGCGGCGGTCGCGTCATCGAACTGATGGACGAGCACGGACCAGCGGTTTTTGGGCTGGACTAAGAGGTGGCATAAATGGGGTCAGACCCCATTTTTTTACCTTCTGCATGTCGCCGAACGAAACGTCGCGACGAAAAAATGGGGTCTGACCCCGACCGTCGCAGGGTCTGATCCCGTCCGATGAACTCAAGTGCCGTTCAGCACATCTGACAGCGACCAGCGCGCATTCCGCGAACCGAGTCCGGGTCCGCGAACTGTCGTTATCTGCCTGCTATCGGTCGGACTGATGGTCCTCGACAATCAGAATCAACACATTCAGTCGGTGCGCAGCGTGCTCGCAACCGCCGCCTATCCGATTCGCGTGCTGATCGACGCGCCGTCTTCGTTCGGACGCTGGGTCAGCGAGAACGTATCAACGCGCGGCACGTTGCTCGACGATAACCGCGACCTCAGCGACAGAATCCTGAAGCAGGGCGCGCGGTTGCAGCGCATGGCCGCGCTCGAAGCCGAAAACGCGCGTCTGCGCGCGTTGCTCGACTCGACGGCGAAGGTTGGCGACCGGGTGTTGATCGCCGAAATCATGTCCGTAGACATGAACCCGTTTCGGCACAAGATCGTCGTTAACAAGGGCAGCAGCGACGAAGTCTACGTCGGGCAGGCACTGCTCGACGCACAGGGCGTGATCGGACAAGTCACGCGCGACCAGCTGTATTCCGCCGAGGCGCTGCTGATCACCGACATCGACCATGCACTGCCGGTCGAATTGCTGCGCAACCAGTTGCGCACGATTGCCGTCGGCACCGGCGACCTCGAGAAACTCTCGCTACCGTTCCTGCCGCGCAACGCCGACGTGATCGAGGGCGACCTGCTGATCACCTCGGGGCTCGGCGGCACGTTCCCGCCGGGCTATCCCGTCGGCACGATTGAAGAAGTCACGAGCATCAGCGGCGAGCCGTTTCTGCAGATCAGCGCACGGCCGTCGGCCGGCCTCAACCGGATTCGCGAAGTGCTGCTGATCTGGCCGGAGCCGACCGGGGCGCAACTCGTCGATGCGGAGGCGACCGATGACGAGTCGACGGAAAATGAATCGACGGATGACGAGTCGCCCGATATCGAGTCGCCCGACGCGGAGACACCGGCGGCAACGGGCGCAGCGACCGACGCAGCGGCCACGGCAGCGCCGGCGACGACCGACGCCGCCGCCGACGACAACGACAACGACAACAGCAGCGACGACGACGACGCGGGCGACAATGACGCGGTAAACGAAACCGCGGTTGACGACGAAGGGGCGGCAACCCCCGCAGCGGCCGTGCCGGACGACGAGGACGCAGGGTAATGCCAAGCCGCAACACGCCGCGCTGGCCGGCCTGGGTCATGCTGATCGCCTCGGCAGCGCTCGTCAGCGTGCCGCTGCCGGATTACATGACGCCGTTCCGACCGCCGTGGGCGACAATGGTGGTAATTTACTGGATTATGATGTGGCCGCGGGCTTTCGGCCTCGGCACAGCCTGGCTCGTCGGGCTGCTTCTGGACATTCTGCAGGGCGAGCTGCTGGGCCAGCACGCGCTGGCGCTGACCGTCGTCGGTTACCTGACGCTGCGCTTCCACCTGCAGATCCGGATTTTTCCGCTGTGGCAGCTGACGGCAACGGTGTTCGCGCTGATGGCGATCGACGCGTTCATCCTGTTCTGGATCGACGGCGTGGCCGGCAACCCGCCCGTCGGGCTCGCAAGATGGACGCAGGTGCTGATGGGCGCGATCCTGTGGCCGATCGTGATGGCGATCATGGACCGGGTGCGAGAACGCATCGGACGTCGCGACCCGACGTTTACGTAAGAGAGTCGAATGGATTCGAATGCGAGAATTAAGGACCACTGGGCCGAGCAGCGCCTGTTCTTGCGGCGCGTAATCGTCGCGGCCGCGCTGACCGTCGGCCTCACGAGCATCGTGCTCGGACGACTGACGCAGCTGCAGGTATTCGATTACGAGTATTTCTCGGCCCAATCCCAAGGCAACCGTATTCGCATTCAGCCGGTGCCGCCGACACGCGGCCTCGTCTTCGACCGCAACGGCGTCGTACTCGCGGAGAATCTGCCGAGCTATCAACTGGAACTGACACCGGAGCAGGTGCCGGACGTCGACGAAACGCTGGCGCGCCTGGCCGAGATCGACCTGATCGAACCCGACCGTGTCCCGGAGATCAAACAACTGATCCGGTCGCAGCGACGGTTCGAGGCGATTCCGATACGCAAGCGCTTGAGTGACGAACTGGTCGCGCGGTTCGCGGTGGACCGGCCGCGCTTCCCCGGCGTCGAGATTCGCGCGCGGCTCGCGCGGAACTATCCGTTCGGCGAGGCAATCGCGCACGCGCTCGGCTATGTCGGCGGCATCAACACGACCGATTTGGAGACGATCGACCAGACGGACTACGCCGGTACCTCACTGATCGGCAAGGTGTCGCTCGAACGCATGTACGAGCCGGTCCTGCACGGGGACGTCGGGCATGCCGACGTACTGGTCAACGCGCGCGGCCGCATCATGCAGACGCTGGATAACCAGCCGGCGACGCCCGGCAAGGACCTCGTGCTCACGCTGGACATCAACGCCCAGCTGACCGCGCATCAGGCACTCGACGGCAGACGGGGCGCGGTCGTCGCGATCGACCCGAAGAATGGCGAGGTACTCGTGTTCGCGAGCGCCCCGGCGTTCGACCCGAATCGGATCAGCAGCGGCATGAGCCGCAACGAATACGCAGCGCTGCAACAAGACCCGAATCTACCGCTCTTCAATCGTGCGTTGCGCGGCAGTTACCCACCGGGATCGACGATCAAACCGATCGTCGCGCTGGCCGCGCTGCATTTCGACGCGCTCAATCCCGACGACGAAAAAATCTGCGGCGGCTACTACACGCTGCCGGGCAGTACGCACCGCTATCGCGACTGGAAGCGCGGGGGGCACGGCCTGATCGACATGCATGAATCGATCGAACAATCCTGTGATGTGTATTTCTATGACCTTGCGCGGGAGCTCGGCATCGATCGCATGGGCGAATTCCTCAAGCGATTCGGTCTCGGCACGCCGACCGGCATCGACATCGCCGGCGAAAAAGGCGGGCTCGTGCCGTCGAAGCAGTGGAAACGGGCGAACTTCTCGCGGCGGCAGGACCAGGTCTGGTTTCCGGGAGAAACCGTAATCGCCGGCATCGGCCAGGGCTACATGCTCGCGACGCCGCTGCAGCTCGCCCATGCGACGGCGACGATTGCGAATCGCGGCACGCCCTTTCGGCCCACCCTTCTGCGGGCGCGCATGGATCCGATCAGCAACGACTCGGAGTTCATCGAGCCGGAGCGGCTGCCGGCCGTCGGCGTCGCGAACGACGCCCACTGGGAGCGCATCATCAGCGCGATGAACGCCGTAATGCAGGGCCAGCGCGGCACCGCACGCGCGGTCGGCCTCGACGCACCGTTCACGATGGCGGGCAAGAGCGGCACCGCGCAGGTGTTCACCGTGGCGCAGGACGAAGAGTACGAAGCCGAGGAACTGGAGGAGCGCATGCGCGATCACGCGCTGTTCATCGCCTTCGCCCCGCTCGAGGATCCGGCCATCGCGGTCGCGGTCATCGTCGAGAACGGCGAAAGCGGCAGTCGGACGGCCGCACCGATCGCGCGCGCGGTGATCGAGTCGTATCTCGGAGACCAGACATGAGCACGACGTTCGTCGACGACCACCGCAACCAGGGCATCAGCATCGGCGCAATCGTCCTGCGCGGCCTGCACGTCGACGGCCCGCTGCTGACCGGCATACTCGCGATTCTCGCCGTCGGGCTCGCCGCGCTGTACAGCGCGGTCGGCCAGAACACGGCGCTGCTGATCAGCCAGGGCGTGCGCATGCTCGCGGCACTGGCCGCGCTACTGATCATGGCGCAGGTCGAGCCGGTGTTCCTGCGCCGCGCGTCGCCGTGGATATACGGCGCGGGACTCGTGCTGCTGGTCCTCGTGCTGACAACTGGCGACATCGGCAAGGGCGCGCGGCGCTGGCTGGATCTCGGCATTCGCTTCCAGCCGTCCGAAATCATGAAGCTCGGCGTACCGCTGATGCTCGCGTGGCTGTTGCACGACCGACCGTTGCCGCCGTCGTTCGGCGCGTTGCTGATGATGCTGCTGCTGATCCTGGCCCCGGTCGGACTCATCGCCGTCCAGCCGGACCTTGGCACCGCGATCCTGATCGTGCTGTCCGGCTGCAGTGTCGTATTCCTCGCGGGCATCGGGGCGCGGTACATCATCGGCGCAATTACGCTCGGGGCCGGCTCGATTCCGGTCTTGTGGTATTTCGTGATGCACGACTACCAGAAGCAGCGGGTGCTGACTCTGCTCGATCCCGACAGCGACCCGCTCGGCGCCGGGTATCACATCATCCAATCGAAGATAGCGATCGGATCCGGCGGGCTGTTTGGCAAAGGCTGGCTGAACGGGAGCCAGGGACAGCTCGAATTCCTGCCGGAGCGCTCGACCGACTTCATCTTTGCGGTAATCGGCGAGGAATTCGGCCTGCTCGGCGCGCTGACGATCCTGCTGATCTACCTGTTCATCGTCGGCCGCGGCCTGTACATCGCGGCGATGGCGCAGGATACCTTCTCGCGGCTGCTGGCCGGTACGATCAGCCTGACGTTCTTCTTCTATATTTTCGTCAATACGGCGATGGTCACCGGCCTGTTGCCGGTTGTCGGCGTGCCGCTGCCGCTGGTCAGCGCGGGCGGCACGTCGATGGTGACCCTGCTGGCAGGTTTCGGTATCCTCATGTCCATCCAGACGCACCGGAAGCTACTGGCCAGATGACACGGACACACGTTCGCCCGCACAACACCCTTCCCAGCCTGCTCGCCGCCATCTCGTGTGCGCTGCCCGTCGTCGCGCTCGCGCTCGACACCGGGCGGACAGACGTGCAGGTATTCGTCGACGAACTCGTTGAACAACACGGTTTCGAGCGTCCCTGGCTCGAAGCGACGCTTCGCGACGGGGAGAAGAAGCAGAAAATCCTCGACGCGATCAGCCGGCCGGCCGAGAAGACACTGGCGTGGCACGAATACCGAAAGATATTCGTTACGCCGAAACGGATCGACGCAGGCGTCGAATTCTGGCGCGAGCACGGCGAACGGCTCGACCGGATCGCAGCCGACACCGGCGTACCACCCGAAATCATGGCGGCGATCGTCGGCGTCGAGACTTACTACGGACGCCTGACGGGCGGCTTCCGCGTGCTCGACGCGCTCGCAACACTCGGCTTCGACTATCCGCCGCGCGCGAAGTTTTTTCGCGGCGAATTGAAAGAGTTTTTCCTGCTGACCCGGGAAGAGCAGCTCACGATGGATGACGTCGTGGGTTCGTATGCGGGCGCGATGGGCCCGCCGCAGTTCATACCGAGCAGCTACCGCGCCTATGCGGTCGACGGCGACGGCGACGGTCGACGCGACCTGCTAGGCAACTGGGACGACATTCTCGCCAGCGTCGCGAACTATTTCGTCGAACACGGCTGGCGTTCCGGCGAACCGGTTGCCGTGCGCAGCGTGGTCGACGATCCGCAACGATTCCCGGTCGGCAAGAACAAGCTGGCGCTTAAGCATACGGTCGGCTCGCTCGCGGCCGAAGGCGTGCACTTCGAGACGCAGCTCGACGAGTCGGCGCCGACACAGCTGTTCGGCTTCGAGGGTGACGACGGCGACGAGTACTGGGTCGGTTTCAAGAATTTCTATGTGATTACGCGTTACAACCGCAGCGCGATGTACGCGATGGCGGTGTATCAGCTCGCTGACGCACTGGCTACAGCGAAGGCGGAAGCCGCCGCGACGACCGCAGGTACGGCGCCGACCGGCGCCCGTTAACGAGCCCGAATCGATGCGCAAATCCTTCGTCATGCCTCGCAATCGGCGCCGCTGCGCGCCGCCGCGGGGATCGCGTGCGTTCATCGCACTGGCCGTCGCCGCATTGCTGAGCGGCTGCGGGCAGGCCTACCGCTGGAGTTCACCGGCGCCGGAAAAACAGGCCACGAATTCGCCATCGACCAAGCCGGCAAAGAAATCAAAACGCGGAAATCCACCGTTTTACGAAGTTTACGGCGTGCGCTATCACGTGATGGACAGCGCTGCCGGTTACACCGAACGCGGCGTCGCGTCCTGGTACGGAAAGAAATTCCACGGGCGCCCGACGTCGAGCGGCGTGATCTACGACATGTACAAGATGACGGCCGCGCACAAGGCGCTGCCGCTGCCGACGACGGTACGCGTCACTCATCTCGGCAACGGCAAGAGCATCGTCGTGACCGTGAATGACCGCGGGCCGTTCGTGCACAACCGCATCATCGACCTGTCCTACGCGGCGGCCCGCGAACTCGACATGATCGGTTCCGGCACCGCGATGGTCGAGGTCGAGGCGCTGTCGGGACCGGGCCTGGAACCCGTGCGGACCGCGGCCAGCGTGCCGCTGATGACCGACATCGAGAGCGCGGAGGTGCGGCCGGCGGCCGCCGCTGCTGCACCGCAACCCTCGCCGTCACAGTTCTCGTCGTCATCCTCGTCGAGAGAGGCGCCACGCCTGTACCTGCAGGTCGGCGCATTCGGCGACCCGGTGAATGCGCGCGAGTTGCAGACGCGCCTCGAGATCAAAGGCCTCTCCAATGCCGTGATCCGCTACGATCTGAACACCAGTCCGACGCTGTACCGGGTGCGCCTCGGGCCGATCGGGGACGTAGCCGAGTACGATGCGCTCGTCGATTTGATGGCATCGATGCAGATCGTCGAGACGCACCTGGTCACGGAGACCGGCGATTTGCAGACGCTGGACGTCGCGACGTCGGCGACGGGCGTCCGGCCGCCGGGTGGCGCCGCCTCCGGAGGCTAGTTCGTGGCGCCCATTCGGGCATAATATCGCCTGTTGTTGTTGCTTGCTGTGGGGTTTGGGTGCATGACTCATTTCAGTCGCACGCGTGTATCTGTCGTCGGCGCGCTGCTGGCAGGCCTGCTGTTCCTGCCAGTCGGGGCCCAGGCGCAAATGCCGGTGCCGGCCCAGCCGGACATCGGTGCCCGCGGATTCCTGCTACTGGACCACTACAGCGGACAAACGCTGGCGGCGAAAAACGAAAACGAACGACTCGATCCTGCCAGCATCACCAAACTGATGACGGCATATGCGGCATTTCGCGCGCTGGCGTCCGGTCAGATCGAATTGTCCGATCAGGTACTCGTTAGCGAAAAAGCTTGGCGCACGGCCGGTTCGCGAATGTTCATCGAGGTCGACACGCGGGTGTCGGTCGACGAACTGCTGCAGGGAATGATCGTACAGTCGGGCAACGACGCAAGCGTCGCACTCGCGGAACACCTGGCCGGCACCGAGGAAACTTTCGCACAGGTGATGAACCAGTACGCTGCGGAACTCGGCATGACGAACACGCAGTACCAGAATGCGACCGGCCTGCCGGCCGAAGATCACTTTACCTCCGCGGCGGACATTGCGCGTCTGGCAACGGCCATCATCCGTGAGTTCCCCGAGTACTACGGCTGGTACTCGCAGAAGGAGTTCACCTACAACTCGATCACGCAGAAAAACCGCAATGCACTGCTCTGGCGTGATCCGAGCGTCGACGGCATGAAAACCGGCATGACCGACGCCGCGGGTTACTGCCTCGTATCGTCCGCGGACCGAGACGGTATGCGGCTGATCTCGGTCGTACTTGGCACGAAGAGCCCGTCCGCGCGCGCGCGCGATTCCTCCGCGCTGCTGAACTACGGATTCCGGTTCTTCGAGACCCGACTGCTGTACCCGGCCGGCGATTCCGTCACCGAGGCGCGCGTGTGGAAGGGCAACGCCGAAATGACGAACCTCGGGCTGCAAAACGACCTGTACGTCACGATTCCCCGCGGGTCGTACGGCCAACTCGAATCGAAAGTCGAGCTTATGGAGCGTTTGATCGCGCCGGTCGACCGCAGCACGCGACTCGGCACGGTGCAGGTACGCCTCGATCAACAGACTGTCGCCGAAGCGAACCTGTTCGCGCTGAATTCGATCGACGAGGGCACGCTCTGGCAAATTGCGAAGGACTCGATCCTGCTGTGGTTCGAGTAAGTGGCCGGAACGCTTCCCACCGCATACCTGAACGGTAACTATCAGCCGATCGAACAGATCCGAATCTCCCCGCTGGACCGGGGTTTCCTGTTCGGCGACGCCGTATACGAGGTCGTGCCGGTGCACGACGGACGCCCGCTTCTGATCGATGCGCACATCGGGCGGCTCGGCCGCAGTCTCGACGCGCTGCGCATAGACAACCCGCATGACTCGTCGGGCTGGCGCGAGCTAATCGCCGAACTCACCACGCGCAACGGCGGCGGCGACCTGGCCGTCTACATCCAGGTTACGCGCGGTGCCGACACGGGCCGCGATCACACCTTTCCACGCGGATTAACGCCGACGGTCTTCGCGATGGCAACGGCGCTGGCGCGTTTCGATCATGCGGACGGTGTCAGCGCAATCACGTTGCCGGACAACCGCTGGGGCCGCTGCGACATCAAGGCAACCGCGCTGCTGGCGAATGTTCTCGCGCGACAGACCGCGCAGGACGAGGGCGCCGTCGATGCGATCCTGCTGTGGGATGGAGAAGTGACCGAAGGCGCGGTCAGCTCGGTGTTGATTGTCGAAAACGGCGCGGTCGTCCGCCGACCGCACGGCAACGAGGTGCTGCCCGGCACGACGACGGATTTTGTTGTCGAGGTCGCAAAATCAGGCGGCGTCGTATGTCACGAGGAGCCGATCACCGAGCAGCGCCTCCGGGATGCGGATGAGATCTGGCTCACCGGCGCAACCAAGGGCATTGCCCCGGTCGTGCGCCTGGACGGAGAATCCGTCGGCGGCGGCAAGCCCGGACCCGTCTGGCGCACGATGACCCGGAGTTACGAGCGAGCGATCCATGAATGACATGCCGGGCGGCCGCGAGGACGGCGACGAGACCATCATCGAATTTCCATGCCGGTTTCCGATCAAGGCGATGGGCCGGCACGAGTCCGAGTTCGAGGCACACGTGCTGCAGATCATCAGCCCGCATGTCGACGACATCGCACCGGAAGACGTCGTCGTGCGCTCCAGCAGCAAGGGCAAATTCCTTGCCGTGACCGTCACGATCGATGCGCGCAGCCAGGGACATCTCGACCGCGTATACCGAAACCTGACCGCCAGCGAGCGGATACTCTACGTACTGTAGCCGGAATGGGGACACACCCGATGGGCCGGAACGGGGACACACCCATCGGGTGTGTCCCCAAATCGAATTCAAGTCAAACGCCCCCGGGGCGTGTCCCCAAGCTCATGTCGCCATGATCAATATCCGCCAACTCGGCCTCGCCGACTATGCCGAGACGCTCGCATCGATGCAGGCGTTTACCGAACGGCGCGACGCGCGCACGGCCGACGAAATCTGGCTGCTCGAACACCCGCCCGTCTTTACGCTGGGATTAAACGCCGACCGCGCGCACGTGCTCGCACCGGGCGATATTCCGATCGTGCCGGTCGACCGCGGCGGTCAGGTCACGTACCACGGTCCCGGTCAGCTCGTCGTCTATACGTTGCTCGATCTGAAGCGCGCGCAGCTCGGCATTCGCGACCTGGTTTCGGCGCTCGAGAACGCAGTGATCGGGCTCGTCGCGGATTTCGGGATCGAGGCCGCGGCGCGCTGTGACGCCCCCGGCGTTTATGTCGACGGCGCCAAACTCGCCAGCATCGGCTTGCGAATCCGCCGCGGCTGCAGCTATCACGGATTGTCGCTCAACGTGAACATGGACACGGAGCCATTCAAGCGCATCAACCCATGCGGCTTCGACGACCTGACCGTCACGCAACTCGCGGACCTCGGTGCACCAACCGACCTCGGCGAGATCAGCGAATTGTTGACTGCCAGGGTGCTGGGCGAACTCGGCGTCGCGGCGCCCGACTAGCCGCCCATATCGCCGATACCAATGTCGTCGGCGTCACGGTTGTCTGCGGCGCCCGCGATCTTCCAGCCGTCCGGCGTATCGATGACCAGGTACACGTGGTTCGCCGACGCAGTGCTCACCGCGTCCTTGCCCTTGAGCTGTCTTTTCGTATCGATCTGAACCCAGACCGTCGCGATGTTGCCCATCTCACGCACGTCGAGCACCTCGACATCGCGCTCGTACATTGCGGTCGACGCGGAAATCACCGGCGCAACCATTTGCCAGTACGGCACCAGGTCGGTCGTCAGCTTGTCCGGCTCGGCACCTTTGTGCGCTGACTTGATGGTGAACTGAACGCCGCCATCGGCGAGGCGCGCAGCAACGCCGTCGGCGTCGCCATCGCGAATTGCTGCGTTGAATGCAACGACGGTGGCGGCCGGGCCGGCGCCGGCGTGCTCGGTCGCGTTGGCGACCGCAGCAAAAACCACGGTTAGCAGCAGGGACGTAACGAGGCGGGCAAACGTCGTATTCATGACTATCTCCAAACTTTGGGGGCCAAACTTTTCGGGGGCCAATCTTCTTGGGGCCCGACTCTTGGGCACTTTGCGCAAAATGATACATCTATGTATACTTTTTTGCACCTGATATCGGGCCCTAGTCGCCCGCCTGCCGGAGAATCGAGAATGTCGACTGCAGCCACCCCGGAACCAAAAACCTCCGGTAGCGGTGAATCGAAACTGTGGCGCGCACCGTTCGTCGGCATCGCAACATTGATCGCGATGCTGCTCTCCATCGGCCTCGCGCATGCGGTGATGCGCGCCATCGAGGAAACGCTCGGCCATGACGTGACCTACGTCGTGCAGCTGTTCCTGGGTGCCGGCGCGATCGTCTGGCTCTGGTATGGCGTGAAATCGAAGAGTGAGAACTTCGCGACGTGGACGGGGTTTTTCACCGGCGCGATTATCTGGATGACCTGGGTCGAACTCTTCTTCATGTATTACGGACGCAAGAACTTCGGGATGATGCCGCGCATGGACGGCACGCAGGTCACGTCGGAGCCCGAGTACCTGATTATGACGGCGACGACGGGCATCCTGATGTTCATGCTCGCGTTCTACATCTTCGACAAAGACACGCGCTGCAACATGTTCGTGTGGATCCAGAATCGCCTCGGGCTGCGCGAAGGACTCGGCCCGAGCACCAAGACGGCGAAGGACCGCAACTACGCGATCATCACCTTCATGGAGTACATCTACGTCACGTGGTTCTGCTACGCGTGGAACCTGCTGGTCTTCGACCCGACTTTCGTCGGTTTCGGCGAAGACGCTTTCCCGGCCGAGCTGGCCAGCGTCTTCGTGTCGATTGTCTGGGGCGGCTATTGCTTTAGCCGCTTGATCAAGTACCGACGCACATCGACCGCGGTCCGCTATGGAATCCCGGTTGCCAATATCCTCTGGATCTCCGTGGAAATCGTCTCCGGCTGGGGCGTCATGACCGAGATCTGGCTACATCCCAGCGAGTACTGGCCGGAATTGCTCGTCCTGACCGGGGCTTTCACCGTGCTGTCCCTGATGATTTATTACGCCCCGAAGAAGCAATCGGAGATCAGTCGATGACACTTCGATATACCGTTCGACAACTACTCGTCACCGCGACTCTCGTCGTATCAATTTTCGCCAGCGAATCTCTGCTGGCCGACGCGCAGGTGAGCGTGCGTCCGGGCATGATGGGCGTCGCGGATATCGGCGTGCAGGATTGCGCGACTTTCAGCGACATGCACTATCACGGCCCGTCGGGTATGGAACACCAGGTATTGACCTGGGTACAGGGTTACGTTTTCGCCAGGACGGGCACGAACATCGACGCGCTGCTCGCGGCGATCCCCGACGACAACGGCTGGAATTTCGACACGCTGACCGGCGTTTTTGTCGACTACTGCAAGACCAACCCGGACGCGCCGGTGTCGGAGGCCGCACTCGAGCTGTGGACGATGCTCAGCCAGGGCAACCGCGCACCGGATCGCTAAGAGATTGCGGACAGCGCGTCAGTCCTGATCCTCGTCGTCTACCCGGACCGTCGGCGTAAATCGTCCCGTCCGCACGCGCCAGACCTGCACGAACATCATCACGCCACAGGCGCACATGCCGGCAAAAATGACGTACCGGTTGTAGGGCGGTAACGGGCCGGATGATGTGAACTTAAGCGCCCATGCGGCGCCGAGGATCCAGGCGGCCTGCGGAAACAACGAACAGAAGCCGGCCGCGATCGCCAGGCCGCACGACGCAACGATGCCGGCCGGCACGAGCAGGATCAGCAACGATCTCGAGCCGTCGGGCGCGTAAGTAGACACGGCGAACATGACCGTCAGCAGCAACACCAGTAAAGCCGGGATCGCCGGCTGCGGCCGCAGATTGGCAACGATCGTTTCGGCGCGGCTCTCCGGCGCACGCGTGCCCGAATCCGCGAAATCGCCGCGGTCATCCATCGCGACTAGTCATCACGATGGGTCATCACGATGGGTCATCAAGATGGGAGGGCTGTGCCAGCAGTGCCAGCATCGACTCGCGGTAGATATTCGGAAAATCCGGGTGATCCTCGTACACCTTCAGTAGCGGAACCGCCGTTCGACTGATGACTTTGAAGGTATCGTCGGCACGGCCGTTGCGCAGTGCGCGACCGGACTCGGCCCGGCGGAGCAGCTTCTTCACCATGTTGCCGAACTCGACGTGCGCGCTTTCGAGATACGGTAAAACTTCACGCCCGACGTCGCTGATAATCCTTAACGCATTCGGGTTTGCGTCCCATTGCGCGACATAGAAGTCGACGATGCCCGGCACGATGTCGCGTGCCGGCGCCGCACACAGCCGGCGCAGATCGTTCATCCCGTTCTCGAGGACCGGCATGAGCGCGCTTGCCGCCAGCTCGTACTTGTTAGCAAAAAAACCGTAAAACGTGCGTCGCGAGACGCCGACCGCCTCGATGATCTCCTCGACACTGACCTGATCCACGCCTTTCTCGGCGAATAACCGCGCGCCGGTGTCGACGAGCTCGTCGCGCACGCGGGTTCGCCGTTCGACCACTTTCGGACTGCGAATCGTCGCCCCGGTCCGCGGTTTTTCGACCGATTTCTCCATACAAGGAATTATACATCGGTGTTTCATTTCATCGGGGCTAGCGCCGACGTCCGTTTCAGCCCCACTGCCTTCCTGATTGCGGAATATGTGAACCGGGCGACGGTATAGGCCAGTTTCGTGACGCAGGTTCAATTGGCACCGAACCCGTCTTGCTAGTTTTCCGCTATTGAGATCGCCGGCACGGGGTCCGGGGTCTCTCGCGTTGCTTTATCTGCATCCGATTGAGATGGGCGGCCGATTCCATGCCGTCGCGTTGCAACTGCAGGCGAGGCAACCATTTGTGGAGCGCAGGTCACATGGTAGCGAGAACGTCCGACTTCAGCGGGGCAGCCGCCTGCGGCGCCGAAAAACCGCTCTGGCGGAAGTTCTACGATAGATTCGGCGCATTTCTCGGTCTGCTACTCGCCGCCGGCGCCATCTATATCGGCTGGCAGGGTCGCGATACGCGCAATCTATCGGCCGAAGACGGCCTCGGCTATGCACTGGGAATCCTTTCGGTTCTCTGCATCCTGACACTACTCGTCTATCCGCTGCGCAAGCGTATTCGCCTGCTGCGGTTTATCGGTCCGGTCCGGAACTGGTTTCGTACCCATATGATCCTCGGCATCGTCGGCCCTCTGCTCGCGATGTATCACTGCAACTTCCAGCTCGGCTCATTCAATAGCCGGGTCGCGTTGTTCTCGGCGCTGATCGTTGCCGGTAGCGGCATTGTCGGTCGGTTTCTGTACACCAAGATTCACCGGGGACTCTACGGCCGCAAGACAAACCTGAAAGAACTGCTGGCGGATGTGAAACTGACCGGGCCCGAGGGCGGCCAGGCTGCCACCTACGTGCCGGAGTTGATGAAGCGCATCAAAGCGTTCGATCACGAAGTACTGAAACCGCCGACCGGCATTCTGGATAGCGTCATCTTGCCGATTCGGCTAAACGTTCAAACGCGGATGAAGTATCACGAATTGATGTGGATGACTCGGCGTCGATTGATCGCCGAACGGGTCAAGTCACCGCTCATAGCGGAGCATCAGAAGCGCCTCGAGCGCGCGACCCGAAAATACGTTCGCAATCATTTGCGGCACGTCCGGCGCGTGGCCGAGTTCAGTGCATACGAACGCCTTTTCGCTCTCTGGCACAAAGTGCATTTGCCGTTCTTTCTTCTCCTCGTCATAACGACCGTGATTCACGTTTTCGTCGTTCACTTTTATTGATGAAACCGAGCAACGAGCATCGCAGCATCCGCTACTGCCTGACCATCATGTCGATTTCGGTATTTAGCATGCTTCTTAACGAACCGGCCCGCGCCAGTGCGATCGAAAAACTCGTGATGCCCGGCAAGCTCGTCGAAGTCCACGCCGAGCTCGAGGAAAACTGTCAGAACTGCCATGCGCCGATGTCGGATCTTCCGCAACGCGAGCTCTGTTCTTTGTGCCATACCAAGATCGGCTCTGACGTGCAGAGCAGCCGTGGCTTTCACGGGCTGCATCCGGATGCACGCGAAGCCGAGTGCTCGACCTGCCACACGGACCACGAGGGGCGCGATGCACGCATCGTCGAGTTCGACATCGCCGCATTCGATCACGCCTTCTCCGACTTCCCGCTGCTCGGCGCGCACGAGGCGCTGAGCTGCACCGATTGCCACGAGCCGCATGAACCGTACAGAAATGCGCCAGGCACCTGCGTTGCGTGCCACCGGGCAGATGACGTTCACGACGGTCAATTCAGCGAAACCTGCAGCGATTGCCACACGCAGAAAGCCTGGACCGAAGCCACGTTTGACCATACCGCGACAGGCTTCGCGCTGACCGGGCTACATGCACAGGTCACCTGCTCGGGCTGTCATCGCAGCGAGACGTTCGCCGAAGTGGGGTCGACCTGCGTCTCATGTCATCGCGCCGACGACGTGCACAAGGGGCGCAACGGTATACAGTGCCAGGACTGCCATACCACGGCCGGCTGGGCGGGTACGACGTTCGATCACTTGCGCGAGACAGGTTTCGCGCTGCGCGCCGGCCATGCCGACCTGACGTGCCAGGACTGTCACAGCAGCGCGAAATTCGACGATCGCCGCGACGCCACCTGCGCATCTTGCCACGTCGACGACGACGTGCACGAAGGTCGCAACGGCAAAGACTGCGCCAGCTGTCACGACGTCGTGCGGTGGTCGACAATTGACTTCGATCACGCGGCAATTTCCGGCTTTGCCTTGCTCGGCGCACACGGCGACATCGCCTGCACGCAATGCCACACCGGTATGCTGACCGCAACGTTGCCCGCCACGTGCATCGGCTGTCACACGGAAGACGACCCGCACGCAGGGCAACTCGGCACGCGCTGCGAAGACTGTCACGGGCAGATCTCGTGGACCGCCAACGTTGTCTTCGATCACGACCTGACAGCATTCCCGCTCGGCGGCGAACACGCGGGCGTCGAGTGCAACGCCTGCCACGCATCGGCCGCATATCATGACGCGCCGACCGAGTGCGTCGATTGTCATCGCGAAGACGACCCGCATGGCTCGCGCCTCGGCACCGCATGCGCCTCCTGTCATAACCCGGGCAACTGGCTCGCGTGGGAGTTCGACCACAACCTCGAAACCGATTTCCCGCTGCTCGATGCGCATGACGGCCCCGCCTGCATCGACTGCCATCGGCAGCCGATGACCGAACAGGTCGCAGCGTCGTCGAGCTGCGGCAGCTGTCACCGACGCGACGACACTCACAACGGCAGCTTCGGCAGCGACTGCGGACGGTGTCACACGGCCCGGTCGTTTGCCGAAGTGGAGAATCTCTAGTGTCACAGCAATCGCGAATGCGCGCGTCGCGCGGGTGGCTGACATCGCTGGCCATAGTTCTGGTCATGTCGCTGCTGCCGGGCGTCGGCATGGGACAGGCGAGTATCGGCTCCAGCTTCGATCACTACACGACGGGATTCCGGCTCGACGGCGAGCATAAGTTCGCCACCTGCGAGCGCTGTCACGCGGACGGCATGTTCGTGGGGACGCCGAGGGACTGCGTCGGCTGTCACACGGAGTCGAGCCGCGTGCGTGCGACAACGAAGCCGCCACAGCACGGGCTGACTTCCGAACGCTGCGAGTCCTGCCATCGGACGAGCGGATTTATCCCGATCGCCCGCATGGATCACCTCGAGGTGTTCGGTAGCTGCGCCAGCTGCCACGACGATCGACGGGCGCGCGGCAAACCACCGAATCACATTCCCGCCGGCGAGATGTGCGACGACTGTCATCGCACGACCGCGTTCGTGCCGGCGGCTTTCTCACATGACAGCATCTTTGACAACTGCACCTCGTGCCACAACGGCGTCGTCGCCATGGGCAAGCCGGTCACTCACATTCCGGCCACAAACATTTGCGAGGATTGCCACAACACGCTGTCGTTCGCGCCAGTCGCGCGTGTCGACCATACGCAGACGATCGGAACCTGCTCTTCGTGTCACAACGGCGTCACGGCGACCGGTCAGCACCCGCAGCACATTCCGACGACCGCGGAGTGCGACACCTGCCACAACACGATGGCCTGGCAGTGAAGATGGCAGCCCGTGCGATCCGCAAGCCCTGCACCGCGGCCTTCGCGCTCGCCGCCGCGCTACTGATCTGCGCCGCCGATGCGCGCGCCGCGGACCGCGCGATCGCCGATGTGCAGATGTCACGACGAGGCTCGACAGCGACGGCCGAATTCTCGCTCGGCTGCCGCATGCGCTACCTCGATCACTCACCGCGCGGCGGTACTGAGGTTCGCATTCGGCTGACACTCGGCGGCGACTGCCGGACTTCGCTCGGGGGTATGAGCAACGAACTTTTCCGCCCACCCGGTCGCCGCATGGGTTTCATCGACAGTGTCGAGTTCGAAAGTTTTGCGATCGACGACGCGCTGCTGATTGTCCGCTTCGAACAGCCGGTGGCTTTTTCCGTGAGCCAGGGCGCGGCGCAGAGCTCGCTGCGCCTCGACATCGACACGACGGCGGCCGTAACGGCCGAGACCACACCGCCGACGGCCTCGATCCCGCCTGTCGTCGCGACCCCGGCGCCGCCGACCGGGACTCGCCAGCCGCTGCGAACGGTCACAGCGACGCCGCCGACCGATACGTTCATCGTCCAGCTCGCAACGTGGCCGACCGGCGCGAGCATTGATGCAGCAGCTCTGCGCAGCCTGCCGAACCACATCGTGTATACGCAGGCATTCACGATCGACGGCAACGACTGGACCGCGTTGCGCATGGGCTTCTTCGACTCGGAGCAGGCCGCGCTCGCGGCGTTTACGGAGGTTCGGGCAGCGTTCCCGGCCGCGTTCGTGTCGTTCGCCGACGCCTCGGAACGAACCGAAACGCGAGATGAGCGGGACGCCCTCCTGGCCCTGGCGCAGCCCCGCAACGCGCTGCCACCGGCCGCGGCTTCGGCGACGGCGACGGCGGTGTCGACGGTGAGCACGATGCCGGAGGAACGCGTGCTGGAGCTGATGGCTTCTGCGAAAGACGCAATGCGCCAGCGCGATCATGATCGCGCGGTGCAAATTTACATGCGCCTGCTCGAAGAGCCCGATATCGGTCACCATCGCGAAGCACGCGAGTTCCTCGGCGTAGCGCGGCAGAAAAAGGGCCAGCTCGCACAAGCGCGCGCCGAGTACACGGCCTATCTCGACGCGTTTCCCGACGGTGCCGATGCACAGCGCGTGGAGCAGCGGCTCGCGGCGCTGATCAGCACCTACGAGGCGCCCCGACAGCCCCAGCGCGCCGCGGCGGCCGATGCCGGCGCGGAATGGAACGCATACGGCGGCATCTCGCAGTACTACCGACGCAATGTCAGCCAGTTGCGGCAGGACGAGGAGTCGATCGTCAATCAGTCGGCAATACTGTCGCACGCCGACCTCGTCGTCGATCGTCGAGGCGACCGCTTCGACGTACTCGGACGTTTCAGCGGCAGCTACGACTACGACATGCTCGGGGACGGCGAGGGTGCCGGCGATCAGGGCTACATCTACTTTGCGTACCTGGATATCGCCGACCAGGCGCTCGATCTGACGGCCCGTATCGGGCGCCAGTCGCGTTATACGGATGGTGTGCTGGGACGCTTCGACGGCGCGCACGTGCGCTATCGCTGGCGACCCGATATCTCACTGAATTTCACGGCCGGGTTTCCGGTGTACTCACCCCGCTACGCGCTCGAAACGCGCCGTTCGTTTATCGGTGCGAGCGTCGACGTCGAGAATGTCGCGGATGCGTTCGACTTCAACTTCTTCACCCACCAGCAATTGATCGACGGCCTCTTCGACCGGCAGTCGATCGGCAGCGAGGCGCGCTATTACAACGGGCCCTGGAATCTCGTCGGCCTCGTCGACTACGACATGTCCTACGACGTGCTGAACACCGGAATGCTGGTTGGTAACTGGCAGGCGACCGACCGCCTCACGCTCAGCGGACGCTACGACTATCGGGCCTTCCCGTTTATCACCACCGGCAACGCATTGATCGGACAACCGGTACCAACGATCGAAGAGCTGGAAGACTTCTACAGCGAGGCACAAATTCGCCGCCTCGCCCGCGACCGAACGGCACAGGCGAGTTCCGCATCATTCGGCTTCTCGGCATCGATATCCGAGCGCTTTCAACTGTCCAGTGATCTGATTTACAGCGAGATCGCGGAGACCCGCGAATCGGGTGGCATCGCGGCAACCCCGGGCACCGGCCCGCAGTATTTTTTCGTTACGAACCTGATCGGCTCGAGCATATTCAAGGCGGGCGATACCGCGATCCTGGGCTTGCGCTACAGCGATACGCGCTCATCGACGATGAGCACCGCAGTCGTCGACCTGCGCTATCCGCTGACGAATGGTCTGCGCGTCAGTCCGCGACTCGGCGTATCGCTGCGCACGGATGCGATCGACGACACGACACAGTGGATCCTGCGGCCGAATCTGCGCCTGATCTATCGCTGGCGCGGACGGTTCCGGCTCGAACTGGAAGCCGGCGGCCTGTGGTCGCGGCGCGAAATCGCCGCGGAGACCGTCAGCCCGCTGTTTCCGGACGACACCGAGGACAGCTCGGCCTACTACATCAACGGCGGGTACTGGGTGGACTTCTGACATGGCGCCGGCGATTCGTGACTGCTGTATTGCGCTGTTGGCTGCGGCGGCGTCATACGGCTGCTCGTCCAGCGCCGTGCCGCTGGAATCGCGTCTGGACCTGAATACCGGTGTGACAGTGCAGACACTGGAAACGCCGATCGTGCTCGCCCGGCCTATTCCCAGGCTCGCCACGTCCGCGCGCGACTACGCGTATCTGGGTCCGGTCGAAATCAACCGCATGGGTACGCGCGAGTATTTCCTGTGGATCGCGATGGGCAGCACGCTGGACCGGAGCTTCGTCGGGGAGCCGCGGCCGACCGCGACGACGCTGCACCTGATGCTCGACGGCGAGCCGATGCCGCTGCCGCTGTCCGCATGGCACCAGGATATTGCCACGCCACCGTATGCGGTCGGCACGCCGGTTCACGAGCACCTCCGCACCCGGGTGTCGCTGGATCAGCTCAGGCGTATCGCACGCGCGGGATCGATCGACGTACACATCGCAGCCGCGGACATGACGACCGACCGCTACCGACTCTGGGATGGCCGCTGGGGCGAGCTCGCGAAATTCACGAACGAAGTTGCGGATTCGCCGTCGGACTCGACCACCAGGGTGTCAGCTCATGAACCGTAACCGCGCAGACGTGCCGTCAGCTCAATGGCGCTTTGAGACCTGCGTCACAATTTTCGCAATTCCGGCCACCACCTTTCCGACACTTAGCGCACTTCCACACAGTTATGTCAGCAAGTGGTTGTCCGCGAAGTTGGCGGTTCTACACTCGCCCCTAACGGAACAGCTCGACAAGAATTCCGACGGTTTTTTCGGTTCGTTTTCACCCGCACGAGGGGCGATGCGATGAAAGGAATGAATTTTGTCGGGCTGTCTTCTGGATCTCGCGCTCTGCCGGCGCATATCCCAATCGACTTCCCGACTTTGCGATCGCTGCCGACGCAGGCCATAGCCTGCGCCGCCGGCGGAACAAACATTGACGTTTAGGGGTGCCAGCATGCTTTCTCGCGAACAAATTCGTTGTGGAATTTCGAAATCAGTCGTCGCGCTGACCGCTACGCTGTTTGTCACGGCATCCCTCGCAGGGCCACGGGAACAGGCGAAGCGGATGCACGATCGCCTCGTCGGCGTGCCGCCTTCGGCCGCGGTGCTCGACGCCATGGCTGCGAAGATTACCGTCGGCGATACGATCGGCGCCGCGATGGACGCGATGGACAACCCGGCGTTCTACAACACGACGGTGCGGGAACTCGCCACGCCGTGGACGAATCGGGAACAGTCGGTGTTCGCGGAACTCAATGACTCAACGGCCACCGCGATCGGCATGGTTCGTGACGACGTCCCGTTTGATCAGATCCTGTACGGCGACATCGTCTACGTCGGCTCCGCGAACGCGACGAACGTTGCATATTCGCAGACTGACAACGATCACTATCGCGATTTACAGGACAATCGCGTCGATCTCAGCGACTCGGCAAACCTGACGCAGCAACTGCAGTCGAACCTGCCCGGCTCAGTGCTCGGCGCGACGGAGACGGCCGGGGTCATGACGACCCGCGGCTTCGCTGAAGCATTCCTCGTCGCCGGCACCAATCGTGCGGCGCTCAGATTCGCGACGCTGAACTTCATGTGCATGGACATGGAAGAGTTCCGCGACGTGACCGCCTGGCCGGATCGCGTTCGCCAGGACGTGACTCGCTCGCCCGGCGGCGACAGCAGCATCTTCCTGGTCGACTGCCTGTCATGCCACGCGGGTCTGGACGGGCTCGCCGGCGGCTTCGCGTATTACGACTTCGACGAAGACCTGCAGCAACTCGTATATACGGCAGGCGCCGTGCAGCCGAAGTTCGTCAAGGACGCAGGCGCTTTCCGTTTCGGCTTCGAGACGATCAACGACTCGTGGGTCAACTACTGGCGCTCGGGTCCGAATGCATTTGTAGGCTGGAACGGACCGGGCTCCGGTACCGGCGCAAAGAGCCTGGGTATGGAACTCGCGCAGACGCGCCAGTTCTCCGAGTGCCGGGTCAAGCAGGTGTTCGAAAAGGTGTGCCACCGCACACCGAACGGTCCAGCCGACAGCCAGGCCGTGCAGACGATCGCCAACGCCTTCGAAGCGAACAATCGCAGCATGAAGCGCGTGTTCGCGGAGACGGCTTCTTTTTGCATGGGCGACTAGCCGGCGTGCACGTACGGACCTCGGGAGGAGAACGGTTGTGAATCAGATCACCTTTGCTCGTTTTACGCAGACATCGCGCTGGCTTTGCATGCTGGTACTCGCGATCGCCCTGACCGCGTGTGTCCGTTCGGAAGACGGCCTGGACAACGGCGCCAACCCACCAGTTGGTTCGTCGAGCACGCCGGGCGACACGACGCCGACGCCGGGCGACACGACGCCACCCCCGGTCGATCCCGATCCGCCGATCGATCCGCCGTCGGTCACCGACCAAACGCTATTCGCGCAAACTTTGCATCCGGTGCTGCGCGATCCGGCGAACTTCTGCGTGACCTGCCACGGCGCGAATCAGATCCCGACGTTTGCGATCGCGGACGCTACCGCGGCATACAACGTGATCACCAGCCAGCAAAAAGTCGACTTGAACAATCCGGCACTGTCGCGGGTATACCTGCGTCCCGCCGAGGATCGACACAATTGTGGCGGCGACGCGATCTGTGATCGGATAGCCGCAGACGTTCTCGCCGCAATTCAGGACTGGGCGCAGCAAGCCGCCGCGGCCGTGCCGCCGCCGACCGGAGGCGCCCAGGCTGTTGTAAGCATGGCGACCAACCTCGCGGCCGGCCTCGACACCGGCGCCGCGCGCGTCGACGACAACGCAATCGCAATGTTTGCGTTCACTGAAGGCGCGGGCAACGTCACGATGGACACCAGCAATGTCGGGACGCCGATCACGCTGCAGATCGAGGGCATGGAGTGGGTCGAGGGCGGCCTGCGCAATGTCTCCGGCAAAGCCCAGGCGAGCGTCGCCGACAGCGTGAAGCTGTTCGACGCGATCACCGCGTCCGGTGAATACAGCGTGGAGGCATGGGTCGTTCCCGACAATAACTCGCAGGACGGCCCCGCCCGTATGGTCAGCTACTCGCAGGACACGGGCCTGCGCAATTTCACGCTGGGACAGAATGCGATCTATTACCAGCTGCGCAATCGCAGCGCGGGGACGAGCGCCAACGGCACGCCCGAGCTCGAGGCTCTCAATCAGCAGGTCGACACGTCGCTGCAGCACGTCGTCGTGACGTTCGATCCGGCTTCGGGGCGCAAGGTCTACGTCAATGGTCAACTCGACGTCGAAGAGAACACGCCAGATACGCTTGCATGGCAGAACGACCAGATCTTCCTCATCGGCAACGAGGTGACGAACGATCGGCTGTGGCAGGGTGTATTCCGACTGGTTGCGGTGCATGACAAGGCGCTTAACGGTGCCGAGATTCAGCAGAATTTCGACGCGGGTGCCGGCAACCTCCTCACGCTGAGCTTCGATGTCGCGGCAGTCGTCGGTGCACCGGCGCGGATCGAAATGCAGGTTGCGCCGATCGACGGCGAGTCTTACCTGTTCGCGAAACCGGTATTCATCAGTGATGCGACCGGTGTTGCGGTCAAGAATATCCGGATTGCGGTCAACGACAACGTGCCGGTCGCGGCACAGGCGTTCCGACGCGTCGACACGACCGTATTGCAGTCCGGCGTCGAGCTCTCGCCACTCGGCGCTGTGATTCCGGCAGAACTCGGCCCTGACAGCGACCAGTTCCATCTCGAGTTCGAGGTGCTGGGCGACCAGGCGGGTCTCGCCGAGCCGATCGCGCCGGCCGCTCCGCCAGCGCCGGTCGCCGATGCGACGGAACCCGATGTCGGCGTACGCTCGTTCTCGCAGGTCAACGACACGATGGCGAGCCTGACCGGCATCAATCCCGGCGGTGCCGCGGTTCGTGACCGCTACAACGAGCTTCGCGACTCCCTGCCGGCGACGTCAGACCTGCTCGCGTTCGCTGCCGCCCAGCAGGTCGCGATACAGCGCCTCGCGACGACGTACTGCGGAGAGATCGTAAACAACGCCGGCAGCTGTGCGAATTTCTTCGGCAGCTGCACGATCGACGCCAACGGCAAGGGCCAGGTCGCCGACGCGCTATTTGATTCGCTGATCGGCGACAACATCGCGAATCAGCCAGATCGTGCCGACGTATCGACCGAGATCGTGCGCATGCTCGACGACCTTGGCTGCGTCAACGGCTGCTCCGGCGCGACCGCCGAGACGGCGTTGCAGGCAAGCTGTGCCGCGGTTCTGTCGAGCGGCGCCGTAACAATCAACTGAAGTTCTTGCGAGGACGAAGCGATGGCTAAGTACAGTGAACAAGCGCGGCGTGCGGAAGAGCGACGGCAGCGTATCGAACATGAAATCGATCAGCATTGCCGACGCAGCGGTCACGGCCGCCCGCAGACGCGCAGAGACTTCCTCGGCGCCGGCCTGATCAGCGGTGTCAGTACGGTCTTTCTGCCCAGTCTCGCGACGCTCGTCGCCCGCGAGGTCCACGCGCAGACCGCGTGCGTGATCGACAACAGCCCGTTGCTCGGCGCCGGCAAAATCCCGTTCCTCTCTTTCGATCAGGGTGGCGGCGCCAACATCGCCGGCTCCAACGTGATGGTCGGTGGCATGGGCGGCCAGGAAGACTTCCTGACGGCCTCCGGTTACGCGAAACTCGGCCTGCCGAACGCAATCATCCCGCAGACCGTCGGCGTCGATCGCACCTTCGGACTCGCAATGCATCCGAACAGCGCGCTGCTGCGTGGCCTGCTGGACAAGACGAGTGCCGCTACGCGCGCGAACGTGAACGGCTGCGTGATACCGGCGCGCTCAGAGAACGATACCGGCAACAATCCGCACAACCCCGTGTACGGCATCGCCAGGGCGGGCGCGAACGGCGAGTTTGTCGCCACGATCGGCACCCGCAATTCGGAGTCCGGCGGCCGCTCGCGGGCACCGGACGCGATGATCCAGCCAGATCTGCGGCCGACGAAGGTCAGTAACCGCAACGAAGCGATCGGCCTGGGCGGCGGCGAGTCGAACGACGGCTTTCCGACTGGACGCGTAGCGGAGGCGTCGGCGATACTCAGTAATCTGAAGCTCGGCAAGATCGACGAACTGCAGGCGACGGAGGATCTCGTGCAATGCGGGTATGACAAGACGACCGCGACGTTCAACACCGTCGTCGATCCGCAGGATCTCGATCCCGAGGCCGATCCGATTCTGCAGGGTATTTTCCCGAATGGCGAACTGAACAGCGGTGACTTTCGCAAGGCGGCGGCCGCGATGAAGGTCGTCGTCAACGGTTACGGCGGCGCCGGTACGATCGAGTACGGCGGCCGCGACTATCATCAGGATCCGCGGCCGGAAACCGACAACAAAGATTTCATCGTGGGCCAGTCGATCGGCGCGTCGCTCGAGTACGCCGCGCAACTCGGCAAGCCGCTGATGATCTATTGCTTCAGCGACGGAGCGGTCGCGGCCGATCAGAACCGACCGGAGGACGACGGCAACGGAACGACGAAATTTCGCTGGCGCTCCGACAACTCCCAGACTGCCGCAAGCTTCATACTCGTTTACAGCCCCGGCGGCCAGCCGGTCCTGCGCAACGGTGCGGCGTCGCAACAGCTCGGCTACTTCCGACCTGACGGGAATGTCGAGACGATATCCAGCCCGTTCGCCAACAGCGTGACGCAGCTGGCCGAGGTCGCGGTACTGAACTACCTCGGCCTGCACGGCCAGGAGGGGATGTTCGGCCAGGTACTGACCAACCCCGGACTCGGCACCGGCCCGGCCGTAGCGCCATATATCGCGTTCGAGCCGATCGTTTGACGGACAGCCTGGCAGCCTTGACGCCGCTGCTGGCCTGTCCGGCGTGTGGGAGCGCCACCGCACCGTTATCCACGCGCGCGGTGGGTCTCGCGTGCCGTGACTGCGGCGCAAGATTTCCGGTCCACGACAACGGTGCCGCGCGGGTGCCGTGGCTGTTCGCGGATGCGAGCGCGACGCTGACCGAGTGGCAGGCGCGCCTGAATGGCTTTCTCAACGACAACGCTGCAGAGCAGACGCGGCTGCAGGTCGCACTCGAGGACCAGTTCGTCGGCAAGACGGGCCGCAAACGGATTCGCAGACTGCTGCAGGCGCGGCGCGAACAACGTGACCAGGTCACGGAAATACTGGCGCCGTTGCGACTTGATAACGACGGCACCGCGCAACACGCGGCGACTTCGCTGGATCACAAGCTGCCGAAATCCCTGGGCCTGACGAACTACTATGCAAACGTGTTCCGCGACTGGGCGTGGCAGAACGGCGAGAACGAGCAGCTGGCCGCGGCAATCGCCGACGCCCTGGCCCGGAGTGGTACGGAACGACTCGGCAAAACGCTGACGCTCGGCGCCGGCGCGTGCCGGCTGGCCTACGACCTGCATCGCGCCTATTCTCCAGACCTGTCGGTGGCGCTGGACCTCAACCCGTTGTTCCTGTTTCTTGCGAGCCGCGTCATGCGTGGTGAGGTCGTGCCGCTCTGGGAATTTCCGGTCGCGCCGCTCAATGATGCGGCTTTCACTGCGCTCCAGGAATGCCGCGCACCGGAGCCGCTCGGCGGCGCACATGATGATTTTCTGTTCGTCTGCGCCGACGGCATGAACCCGCCCTTCTCTGCCGGCAGCTTCGATACCGTCGTGACGCCGTGGCTGATCGACGTGATTCCGCAGAACCTGCGCGAGTTTATTCCGCGTATCAATCGGTTGTTGAAACGTGGAGGCACGTGGCTGAACACCGGTTCGCTCGCGTTCTTTCACAAAAACGAGAGCTGGTGTTACAGCCAGGAAGAGGTGCTGGAGTTGCTGACGGATAACGGCTTCGAGGTGAAGTCCGCGATGCGCAGTGACATTCCATACCTGCAATCACCGCTGAGCGCACACAAGCGCATGGAATCGGTGTTCAGCTTCTCGGTGACGAAACGCCGCGATGCCGAACTGCCCCGGCGCTATGAATACCTGCCCGACTGGATGCTCGACACGACGCGACCGATTCCGGAGCTCACGGAATTTGTCATCGAGTCGTCGAAACATCTGCTGCAGACACAGACGCTCGCCGCGATCGACGGCGAACGCACGATCGACGAGATCGGCCGGCTCGTCGCGAAGCAGTATGACCTTCAGGTCGACGACGCAACGCATGCGGTGAAGAGAATCCTGGTCGACGTCTACGAACGCGCGGTCGTATAGTTACCTCCGACACCGGCGTTGCTATTCTCGCTTGCCGGAGCGATGATCCGGGCCAGATTCGCTTGGGAATCGCTACAGCAACGGGTCGCCGCCAGACGGCGGATCAGCAAACATGTCCGCAGAGAGTGAGTATGACGTCGTCGTCATCGGCGCGGGCCACAACGGCCTGACCGCGGCCGCCTACCTCGCCCGCGCCGGCCGCCGGGTGCTGGTACTCGAGCGCCGCCACGTCATCGGCGGCTGCGCGGTCACGGAAGAACTATGGCCCGGATTCAGAATTTCGCGCGCATCCTACCTCGCCGGCCTGCTGCGTCCGGTCGTTATCGAAGAACTGCGCCTGGCGGACCACGGCCTCGAGTTGCTGCCGCGCGATCCATCGTCGTTCACGCCGATGCCCGACGGGCGCGGCCTCGTGCTCGGACCCGACCCGATCGCAACGCGGAACGAGATTCGTCATTTCTCGACACGCGACGCCGATAACTACTCGCTGTACGAGAGTTTTCTCGAGCGCGTTGCGCACGCGATCGAACCGCTCCTCGACGTACCGCCGCCGAGATGGTCAGACCCGTCCGCCGTCAGCTCGCTGCTCACGCTGCTCGGTCGCACGGCGCGTATCGGCACGGATCTGCCACGAGCATTGCGGATGCTGAATGGCGCCGCGGCGCCGATTATTACTTCGTGGTTCGAGAGCGAACCGCTGCGCGCGACGCTCGCAACGGACGCGGTCATCGGTGCCTGGGCCGCACCGACCACGCCGGGCACGGGCTACGTGCTGTTGCATCACGTGATGGGGGAAACAGGCGGCACACGTGGCGTCTGGGCGTACGTGCGGGGAGGCATGGGCAGCGTCTCCGCCGCGATCGCGTCCGTCGCGCGCGCGCACGGTGCCGAGATTCGCTGCAGCGCGACGGTGGCACGCGTGCTCACCGAGGGCGGCGGCGCGACCGGTGTCGAACTGGTCAGCGGGGAGAGAATTCGCGCTGCGACCGTCGTGTCGAACGCGGACCCGGCGACGACGTTTCTCGAGCTGCTCGGAACCGACGAGCTGCCCGCCGGATTGCGCGACGAGTTGCGCGAACTCGACTTTCGCAGCCCGGTCCTCAAGATCAATGTCGCGCTCGACCGTTTGCCGGCGTTTACGTCCCGCCCGGCCGGCGGCTCCGAGCTGCGGGGCACGATTCACATCGGCGCGACGACGATGCAACAGATCGAGGACTCGTTTGCCGCAGCGCTAGCCGGCAGCCTGCCCGAACGGCCGATGATCGAGATGACGATTCCGTCGACGCTGGACGACAGCCTCGCACCCGCCGGCAAGCATGTCGCGTCGCTGTTCGTGCAGCATGTGCCGCACTCACTGCCTGACGAGCGCTGGAACGTCGAGCGCGACGGTTTCGCCGACCGCGTGTTCTCGCTCGTCGATGAGGTCGCGCCCGGATTCAGCGCCAGCGTTCTGCACCGGGAAGTGCTCGCGCCCCCTGACCTCGAGCGGATATTCGGCATCACCGGTGGCAACATTTTCCACGGCGCGATGACGCCGGACCGCCTGTACTTCAGGCGTCCGCTGCCGGGCATCGGCGGTTACGGGACGCCGATTGCCGGGCTCTACCTGTGCGGCGCCGGAACGCACCCCGGGGGCGGGGTCATGGGCGCGTGCGGGCGCAACGCGGCCGGCGTTATCATGAATGACCGAATCGCGCCATGAGCGCCGGTCTGTATAGTTGAGGGCGCAGGTCAAGCCGACGTAAATCGTATCGAGGAGCGAATGAGTCGACCCAATTCAACGCTGGCGATCTGGAACAAGCTGTCGACCAAGCCCGGCGGCAAGTGGCTGTTCACCCGCGTGATCTGCTGGAAGGCGCCGTATTTCGGCAGCATTCGTCCGTCGTTCGTCGAGCTGCGGCCCGGTTACTGCGAGGTGCGGATGAAAAAGCGCCGCGCGGTGCACAATCACATCGGCACCGTGCATGCGATCGCGATCTGCAATCTCGCCGAACTCGCCGCCGGCGTGATGACCGACGCGTCGATGCCGCCGACGCACCGCTGGATACCGAAAGGCATGTCGGTCGAATACGTCGGCAAGGCCGGCAGCGATCTCAGGGGCATCGGCAAAATCGATCCGATGCCCGAGTTCGGCGAATCT
>JBPCXI010000221.1:0-6411 GCA_051008895.1 Gammaproteobacteria bacterium | reverse complement strand
GTCGATAACAGGTCGACGACGATCTCCAGCCGCCGCGGGTCTCCGACCTCGACCAGCGGCGTGCCCGAAGCGACGACACCCTCACTCTCCTTCAGCACCTGCAGGACGGCGCCGCTGACGGGCGAATACGCGTTCCCGCATTCGCAGTCCTCGCCGCGATTCTCGCGCGTCGAATTCGGATTCATCAAACGCGCGCGCGCCTGTTCAAGCTCGGCCGCGCGTGCCTTCAGGCTCGCGCGCGCCTCGTCGAGTGACGCGGATGCGGTCTTCGCGCGCCGCCGCGCGGAATCGAGGTCGTTCTCCGACACCGTGTCGCTCTCGGCCAGGCCCTGAAAACGCCTGAACTCCGCCTCGGCAAATTCGAGTTCGGCCTCGGCCCGTCGAACCGTCGCGGCGAGAAGATTCTGCGCGGCCTCCGCCGCGCGCACGGCCGCCCGCGCCTCGGCCTGCGTGCGAACATCGAGGAACGACGGATCGCTCGGCTCGATCTGCGCAATCACCGTCTCGCCAGCGCTGACCGGATCGCCGGCTTCGAGCTCGATTCGCCGCATCAGTCCGGGCACCGGAGCCGATACGACGAATATGTCCTTCACCCGCGTCTTGCCTTCGTCACTGACCGTGACGCGAATCGCGCCACGCTCGATCTCGACGAAATCGACGGGTACCGGGACCGGCCGGAACAGCATTGCAATAACCAGCGCACCGCCGACCACCGCCGGTATCCAGAACATCAGCCGCCTGTTTTGTGCCGAGGGCATTCGTTACTCCCGCGTCTTCAGGACCGCGATTAAATCAAGATGCTGAATTCGCCGCCGCACGATCAGCGCCGACGCGATCGTCGCGGCCAGCACGATCAGCATCGAGATGGCATACGTATCCGGCAGGATCCAGAACGGTACGCGGTATAGCTCCGTCTTGAATGCACCGGAAATCAGCAACGTCAACGCGTAACCGATCACGCAGCCGATCGGCATCGCGAGCAGCGTCAATACCGCAATCTCGCCGAGCAATATGTAAGAGATCTCAGGGCGTGAAAAACCGAGCACGCGCAGCGTCGCGAGTTCCCGGCCGCGCTCCGACAGCGTGATCCGGCCCGCATTGTACGTCACGCCGATCGCGAGGGTGCACGCGAAGACGACGAAGAATAAAATGTAGATCATCAGCGACTCGGCCATCGTCTCGTGAAACGTCTGGATTGCCGCTTCCTTGATGTTCAGCGAACTGACAATCGGAATTTGCTTGAGCTCCTCGAACAACGCCGGACGCTGCAGGTAATCGGTGCGCAAGTGCACGCTGGTGACCATCGGCGCCTCGAGCATCAGCCGGTTGACCGCGTCGATATTCATGTAGGCCGGCGCACCGATATAGGTCTCGAACATGCCGACGACCGGCACGTCCCGCACCGGCCGGCGTCCCTCGAGCACTTCGATTGTAATCACGTCGCCGACGCCGGCGCCGAGCATCTCGCCGAGTATCGTCGAGATGACGAGGCCGTCCGGCGGGAGGTCGATGATGCGGCCGTCCTCATCGTAGATGAGATGCAGCTCCTGGTCGCGCGGGATGCCCTGCAACAGCTTGCGCTCCTCGCGATCGCCGAAATTCATCCGCGTCGCGACCGACCGCATTCCCTCGGTCGTGATGACCCCGGGCAGCTCGGCCAGGCCGCGCATCGCGGCGGCGGGCCGCGCGTCCGAGAAACCGACCGTCACATCGTTACGCTGCGCCTGCTTGAAATAGACGTCGACCATCCGCTCGATCGAGTCGAGCCACTGGATCGAGATGATCAGCACGCCGACGGCCATGCCGATACCGGCCGACGTGACGAACGAGCGCAGCGGCCAGCGCGCGATTTGCCGCAACAGGATGCGCGACGGTTGATCGAGTGCACGCAACACGGGCAGGCGGCTCAGCCCGCTGCGCCGAAACATCGGCGGCGCCGGTGGCCGCATCGCCTCCGCCGGCGGCAGTTGCGCGACGCCGCGCACGGCACCGATCGTGCCGAGCAGCGCCGCGATCAGGCTCGCGACGGATGCCAGTGCGAACGCGAATATCCCCGGCTGATAGAGGAGGAAAGGGAATTTATACAAGTTCGCATACATTTCGGTGATCGTCAGGCCGAACCAGTAGCCGCCGACACAGCCGATCGAGATGCCGAGCGCCGCGATCGCGAGCGTCAGCTTGACGTAGTGCCAGCCGATGTCACGGCCGCGATAGCCGAACGCTTTCAGCAGCCCGATCTCGCTGCGCTCGACGGTGATCAGCCGCGCAAGCACCATGTTAGTCAGGAATGACGCGATGATCAGGAATAGCACGGGCAGGATCGTCGTCATCGTCTTCATCTGTTCGATCTCGTTCATCAGGAACCAGTTCGACAGCTGATCCTTGCGCGCATAGGCGCCGACGCCGCCGTAGTCGGCCAACAGCAGGTCGAGCTGGCGGATCACCTCGTCCGGGTTCGTGCCCCGCAACAATCCGATCGAGATGTCGTTGAACGCACCGTCGAGATCGAATGCCGCCTGCAGCGCCTCGTGGCCCATCCAGATCACGCCGAAGCGCCGATCGTCCGGCATCAATGCGCCGGGCCCGATCGTATAGACGAACTCGGGCGACAATGCGATACCGACGACCGTCAACTCGCGCCAGTGCCCGTTCAGAATCGCGCGAAACGTGCTGCCGGGCATCAAACCGTGTGCTTCTGCGAATGGTTCGGACAGCACGGCCTCGTCGGGTCGGCCGGCCTGCGGGAACCGGCCTGTCCGCAATGCGAGTCGGTTAAGCGCCGGCTCGCCGCGCTCGGGAATCGAAACCAGCTGGCCGATCACCGGCTCTGCGAAGCCTTCGATGTCGAGCACCGCCATTTCGATGACGCGCGTGCTGACGGACTGCACGCCGGGAATCAGGCGCGCGCGCTCTGCCAGATATTCTGGGGCGCGCCGCACATTCGCGAAGACGTGCGCAAATCGATAACGTTCGTAGTAGGCCGTCGCCGTCTCGCCGAGTGCCTCAATCATGCCCAAGGACATGCTCAGCACCGCAACGCCGGAAGCGATGACCATCGCAACCGCGACCGCCTGGCCGCGCAGGCGCCACAGGTCGCGCATGAGCTTGCGATTCAGCGGCGTCACGTCGCGCTCACCAGTGCAGCTCCGCGGCGCGGCGCTTGCTTGCGTTGACGCGCTCCTCGATGATCTGGCCGTCGCCCATGATCAACACGCGGTCCGTCATGTCGGCGATCACCGCGTTGTGCGTGATCAGCACGGTCGTCGTGCCGAGCTCGGCATGAATGCGCTCGATCGCCTCGAGCACAAGCACACCGGTCTGGCTGTCGAGTGCGCCAGTCGGCTCGTCACACAGCAGCAGCTCCGGCTGCTTGGCGATCGCACGCGCGATCGCAACGCGTTGCTGCTCCCCGCCGGACATCTGGGCCGGAAAATGCTCGAGTCGATCGCCGAGCCCGACCATGCGTAGCGCCTCCTCGGGTGCCATCGGGTTCGGTGCGATCTCCGTCACGAGCGCGACGTTCTCGGTCGCGGTCAGACTCGGTATCAGGTTGTAGAACTGAAACACGAAACCGACGTGAGCACGTCGATACTGCGTCAGCCCCCGATCGTCCAGTTTGGTCAGCTCTTCGCCCTGGAACCGGATTTCTCCCTCGGAGGCATGATCGAGACCGCCGAGAATATTGAGCAAAGTTGACTTGCCGCTGCCGGACGGGCCGAGCAGCGCGATGAGATCCGCGGGGTACAGATCCAGGCTCACCCCGCGCAACGCATGCACCTCCACCTCGCCGGTATGGTAGACCTTGGTCAGGCCACGGGCACTCAGGGCCGGCTCAATGTCCCGTGTCGGTTGCTTTGCGGTCGTCGTCATGATCCCTCTGACAACGGTTTCAGGTTATTCGTTCGACCACGGAAATCCGCGTTCCGAGTCGATCGCCGCAAGCGTCTTGCCGATCGCGCGGTCGTCATCGAGCACCGCGACGATCAACTCCGCCAGATCCTCGCGGAAGATGTATCCGAACGCCAGCGGATCCTCGGACAGAATCCCGTTGCCCGTGCGATTGTCCGAACGCAAACCGCCCGGCCGCACGATGGTGTAATCGAGGCCACTCGCACGTAATGCGTCCTCGGCCTTCTCCTTCAGCGGTATCATGTCGGCCAGGAATCGCGCGGAGAGGCCGGGCAACGAATCGAAACTCTCGCCGGGACCGATCGTTGTGACCAGCACGACGCGATCGATGCCCGCACCTGATGCTGCCCGGAATATATTCGCGTTGCCCTCGTAGTCCGGCGGCGGATCGCACGAAAAGCATCCGATCGTCGTCAGCACCGCATCGAATTCCCCGGTCGCCATTGCCGCGCGCACCGTATCGATCTCCATTGCGTCGCCGACTGCAATCTCGACGTCGAGCTTCTCGAGATCAGCAATTTTTGATGTCGGCCGCACGAACGCCGTCACGCGGTCGCCGCGCTCGACGAGAATCCGGGCGACCATCAGGCCAGTATTTCGCGTGGCGCCGAAGATCAGGTAGGACGTGCCGTCGCCGGCCGCCCTAGCCTGCACGTCGAATGTCGTAGCGGGTTGCTGCGCGCGCAGCGAGAACGCAAGCGCGCCGATCGCAATGATCAGCAGCAGGAACAGGCCGCCGAGAATTTTCAAAAACAAACGCATATCGATCCCTCAGTGCTCGCCGTGATTAGTTGCCCGGATACTGCGCGATTCCGGACAGGGAATTATTCTCGCCGATCGTGTTGCGTGCGACTACCTCGCCGTCCGCGACGCGCAGCTTGATGAATTCACCGGTGAAGAAGTTGCCGAGCAGCAGATGGCCCGCATCCGTCGACGGCGCGACCGCGGCCCAGCCCGGCGTATCGAAATCGATCTCTTTGGTGATCTCACCGCTGTGTTGATCGACAAACACGACGCTGCCGCCGGTGCCGATGACGAGCTCGCCCTCCGGCATCTGTGACATCACCAGCACCATCGGCGGTCCGTCGTCCGTCGCGCCAAAATCAACCAGGTCGGGCAGCTGCCGCTCATTGGCTAGATCGTATTGCATCACGCGGTTGCCCGTCTCCGAAATGTAGATCATGCGCTTGCCGTCGTCGGTCAACACCGTGCTCGTAACGCCGTGAATGCCAACGACGCCGCCGTGAGTGTCCGCGTCGTACTCGTGAAGCAGCGTGCCGTCGGCGGAAAAGTGATAGATGTTGCCATGGCCGATGACCCGCTCGCCGGGCAGATAGCTGAACGACGTCGTGGCCATCGGTATCGATGTCTTCTCGCCAACCATGTGCTCGCCGAAAAATAACGTGCCGTCCGGTGCGAACGTGACGCTGCTGAACGGTCGCCGGGCGAACGAACGCATCGGCTTTTGCTTGCCGTCAGGGCCGATTTCGATGACCTGCCACGAGATCGGCGCGGAACCCCAGAGCGTACCGTCGGGTCCGAACGTCAGCCCCCCGATCTTGTGCGTCGTGCCGTCAATCCAGAGTACGCCCTTGGGATTCAGGTCGGCGTCGAACTGCAGCAGACGGCCGGTGCCGGCGTGATCGTCGTCAGGCACGTCCATGACCGTCGCCGCGACCCAGACATCGCCCGGCGCGAAAGGCTGCGACGTCGACTCGCGCGCCGCGTCCGCGGCCATCGCGACGACGAGGGCGCCGGATGCGAACAGCATCGTCGATAGCCAAAAACCCAGTGCACTTGAAACTCTAGCCATAGCCAATCCCTCGTTATTAGCGCTGCGCCGCCAGTCCGCCGGCCGCGCACCGTATCGCCGGCAAGTCCTGCGCGCCGCCAAAGTCCCACACGTAATTGTCGCGCTCGAACTCGCCCGGGTCGACATAGCCGTTGCCATTTGCATCACAGTAAAACGCAAGCGGTCCGGCCGCAGGCAGCACGTCGGGCGCCCAGCCCGTCGATTCGCCGGTCAACATTGCGACGTCGACCGCGGCCGAACTGCCGCCGGCGAACGTCCCAACGACGTCACCTTCGAGCAGAAAACCGATAACCTGGCCGGTCTGACCCTCGCCCGTGACAGTTCCCGCGGCAAAGCTGTTGCCGACGAAACCATTGTTGCGCCCGACGAGTCCGCCCACCGCGTCAGCACCCGCAACATCCCCGGTCGCATAGCTGTTCCGCACGGTACTCTGCGAGTTGAAGCCGACGAGCCCGCCGATGTTGTTTGAATCGCCGGCAACGTCACCGACCGCATAACTATTGCGCACTTTTGCATCCGTATTGACGCCGACAAGTCCGCCGACGTCGTTGCTGCCGGCGACCGCCATCGCCGACCAGCTGTCGCGCACACTGCCGAACGTATTCAACCCGACGAGTCCGCCGATGCCTCGCGTGCCTGCGATCTCGCCGGCGGCGCGGCTCTTGTATACGCCGCCCGTCATGTCGCCG
>JBPCXI010000220.1:0-3111 GCA_051008895.1 Gammaproteobacteria bacterium | reverse complement strand
TCTCGTAGAAGCTGTCGCCGAAATGAAAGCCGTTACCGACGTAGATATCCTGCCATTCGTCGTTATCCAGGTCGGCGGCCTTCGCATTCCAGCTCCAGTAGCTGGAGTCGACCCCGACCTCACGGCTCACGTCGGCGAAACGCTCCCCCTCGTTCATGAGCAGGACGTTCCGCTGGACCTGGGGCGTATACAGATCGACGTTGATCGCGTCTTCGACCGGGGCCGGCGCGGCGAGATAGTTGCACAGCGACAGGAGCGTCGCATCACCGCGCGGCAGATTGGCGCAGTAGCGCGGGTCCTTCAGCGATTTCGCCGCCCGGACGGAGAACGCGGCATAGCAATCACGCCTCGACTGCACGTCACCGATCTCCGCGCAGCTGACTGCGCTGCCGTCCTGAAATTCCGCATACACACGCACGAGTTCCGCGCAGCGTGATCGAACATCGATGTCGTCAATCGCTGAGCAATAGTCGTCGCGAGAGCTTCGCGAGAACGACATATCGGTCGAGAACAGGTCCGGTCGCAGGTCATTGTCGAAGTCCGCGGCGTCGAGGCTCATCGTATTCAACGCGGTAACCGGAAAGATGCCGGACTCCGCGGATATCGGTGCGAGGTTTCCGGCGCCGTCCAGCTCGAAATACATGTCCGGAACAGTGCGGTCATTGGCGAACAGGACTTCCGTACTGTCATCGCCATCGATGTCGGCAAGCAGCACCGATAGCGTTTCGCCCTTAACACCGTCGAGATTCAGCTCACGATACGCGTCGGCCTGCCGGAACAGAATCTTGTTCGCGGATGCCTCCGGCGAGAACATCTTCTCCACGCCGCTACTCCAGTTACCGAGCGCAATATCGAGTGAGCCGTCCCGATCGAGATCGGCAAAGCCGGCCGCAAGTGTCACCCTGTGATCACCACCGAGCGTGATGAGCTCGGTCTCGCCAAAGTCACCCGCGCGATTCATCAGCAGGTAGTTCTTGCCGCCGTATGCGGAAGCGAAAAGATCCTGTCGGCTGTCGCCATCGGCATCGACAAGCGCAACGAGAAACAGATTCGCGTCCGCCAGCTCGCCCTGCTCGACCGCCAGGCGTGTGAAACGACCGCCGATGTTTCGATACAGCACCGCGCCGCGCTCGGTCGCGAGGGCGATGTCCGGCCAGGTATCGCCGTTGATATCGCCGGAGGCGATTCCCTTGCCAAAGATGAACGGCTCGAAGAAATCCGTGGTGCGGAAACTCCAGCTGCGATCGATGCCGATGTCGGCTGCGGCCGCACGGCTGAACAGGCCGGCGCCGGATCGGGCCGGTTTCGCTTCCCGATAGCGGGCGAACGCGAGTTCGACGCCGTTTTCGTCACTGACTTGTTCCCATGCGACCGACGGCGCCTGCGTCGCAGCCGCGAGTCGCTCCTGGTCCGACTCACCAACGTCGGCACCGGGTTCTCGCTCGCCGAGCGCGGGCGCGAGCGCGTGATCCGCGAGCAGCATGGATATTTTCTGGTCGGCCACCTTCAGGAAGCAGGTATTGCGCAAATCTTCGGCATCGAGCTCGGTACAGATTTCGAATGAAGACTCTTTGGTCGCACGCCAGGCCGTCAGCAGACTACGGCAGCGATCAGCACGCTCGGGCGAACGAATTTCCGCACAGCCGCTCGCATCATCGCTGCGGCCGATCATCGACGACGCGATGACATACCGGCAATAGTCCTGCGCTTCATCGGGCAGGCCGGCACAACCATCGAAATTCCGCGTGTCGGCGAAGTTGTAGATCGCCAGGTTGACCTCACAGTCCGCAAGCTCCTGACCGTCGAGGCCCGCACAAATCGAAGTATCGGGGTAGAACAGCATGCTCGAGTTGAGATACTGCATCCGACAGTGGCGGCGGACGTCGGGATCGTCGAGTTGATTGCACGAATCTATATCGTGATTCGTCAGCGCAATGCTCAAGACTGCCGACAGCCTGCATTGCGCTCTCGCCTGCGTATCCTCCACGTAGTCGCATGGCGCGACCGACGCACTCTCTATCGCATTCCTCTGCGAGTCGAACGTGTACACCGCGTCATTGCAGCTGCGCGGGTCGACCGCGGTCGGCGGCATACGGCACATTTCGGCATTCGTCACGAGGTCCTTGAAGATGCCGACGTGTTGCGCGAAACATGCGAATTGCAGCGTGTCCGGGACCTGGTTGCATATGCCGATCGCCGTGCGATAGGTCGATTTGCCGGCTTCGGCCAGGCCTTCGGCAAGCACGAGGCGCTCCGACTCCGTCTTGCGCTCGAACCAGGCACCGGTTGCAGCGCCAATCGCCACTGCGAGCACCGCAACCACGCCCGCCATTGCTGCGCTCAGAGGCAGCGATACGTTGCGCGCAATGACGAAGGCCGGATAGATGCTGTAGATGCCCAGGCTGAACAGCAACACCGTCGCAATTCCGACGTCGATGCCGTTGGCGAGCAATGCCATCGTTGCGATGACGTCAAAAGCGATCGGCACCGGCAGGAACGTTGCGACCAGCGCGGCGACGGCAAGGGTAAGCAACCCAGGCTGCGCGTCCGCGAAAAACCGGAACGGGACCAGCTCCACGACGAGTGCACCGAGAAACCCGGCCAGCAGCATCAGCGGTAGCGCGATCCGGACGATGTATGCGAGGTTCCTGATGAAGACGCGCGTCGTCTGCACGAGCGCGTCGACGTAGCTTTCGGCGCCGAGGTGCGACCCGTCCGGAGGCGCCTCCGGCAACTTCGTCGCCGAAAACTCGCGGGAGACCGCGTTCGCGGCCCCGGTATCGGCGCCGCCGGCAAACCGCCGCACCAGGAACGGCACGGAGCCGAGCATCACGAATACGCCGAGCAGTTTGGCCAACGCAATTTCCCACGGCAATAGCGTGAACGCCATCGTCAGCACGATTACGTTCAGCGTCGGCGAACTGATCAACGCGGCGAGCGCGGTCTCGAGCCGCGCCCCGGCCGAATAGATGCCGTGCGCAATTGGCGTCGCGCAATTGACGCAAACGCCGAGCGGGGCGCCGGCGAGTACGCCCGACAACGTGTTCAGCCATGGATTCCTGAAGCTGCGGCGACGAACGTTGCCGAGCACCGTCAGCGCGGCGGCGGCGA
>JBPCXI010000219.1:0-9067 GCA_051008895.1 Gammaproteobacteria bacterium | reverse complement strand
CGTCGGTGATACGCGCCTGTTGCTCGCCGTTGACGGGCACGGCCGCAGTCAGAATCACGTCGACGCTGTTTTCCACGTCGACCTTGAGTTTGTCGAACAACGTCGCGATCTCGTCGAGCACCATCAGGCGCCCATTCTCCGCCAGCAGCCGCAGCAGGTTGCGTAGCTGGCTGCCGTCCGCCCCTGAATGTCCGGAGGCACCGGACGCCTGACCCGCGACGTCGGCGATGATGACGGCGAGCTCGTCGGTGTTCGATTTCGGGCTGTCGATCAACCGTGCCATGTCGTCATCGGCAACCGCTGCCGCCGCCGCGTGCAACGCATCGGACCAGCCGTTCAGCTGTCCGGCCTCGCGCGCGAGGTCGAATACGGCGTCGGCGTATGGTCTTGCGATACCTAAGTTATCCGACATGCCGGTCAGATCTCCGCCGCGAGCTTGTCGAGCAGGCCCTGGTGAGCCGACGCGTCGATCTCGCGCGAGATGATCTTCTCGGCACCGGCGATCGCGAGCGACGCGACCTGGCCGCGCAGATCCTCGCGTGCCCGGTTCACTTCCTGCTCGACCTCGGCCTGCGCCGACGTCAGGATGCGCTCGCGCTCCTGGTCAGCCATGCCACGGGCTTCGTCGACGATGCCGTTGGCGCGCGTGTTGGCCTGGTCGATGATCTCGCGGGCCTGGCCGCGCGCCTCATCGAGCAGCTTGGTCTTCTCGACCTCGGCCACCTCCAGCGAGCGTGCACCTTTCTCGGCGGCCGCGAGGCCGTCCGCGATCTGGTTCTGCCGCTCCTCGATCATGCCCATCAGTGCGGGCCACACGAACTTCATGCAAAACCAGACGAACACGATCATCGCGATCGACTGGCCGATTATCGTGGCGTTAAGGTCCACTTGGCTTCTCCTCGAAGGTCAGTTCGCCGCCGGACACATCGTCGCGCCCTTGCGGCAGAGGCCAACTAGCCGCCCATCGCCGTTTGCAGCTGCCCGATAAACGGATTCGCGAACGCGAAGAACAGCGCGATACCGACGCCGATCATCGCGACCGCGTCGAGCAGCGCGACGACCAGGAACATCTTGGTCTGCAGCATCGGCGCGAGCTCCGGCTGACGCGCGCAACCCTCGAGGAAGCGGCCGCCGAGCAGGCCCATGCCAATGCCGACGCCGAGAGCGCCCATGCCAATCAAAAGTGCGACCGCGATCGCGGTAAAACCAACTACAGTTTCCATTATTTGCTCCTACCAAGCATTTTGGAGATACATATTGAGAAATTCGAATCCTTAGTGGACCTCATGAGCCTGGCTGAGATAGACGATCGTCAGCATCATAAATATGTAGGCTTGAAGCGTAATTACAAGGATGTGAAAGACGGCCCAACCGAAATGCAGCGGCAGCTGCCAGTAGCCGATCAGGGCAATCAGAATGAACAGCAGCTCGCCGGCGTACAGGTTGCCGAACAGTCGCAGCGACAGCGACAGCGGCTTGGCCAGCAGAGCAACGGTTTCCAGAATCAGGTTGAACGCCATGACCAGCGGCCACAGCAGCTTCGGTACGCCGAGATCCTTAGGATTCAGCGGGTTCATCATCAGTTCGCCGACCAGGAACCCTGTAACGCCCTTGTTCTTGAACGAGTAGAACAGGATCAGCGCGAATACCGACAGCGACATCCCGAAGGTGATGTTCGGATCCGTTGTCGGTACGACCTTCTGGTACGGGATGTGCAGCACGTTCTCGGCAACGAAGGGGATCCAGTCAACCGGGATCAGGTCCATCAGGTTCATCAGGAACACCCAGCACACGATCGTCAGCGCGAGCGGCGCGATCAGTGCGCTCTTGCCGTGGAAGGTTTCCTTGACGCTGTTGTTCACCAGCTCGACGAGGATCTCGATGAACGACTGCAGCCTGCCCGGCTCGCCAATCGTCGCGGTCCGCGCCACGCTATAGAACAGCGCCGACATCGCGAGCCCGAGGAACACGGCCCAGAACATCGAGTCGACGTTCAGAGTCCAGAAATTACCGCTGCATTGATTCCACACCCAGCTGCCGGTCTCGTCCCGACAGACCTGCAGGTTCTGCAGATGATGCTGAATGTAGCCGGAAGTGGTTTGCTCGGTGCCTGATGCCATATACGTGAGGTCTTCTTGCGGTGCGGGTAGCGCTGTCCGTTGCTGTTATCGCTGTTCTCGGCTCGATTCCGTTGTCCCGCCCAGCCCCGTCCTGAGCGCCACCCAATAAACGATGTAGATCGCGATGTAGCCGCTCATGAACGGCAGCATCTCGACGTTCAGCACCCTGATGGCCGCGATGGTCAGCGCAACCGTCAGCATGACTTTGACGACTTCACCGACGTAAACGCCACGCATGAAGCCGGCGGGATCCTCGCTCGCATCAACGCGAAACATGCGCAACGCCTGATAGGTGCCGGCGATGATCCCGATACTTCCGCCGGTCGCGGCCGCCAGCCCCCAGGCCGATCCGCCCAACCAGCTTGCACCCGCGGCGACGACGCCGGTCAGCACAACCTGCCAGCCGGCAAGCCGAAACGCGGCTCGTTGCAGCATATGAGTGCCTGCTGTTGCCCGGCTGCACATCCCATACTTACTTGGATGCGGCAGGGCGCGGGTACAAAAAAAAGCCACTTCAACCGCCGTCATTCCGGGGAGTCGTGGCATTCGACCGGCAGACCCCTGCCGGCGAGCCGGGGTATTCTACGGAGTCGTCAGTTGGGGTTCAAGTCGCGTAGTGACGGCGACCCCGGCGACTTAGCCTATTGAAGGTGGAGCCTACTGAATCTGGATCCTACTGAATGTGGGCGAGAATCCCGTCGAGTTCATCGAGGCTATTGTAGGTCACGACGAGCTTGCCGCGCCCCTTGCCGCCGTGCTGAATCTGGACCCGCGCCCCGAGGCGGTCCGACAGGTCATCCTGCAGCCGACGGATGTCCGGATCGAGCTTCTTCGCCCCGCCCTGTGCCGGCTTGTCGCCCTTCAATATGCGCTTGACCAGCGCCTCGGTCTCGCGCACTGACAGCCGTTTGGCCGCGACCTGGGCCGCGACCTCGGCCTGCTTCGCGTCGTCCAGAATCGACAGCAGCGCCCGGGCATGGCCCATCTCGAGCTCACCGGACTGCAATCGCTGCTTGGCCGCGTCGCACAGATCGAGCAGCCGCAGCAGGTTGCTGACCGCGGTGCGCGAGCGGCCGACTGCATCCGCAGCCTGCTGGTGGGTCATCTCGAACTCGTCGATCAGGCGGCGCAGCCCCCCGGATTCTTCGAGCGGATTCAGGTTCTCTCGCTGGATGTTCTCGATCAGCGCGACCGCTATGGCCGATGAGTCCGGAATGTCACGAACAATGGCGGGAATATTGGCGAGGCCGGCCAGCTGCGCCGCGCGCCAGCGGCGCTCGCCGGCGACGATCTCGTACTGCCGGGCGCCGGACGCGTCCTTCTCCCCGACCGGGCGCACGACGATCGGCTGCACGAGGCCCTGCTCCCTGATCGAGTCCGCGAGCTCCTCGAGCGCGTCGGTCTTCATATCCTGGCGTGGCTGGTAGGTCCCGCGTCGCAGCAGGTCGACCGGAATCTGCCGCAGTGCCCCGTCGAGCGTATCCGGCGCGTCGGGTGGCAGCGGCGCCGCCGCTTCCGTCAGCGTCGGCGTCGGCGCGAGGTCGATGTCGCCCAGCAGTGCGTCGAGTCCCTTCCCCAATCCGGTCTTCTTGGCGCTCATGTAAGCCTCCGGTCGTCCCTGTGCGGTGTTGTCCTGTCGTCTCGTGTCGGCATTCTAGCCCGAATTCGCGAGCGCGGCGGCACTCGCGGTATCGCGTTCGATCACCTCGCGCGCCAACGCGGAATACGCCTTCGCGCCCCGCGAATTCCGGTCATGCAGCAGCGCCGGCACGCCGAAACTCGGCGCCTCGGCCAGGCGTACGTTGCGCGGAATCACGGTCTTGTACACACGATCGCCGAAGTGATGCAGCAGCTGCTCCGAAACCTCTTGCGCGAGTTTGTTGCGCGGGTCGTACATCGTGCGCAGCAGGCCGCGGATCTCGAGGGTGTGATTCACCGTGTTGCGCACCTGCTTTACGGTCTCGAGCAGCGCGGACAGCCCCTCGAGCGCGTAGTACTCACACTGTATCGGTATCAGCGCGCCGCTCGCGGCGGTCAAAGCGTTCAGTGTCAGCATGTTGATCGTCGGCGGGCAGTCGATCAGCACGTAGTCGTAGAGCCCGGCGACCGGCTCGAGTGCCTGGCGCAGGCGCATCTCGCGGCCGATCTCCTGTAGCAGCCGCACCTCGGCGACAGTCAGGTCCGCGTTGCCCGGCAGGATCCAGAACCCGCCTTTTTCGACCTGCAGGATCGTGTCTTTCGCGAGCGCATCGCCGAGCAACATGTCGCAGGTCGTGTGCTCCAGAGACTCCCGGTCGACACCGCAGCCGGTCGTCGCATTGCCCTGCGGATCGAGATCGACGACCAGCACGCGCCGGTCTTCGGCCGCCAGCGACGCGGCAAGATTCACGCAGGTCGTCGTCTTGCCGACGCCGCCCTTCTGGTTCGTGACCGCGATGATGTCGCCCATGTTCCGACCGCCAATAACCCCGCTTCCGATTCTAACGGGCCAGACCGGCCGCGTCCGCATCGTTTCTCGTCGGGGTCTTGCGCTCGAGCACGACCAGGTGCCGTTCGCCGGCCAGGCCCGGCACCGTCAGCGGCACCAGCTCGGCCACGTCCCAGTCGGCAGGCAGGTTCGCGACCTCCTCGTCCAACGCCCGGCCCTTCATTGCAATCAGGCGGCCGTCGGTGGCGGCCAGCGCACCGCAACTGTCGACGAACAAGCGCAGCGAAGCAAACGCGCGGCATATCACCGTGTCGAACGGTTCCGCCGGCACGTACGCCTCGACGCGAGCCTGCACGACCTCGACATTGCCGAGGCCGAGTTCGCCGATCGCGTGGCGCACGAAACGCGTCTTCTTGCCGCCGGAATCGAGCAGGAAAAACTGCCGCTCGGGTTCGACAAGCGCGAGCGGAATGCCGGGCAGGCCGGCGCCGGTGCCGACGTCGAGCACGGAGACGCCGCGCAGAAACGGGCGGGCAGTTAGCGAGTCAAGCACGTGCCGCGCAACCATCTCGCGCGGGTCGCGCACCGCCGTCAGGTTGAACGCGTTGTTCCATTTTTCCAGCAGCAGCAGGAAATGTGTGAGTGCGGCACTGACGCCGCCCGCGGGATCCACGTCCAGCGACTGCAGGCCGGCGCGCACGCGTCCCTCCAGTTCGGTATCTGCTGTCAGCATGGTGTTCGCCAGTATAGCGAACGGGGCGCGGGCAACGCTCAGCTGAGCCTGACGACCGTGCGGCCGACGACGCGGGCCTCGATGTAGGCGGGCAGCGCGTCCGGCAATTCGGCGAGCCCGATCTCGCGATTCGCAATGCGGTTGATATGCGGCGCCGCGAGGTCATCCGCGATGCGGTTCCAGACTTCGATGCGCAGTTCGCGCGGTACCTCGACCGAATTGATGCCGAGCAGGCTGACGCCGCGCAGGATGAACGGCATCACCGTGGTCGACAGCTCGAGGCCGGCGGCCAGCCCGATGCTCGCGATATTGCCGTAGCCCTTCGTCGTGCGCGTGAACCACGAGAGTATGTCGCCGCCCAGGTTGTCGATCGCGCCCGCCCAGATCGCTTTCTCGAGCGGCTTGCTGCCGAGGTCGTCATGGTCGATGTGCAAGACATCCGCCGCGCCCAGCTCCCGCAGGTAGTCGTCGGCGGTATGCTTGCTCGTCATCGCCGTCACGTCGTAGCCGCGCGCGCTGAGCATGTCGATCGCGACGCTGCCGACGCCGCCGGTCGCGCCGTTCACGGCGATCGGGCCCTGCTCGGGCGCCTGGCCGTTGTGCTCCATGCGATGGATCGCGAGCGCAGCGGTGAAGCCGGCCGTGCCGTAGGCCATCGCGGTGCGCGCGTCGAGCCCGGCCGGCAACGGATTCAGAAAATCCCCCGGGTAGCGGCCATATTCGGCGAAACCGCCGTCAAAAGTTTCGCTCAGGCCGCAACCGTTGACGACGACCGCGTCGCCCGGCGCAAAGCGCGGGTCTTTCGACTCGGCAACGGTGCCCGCGATATCGACCCCGCCGACGAGCGGGAACTTGCGCAGGATGCGACCGGCGCCGGTGCCGGCGAGTGCATCCTTGTAATTGATACTCGACCATTCGCCGCGCACGACGACATCGCCGTCGGTCAGGTCATCGAGCGTGATGTCGTCGAACCGGGCGTCGACTTTGCGACCGTCTTCGGAGTGAATGCGGAATGCGCGGAACGTAGTCGACATTTGGGGACAACGGCCGGCGTCAGTTCTCGTACGCGACCGTATAGAGGCCGGGCAGCGCGGCGAAATAGGCCGCGAGATCGGCGATATCTTCGTCGCTCAGATTCATGGTCTGGCCCGCCATGACCGGATCCTTGCGCGCGCCGGACTTGTACTGCCCGAGCACGTGGCGCAGGTAATCCTCGTGCTGACCCGCCAGCGAGGGCCAGTTGCCCGCCGCGCTGACACCATTCTGACCGTGACACGCGGCACAGACCGCGGCCTTCTCCTGGCCGCGCGCGATTTGCGCGCCGCCGCGCGGCTTGCCTTGCTCGAGCTCCCCCTGGCTGGCGAAATACGCGGCGATATCTTTCATGTCCTGGTCGCTGAGCGATGCGGCCTGCGCCTGCATCGTCAGGTGCCCGCGCATGTCGCTGCGGTAGCCCTTCAACGCAATGACGATGTACTCCTCGTCCAGACCGCCGAGCTTCGGCACGCGGTAGGACGGGTAGGCATTGCGGTAACCCTTGATGCCGTGGCAACCGAGGCAGGTATCGGCCAGCAGCGCACCGCGCTCGACGTCGCCGCCTGCCCAGGCGTTTACGTAACTTCCGGCCAGCAGGAACGCGGCCAATAGCGTGAATACTTTCCGGTCAAACATTTGCAACTCGTTGAATCTTAGGGTTGATTTCCGGGCGTCGGCCGCGGACGCACGCGGCTCGAATGCATCGGGGCCGCTATGGTAGATGCCCGAGGGCCATATTTCCAGACCGGTCATTACGTATATCCCGCGCGACGACTCGGCGCGTTCACCGGAAGTCTCGCGGTCCGTTCATTGTTACAATCCGCCGGTCATGGCAGCGAGCCCGGAAACCGAAATGCGACGATCCCGACCGGGCGGCGAGGAACTGGATTTGCGGCAGTTATTCTCGATCCTGTGGCAAGGCCGCTGGATCATCGCCGGCATCGGCTTTGCCGGCACACTGATCGCGCTGATTGCCGTGCTGATACTGCCGAACGTTTACCGGTCCGAGGCGATCCTCGCGCCGAATCAGGATGACGGTGCATCGGGACTGTCGGCGCTGGCGACGCAATTCGGCGGCTTGGCGGCGCTCGCGAATTTCGATCTGGGCGCCCGGGGCTCTCAGGACAAGACCGCGCTCGGCCTCGAGATACTCCGGTCGAGGAAGTTCATATCTGATTTCATCGACCGGCACGATCTGCTCGTGCCGGTCATGGCCGCGGAAGACTGGGACATGGCAACCGGCGAGCTGATCATCGACGGCAGTATCTACGACGTCGATGAAGGTGAATGGGTCCGCAAGGTTCGCCCGCCGAAGAAGACGGTGCCGTCGCTGCAGGAGGCGTCCGCAGAATTCATCAAGAACAACCTCTACGTGATGCAGGATAAGAACACGGGCTTCGTCACCGTCGCAGTGGAGCACTACTCGCCCGAGTTGTCGCGGCAATGGGTCGACTGGCTGGTCCGGGACATCAATGCAATCGTAATGCAGGACGAAGTCGACGAGGCTCAGCAGGCCATCAATTATCTGAATTCGCAGATCGCGGCCACGTCCTTCGCGGACCTCAAGGTCGTCTTCTTCGAGCTGATCGAAGAGCAAACGAAGACAATGATGCTCGCCAACGTCACCGACGAGTACCTGCTGAAAACGGTCGATCCTGCCGTCGTGCCGGAGCGGAAGGCCAAACCGCAGCGGGCGCTGATCCTCATCGCAAGCGCACTGGCTTCCGGAATCGTCGGCATCGTCGTCGTACTGCTCATGAGTTCGATATTTCCCCGCCGCGATTCAGCGGCCGACTGACTATGCTCACTAACTCGAATATTCTCGTCACCGGTGGTACCGGCTCGTTCGGAAATGCCTTCTTGCCGATGACGCTGGCCAAATACAACCCGCAAAAGATCATCGTGTACTCCCGCGACGAGATGAAGCAATGGGACATGGCGAACCGCATTCAGGACGAAGATCGGGTGCGCTTTTTCATCGGCGACGTGCGCGATCGAGACCGACTGTACCGGGCGCTGGACGGTGTCGACTACGTCGTGCATGCGGCGGCGACCAAGATCGTGCCGACGGCGGAATACAACCCGTTCGAATGCGTAAAGACCAATGTCGTTGGTGCGATGAACCTGATCGATGCATGCATCGACAAAGGCGTCAAGGGTGTCGTCGCGCTGTCGACAGATAAGGCGAGCAGCCCCATCAATCTCTACGGCGCCACGAAGCTCGCATCGGACAAGCTGTTCGTCGCCGGAAACTCGTACGCAGGCGGCCACGACACCCGGTTCGGCGTCGTGCGTTACGGCAACGTGATGGGCTCGCGGGGTTCCATCATCCCGTTCTTCCTGTCATTGCGCGACAAGGGCGTGCTGCCGATTACGGACGACCGCATGACGCGTTTCATGATCTCGCTCGAGGAAGGCGTCCGGCTCGTCTGGCACGCGTTCGAAGACATGCAGGGCGGCGAAACCTACGTCAAGAAGATTCCGTCAATGAAGATCGCGGACGTCGCGCGCGCAATCGCACCGGACGCCGAGCAGAAGATCATCGGGATTCGACCCGGCGAAAAGTTGCACGAGCAGATGATCAGCTCGGAAGACTCGTTCTTCACGTACGAGTACGAGGACTATTTCAAGATCCTGCCACTCATTAATAACTGGAGCAGCGACCCGGCAAGAATAAAGGGCGGCGCGAAAGTGCCCGAGGGCTTCAAGTATACGAGCGACGGCAACGACGCCTGGATGTCGATCGACGAG
>JBPCXI010000218.1:0-2548 GCA_051008895.1 Gammaproteobacteria bacterium | reverse complement strand
CCACCGTACCGCCGATGTCGTCATCGACCTGTAGCGTCGTTACGTCACCAGTGACGTTCAGCAATGCGCCGTCTTCGAGATCGTTGACAATGTGGATCGTGCCTGCGACACCCTGGACGTCGAGCGTGCCGGCGAGGGCGTGCATGTCGATCGACCCGAGGTCACCTCCTATCGTGAAGGTGCCGTGGATGTCGCTCGAGACACCGGCGAGGCCAATGTTGCCGACACCGATATTGGTCGTCAGATCACCAAAGCTGTCGTCGAGGATGATCTGGTCGACCAGCAGGTCAGTGCCGTTGAGATCTGTGATCGCCAGCGAACTCGTGGCATCGACGCCAGTCGAGCCGGTGACCGAAAGCCTGTCGGAACCCACGCTGTAGGCGAGGTCGAGCGTGCCAGCACCGGCGACGTCGACCTTGAACGCCTCGGCGCCGTCGATCCAGATGCCGGTGCCGCTGAAGCCGGCCTGCGTCATGCTGGCGCTCAGGACCGTCGCCGACAGATCGCTGAACGCAATCGTTTCAACGCCCGTGTACGCAATCGTGAACGACTGCCCGCCGCCCATGTCGATCGTCATGACACCGTCGCCGAACGTCGCATCGCTCGACGAATAGCTGCTGAGATCGATCGTATTGCTGCCGGTATTGCCATCGACGGTGTAGACCGCACCATCCTGCGGACTACTGAACACGAACGTGTCGTCGTAGGTGCTGCCGATCGCCCCCTCGATGCTCGAGAAGGTGTCGAACCCGGCGCCGCCGGTGTCCTGTGCCGTGGTGATCGTCAGGTCCACGGTCACAGCAGAAGCGGCGGCGCTGTAGTCGACCGTGTCGTAGCCGGCCAAGCCGTCAATGACGTCGTTGCCGGCGCCACTTGCGAGCACATCGTCACCCGCCGTGCCCGTTATAGTTGCCAGCACTCCCCGCCAGGTCTGCTGCCCGTCGGCCGTGAGCGCTGCCGCGGTCTCTACGCTGCCGACGCTGTACTCGAGGTCCCAGTCGCCGCCGAGGGCAGCGCTACCGGTGAGGTCGTCACTGGCGGAGATGTCCGTGCTCGTCAGTTCCGCGAGGGAGGAGACGAGTTCCTTGCCGGCATCGGTTGCCGCGAGCTCGCAGCCGTAGAACAGGAAGTCCGCGTCCTCGTCGAGCGCGTTCGCCCAACCTTCGATCTCGCTCTGGCGCGACTGAAGCGCACTGGCGTCGAGGGTCGTGTCGCCGAGCTGGACCTCGCCGTCGCCGCCGTGCGCGATGAAGTGCACCGCGTCGAGATCCTGTCTTCCGGCGAGGGCCTCGCTGATCTGCGAGATGCCGTCGCGGTCGGGCGAGATCAAGACGACCTCGACCTGGCGGGCCGTCGAGTCGTCTGCGTTCAGCAGGTCGATCAACAGCGCATCGAAGTCCTCGACACCCTGGTCGACGAAGATCAGCTCGTGCCGGACCTCCTCGGTCACCTCGGTCGTGGTGTCGGCAAGGTTCCCGAGGACGATGTCGCTGCTGGAGCCATCCGCGGGCAAGACCGCGGTGACGGTCTCGGACTCGGACAGAACCGTCGTGGCTTCAGCACTGAACAGGTTCCCATCGAGCGTGACGCTGCCGGAACCGTCGACTTCGACGGCATTGGCGCCGAAGTGGCTGAAGGAGATCCCGTCGACCGAACTACCGTCGGAGCCCGAACCGAAACGGAGTCCTGCGCCAGCGACGAGGCGCCCGTCGATCTCGATCCCGGACGTGCCGTCGGCGCGAAGCTGTGTCCGAGCATCGATGCTGACGGTGTCGGTGACCTCGGGCAGCACGGACGAGAGCCGGATGCTGTAGTAGTCCTGCGACGCTGCGGGATCGTCGGGGTCGGTCCCCGTGGTCGTTCGGGCGTCGGGCGTCTCGGTGGGCGCCGAGCCGGACGAACGATCCGCGTCGGCCGCATCGACCTGGAACTCGATGACATCCGCACCCGCTTGCGTGTTCGCGTCGAGGATCGCCTGACGCAGCGAACCCTCGCCGGCGTCGTCCGTGTTGGCCACCGTGAACGTGGACAACAGGATGCGCGGCTCGAGTTCTTCGAGTCCCGTCTGCTGCTCGCCGGACTTGCGACGAGCGTCCGCCTTCTTGCGACGCTTGTCGCGATCGGGCGTCTCGGGTTTGTCCGTGCGTCTTCGCGCCAAAGTGGGGGGGGTCCCATCGCGTAGTGCAGCCGGCAGATACACCGGTCCCGGGGGATTCCACTACGGTTCCAACGTGTTATCGGCCTCCAGGCCACGATCTTGATCGGAACTGCGATGCAGATCACGGCGAATGGGCCGCACCTGGAGCGCACTTGGAAGGCACCCCGAGGCCTCCGCGGGAAGGCTCGAATCCCCCAGGGGCAAGGCCTTTGTGAGCCCGGTTCTTCCGGTTTCGCCGGTCAAGTCCCCCCAGGTGCGACCGATACGCAGTTAGAGGGCGCATCTCTGCGCTCCGCGAGGGAGAACCGGGCAACGTGGGGGCACCGGCAGTTCTGGAGCTATGGCTCGCGCGCCAATGCGAGAGCCAGGAGGACGCGCTCGAGGCAGCGC
>JBPCXI010000217.1:0-5177 GCA_051008895.1 Gammaproteobacteria bacterium | reverse complement strand
GGACGCTTACTCTTTGGTTCGACATACGCGACTACTGGCAGCAAAAATATTGCGCGCACCGCGGCGCCTGCCTCCTAGGCATATATCGGCAGCTGGCGGAAAAAATTAAATGGCGGCCCGACGGCCCGTGGCGCCTAGAAGCCGAGCTCGGCCTCCATCGCGTCGGCCTCTTCCTTGAACACCTTCTTTTCGGCCTCGGTCTTCTGCATTTTCTCGAGGGACTCCCGCGCCGCTTCGGCCTTCTTCTCGAGATCGGCGCGCGCGTCATCCATCTTGCGTTGCTGCTCCGCGCGTTGCGCTTCGAGCGCGGGCTGGATCGCCGCGCGCTTTCGCTCCGCCGAGTTGCGCTCGCGGTCGCAGTAACAGAATCTGTAGTAACTCTCCGCGATACCGTAGAAGTTGTCGCGCGCTTCCAGCGCCAGCGCGTCGTCGTCGGCGCGGGCGAGCAATGTGTCGCCGCGTTCCTCGGCGCGTCGATTCGTGCGCGATTCATCGCCATCGATCTCGTAGTAGCGCGCCTGTTCTAGCTGCACCATCGAGTCAACAGTCTGCAGGTTAACCAGCATGGCTTGCTGCTGCGCCTCTGTATCGATGTCGACATCGACGCCGGTCATCGCCTGCGCTATCTGGCCCGTGGCGCCGACGAGTTGCCCGGCCTGTCGCTCCTGCTCCGTCGCCGGCCGGCTGAAGGCGACAGCCTCGGAATTCAATGCGGCCCCGATCTTGCCGTCCGCGAACTCGCGCAGCGACGCGAGCGCTTCGCCGCCTGCCGCGACGACCTGCTCTTCCTCCTGCAGGATGAACGCGCCGAATTCGCGTTCCGACTCGATCATGTCAACCGCATCCTGCACGGCCCGAAACGATCCCTTGAAGCGCTTCGCCGGCACGTTCCTGACGCGGGTCGCGACGTCATCCGCGCCGTCGGCGAACAGCGAATAGCGCATGTCGTCGCGAGCCCCGATCTCCAGTCTCTGATCGCCGGTCGCGAGCCGCCACACGCCGAGATTCACGTTGAACCATCGCCGGGCCGTCGGCTCGCCAAGACACTTCACGGAGAGCATGCTGCCTTCTCTGCCGCCCATATACATCGTAGCGGCCGCGCCATACAGCGTGTCACTGGCCTCACCGGCGTTCCCGGCCGCCAGCGCTCGTTCGGCGCGTTCGAGTTCTGCGTAGAACCTCGTCCTCAATTCCTGCTGCATCGTTTCCCCGCGCGCCTCGCCGATGCGCTTCTGGGTGCGGCAAAGTTCGTCGAAGTTCTGCGGCATTGTGTCGCCGACGTTCTCACCGGTGACCGGGTCGATATCGGCGAGCGCCGGGCCGACCGGCGCGAGGCCGAATATCGCTACTGTGACCGCGACGGAACGAATGTGTGAAGGCCTGACCATGATCTACCCCAAACGGTTGTGTTGTTCTTGCGGGCCCGCACAGGCTCGGCCCGCAAATTGTCTGTATACGCTCCGACTGCTATTGTGTAAACACTTGCTGAGATGCCAACGGGGGATCGATATGAAACACATAAGAATCAAGGCGTTCGTGGCCGCAAGCTGCTTCGCCGTCGCCGGCAGCGCGAACGCGTTCGTCGGCTCGCTCGCGGTCAGCATCGGCCAGATGAACAAAGGTGACGCCGAGCGCACACAGACGTCATTTTCCGCCGACGCGAAGTTCGAGACGGAAGACCAGCAAGGCACGTCCAAGGTCAACTACCGGCCCGGCATGGTCCGCGACACGTTGGACATGGGCGGCAACAAGATGACGATGATCTATCGCTACGATGAGAAGAAGGTCATCATGGAGATGGGCAACGGCATGTACATGGAACGTGCAATCGACGAGCCGTCCAAAGATCAGGCGCCGGATTACAAGCTCGTGTCCCGTGAGGTGGTCGGTAAGGAGATCGTCAACGGTATGGAGACCACGAAGTACAAGTCTGTTTATGAATCCAAGGACGGCAAGTTCGGCGGCTTTACCTGGTATACGGCCGACGACATCGCGGTGAAAGGTTTCATCGTCAGCGAGGAAGGTGGAGAGAAGACCCGGATGAAATTCGAGCTGTCCAATGTCGTTCGCGGCGAACAGTCGCCGGACCTGTTCCGGCCGGCGCCCGGCTCGAGGAAATTCAACACGGGCGGATTCGCCGGACTCGGCGGCATGGGCGGCATGAGCGGCATGAACGAGGCGCAGCGGAAGGAAATGGAGGAGGCGCTGCGGAAGCAGCAGCAACAGCAAGGCGACTATCGAAACATGCCGCCGACCGAGGCATACGACATGTCGGGGATGCAGCAGGATCAGATGAAGTCGATGACGCCGTCCGGCGATCTGTCCGGCCTGGAAGAACAGCAGCAAGGCGGTGATACCAACATTGTCGAAGACGTCGCGGCGGAGGCGACCGAGACGGCGGTGGATACGGCGCAGGAATCGACCGACACCGCTGTGGAAACCGCCAGCGACAGCATCGTCGACGGCGTTGCCGACGGGGTGAAGAAAGGCTTCGGCAAGTTGTTCGGTCGCTAGTGCCTATTCGCCTGTGCCAATCGCCCATCGCTAAGGGCTAGGGGCGCAGGGCGGCCGGCCGCATCGTCGCATCCAGCTTCCGGCCTTCGTCGACGACGATCTGCATCGACGCTGCGGTGTCGTCTGCCGTCGTTCTGAAGTTCACGATGCACGCGCGCAGCGCGTACTTGCCGTCGATCACCGCGTTGGACACGTAGACGCGCCCGCCGTTCTGCAGCTCTTCGACGAGTGCTGCGTTGAGGTCGTTCAGGTAGGTGTCGACTTCTGCAGTGCCCGTCTCGACGCCGGCCGGCACGAAGCGGAATGTCGCGATGCTGAGATTCAGCGTGCACGCTTCCATTTCGGCATGCGCCTGCGCCGCGCGGTTTAGCTCAGCAGCGCGCTCGATGTCGTTGCGAATGAGTTTGACGTAGCCGTCGCGTCCGCAACCGCGCAGCGCGAGCCAGACCTTGAGCGCGCGAAAGCCGCGCGAGTTCTGCAGGCCCCATTCGAAATAGTTGTGCCCCCATTCGCTCTCGCCTTCCGCGATTCGGTAATACGGCGGTCGATAGCTGAACGCGTCGAGCAGATGCTGCGGATCGCGAACCAGCGTGCACGCGGCTTCCAGAGGTGCATAGAGCCATTTGTGGGGATCGAGTGCGATCGAGTCGGCCAGCGACAAGGCTTTCAGGTCGCCGGGCGCTTCCGGTAGCACCGCGGCCGGCGCCCCGTAAGCACCGTCGACGTGAAACCACAGGCCGTACTCGCGCGCGACCGCATGAATCTCGGGCAACGGATCGATCGCACCGGTACTGACCGTGCCGGCGGTCGCGATCACGATGAACGGATGTCGGCCGTCCGCAACGTCCGTCGCGATCTGCTCGCGCAACGCGGCGACGTCCATCCGCTGCTCCGCATCGGTACCGATCCAGCGGATCGCATCGGTGCCAATGCCGCTGACGTCGGCCGCTTTCTGGATCCAGGTATGCGTTTCGGAAGCGCAGTAGATCGTCAACCGATCGTCAGCAGGTACCCCGGCGGAGCGAATCTCCGGGCCGGTGCGTGCGCGTCGCGCCGCGAGGAAACCGAGCATGTTCGCCACGTTGCCGCCGCTGACCATCAGTCCGCCGCAGTCGCTGTCGTAACCGACGAACTCGGCCAGCCAGCGGATAGTCTGCGTTTCGATTTCGATTGCGACCGGTGCGAGGTCCCACAGCCCGAGGTTCGCGTTGACCGAGGCCGCGAGCATGTCGGCGAGCGCGCCGAGCGGCGCGGCCGAGGCGGTGATGTAGCCGTAGAAACGCGGGTGGCCGTTGTGCAGCGAGTGATCGAACAGCAGGTCCGCGGTTTCCGTGAGCAGTTCCGCGCTGTCGGTACCGGCGTCGGGCAGCGGCCCCTGGCCGAGCAGGTCGCGCACCGAATTTAGTGTGCTCGGGGTTCGAATAGGGCGTTCGGGTAACGACGCATAGAAATCCGCGATCTGGTCGACCAGTTGATGTCCGAGTTCGCGAAATGCCTCCGCATCTCCAACGCCGATGTGTCCCGCATGCTCGTGATCAGTCATGGTCGGATTCCCGATTCATTTGCTCAACTCCAGTTTCACCGGCACAAAGCCGCGTTCGTTTGGCTTCGTCTCTAGCAATTCGCCCCGCTCGATGCGATCTGTCGCAACCGGCTGCTCTGCGCCGGTCAGCTGCGCGATGACCGCTTCGGCGCGCTCGCTCGCCAGCGCGTCAAGATCGTCGCGATCGATCTGCTCGCCGTCGACGAGCCGCGTGCGAAGTTCTTCGACGTATGCGAGTTCATCGAGGCTCTGCTTGCCATCGGGCTTCGCCGCGTCGACCGGCTGCATGAACCCGGCACGCACGTCGCGAAGCTTCTGCTCCGGAAATGCGTCGCGGAAAGTATTTTCAATGGCTTTGCGGCGCCGTTCGGCAATCATGGCCGCGTCGCCGCCGCTCTCGAGCAGCGCGTCGATCCTCGCATCCACCCGGGCCGCGCGCATCGCCTGCGCATCGACGTCGGGAGCGATCGCACCCGGTACCGCCAGCCCGAGCGTGGGCCGCATCGCGAGCGCATTGCCCATTTGGCCCAGCTTTTCCCGCTCGGGCGGTGTCAGGTCCGCCTGACCCGGCTCGAATTCGATGCGATCGAAGTTTTCCGCGTCCGCGCCGACGAGGCCGCCGAGCAGGCGGAACGGGGACGTCGCCGCTTTGGTAATCAGGTTCGCGAACGCGCGCAGCACGACGCCGCCGATGCTGAATTCCGGGTCGTTCACATTTCCGCGCACGGGCAGGTCGACGTTGATCTGCCCGGACGGATCCTGCAGCAGAGCTATCGCGAGCCCGAGCGGCAGGTTCATCGCGCCGGGATAGTCCATTTTCTCGCCGAGTCGTATGCGCTGGATCACGATGCTGTTCTGCGCATCGAGTTCGCCGCCGTCGATCGAATAGTTGAGCGCGACCTCGAGGCGGCCTTCCTCAATGCGGCGGCCCGCGAATTTGACCGTATACGGCGATAGTCCGGGAAACTCGACGTTGCGAAACAGCAGGTCTATGTTCGTCGCGGCAGTCAGGTCGGCCGGCAGCAGGCTGCCGTCGAGACGGGCGAAGCCGAATTCACCGACCGTGCCCTCGAGGCCGATCTTCGTCGGCGCCGCACTCTGCGTCGCCAACGTGGAAACC
>JBPCXI010000216.1:0-7716 GCA_051008895.1 Gammaproteobacteria bacterium | reverse complement strand
CGTGCTGCTTGTCGGCGAATCTTTCGGCGAGCAGCTTCATGTCGTCGTCGAGCGCGAGCGTCTGCTCGATCAGGCGCGGCACTTCTTCGAGCCGCTTGGCCATGCCTTCCGCTCTCTCCGGCTCGTCCCCGTGATGCGATTCCAGCGCGATCACGAGCATGCCGAGCGCCGCGAGCTGCGTCGTGAACGCCTTCGTCGACGCAACGCCGATCTCAGGGCCGGCGCGCGTCAGCATGACCAGGTCCGATTCGCGTACCAGCGAACTCTCCGGCACGTTGCAGATTGCGAGCGTGCCGAGGTAACCGGCTGACTTCGCGAGCTGCAGTGCTGCCAGCGTGTCCGCGGTCTCGCCCGACTGCGACAGCGTCACGAACAGCGTATCGGGCGGCACGACCGGGCTCCGGTAGCGATACTCGCTGGCGATCTCGACGCTGCAGGGCAGGCCGCAGATCTGTTCGATGAAATAGCGCGCGACCGAGCCCGCATGGTAACTCGTGCCGCACGCAACGATGTGCACGCCACGCGTGTTCGCGAAGAGTTCGGTCGACGCCGGCCCAAACGCGGCGCCGAGCAACTTGCCGTGACTGATGCGCTCTTCCAGCGTCTGCGCGACGCCCCACGGCTGCTCGTAGATCTCCTTGAGCATGAAGTGCCGGTAGCCGCCCTCGTCGGCCGCGTCCGCGCTGAGCTCGCTCTCGCGAACCGGGCGCACGACGGTGTTGCCGTCGCCGTCGATTACCGTTAACGCGTCCTTGCGGACCTCGGCAACGTCGCCTTCCTCGAGGAACACGAAGCGACGCGTCACCGGCAGCAACGCAGCGACATCGGACGCCACAAAATTCTCCGCGATGCCCAACCCGATGACGACCGGCATCGCCCAGCGCGCGAGGATCATTCGGTCCGGATCGTTCTGCGAGATCACGACGAGTGCATACGCGCCCTCTAGCTCGGCGACGGTAGCGCGCACCGCGTCGAGCAATTCCGGTTTGGTTTTCCGATGATGGTGGATGCGGTGCGCGATGACCTCGGTGTCGGTCTCGGTCGTGAACGTGTAGCCGAGACCCTTCAATTCCTCGCGCAGTTGCTCGTAGTTTTCGATGATGCCGTTGTGGACGATCGCGAGGTCGTCACCGGACATGTGCGGATGCGCGTTCGTCTCGCTCGGCGCGCCATGCGTCGCCCAGCGGGTGTGCGCAATGCCGATCGGGCTCGTGACCGGCGCGTCGTCGAGCGAAGATTCGAGCTCCGCGACCTTGCCGAGCCTGCGGCGGCGTTCCATGCCGCCGTTACCGATAGCGGCGATCCCCGCCGAGTCGTAACCACGGTACTCGAGTCGGCGCAGACCCTCGATCAGGATCGGTACGACATTGCGCTCAGCGACTGCACCTACGATTCCACACATGATCTTCGAACCTATTTTTTCTTGACCGGACGCGCCCAGCCGTCGATGGAAGTCTGCCTGGCGCGCTCGAGCGACAGCGTGTCCGCCGGCGCCGGTTTGGTGATTGTTGAGCCGGCGCCGATCGTCGCACCTGCGCCGATCTCGACCGGCGCGACGAGTTCGACGCCGGAGCCGATGAACGCGCCATCGCCGATCGTCGTCTGGTGTTTGTTCGCGCCGTCATAGTTGCACGTGATCGTCCCGGCGCCAACGTTGACGTCCTCGCCGATCGTCGCGTCGCCTATGTACGTCAGGTGATTGACCTTGCTGCCGCGGCCGATCCGGCTCTTCTTGATCTCGACGAAGTTGCCGACCTTCGCGGCGTCGGCCATCTCGACGCCGGGCCGCGTCCGCGCATACGGGCCGATCTGGCAATCCGCGCCCGCCTGCGTCTCCTCGATCAGGCAATGCGAGTGGATCTGCGTGCCGTCGCCGATCACCGCATCTCGAATGACGGTGTTCGGGCCGACGCTGACGCGGTCGCCGAGCACGACGTCGCCTTCGAACACGACGTTGACGTCGATGAAGACGTCGCTGCCGCAGGTCAGCGTGCCGCGCACGTCGACGCGCTCCGGATCCGCGAGTGTCGCGCCGCGGTCGAGCAACCTGCGTGCGGCGCGCCGGCGAAATATCGACTCCGCGTCGGCGAGCTGTTGCTTGTCGTTGATGCCGAGGACCTCGGCATAGTCTTCCGCGTCGACCGGCACAACGGCGACTCCGTCGGCCATCGCGCAGCCGACGATGTCGGTCAGGTAGTACTCACCTTGCGCGTTGTCGGGCGACAAGCGTTCGAGCCAGCGCGTGAGATGGTCGCGCGAGCACGCCATCAAGCCGGTGTTGATCTCACGAATGCGGCGCTGATCGCCGTTCGCGTCTTTCTCTTCGACGATGGCGGTCACGTGTCCCTGCATGTCGCGGATGATTCTGCCGTAGCCGGTTGGGTCGGGCAGGTCGGTCGTGAGAATTGCGAGCGTATCGGCATCCGCGGCCGACGCGAGCGCCTCGATCGTGTCCGCGCGCACCAGCGGCACGTCACCGCACAGGATCAAAACATTCTGCGCGGACACGTCGGGCATGGCCTGCTGAACCGCATGACCGGTGCCGAGCTGCTCGGCCTGCAACGCCCAGGCAATATCTCGATCAGCGAAACGTTCACGCACCGCGTCGCCGCCGTGCCCGTACACGACGACGGTCTGCGCCGGATTCAACGCGTCAACCGTATCGAGCACGTGCTCGAGCAGTGGCCTGCCGGCAAGCGGCTGCAACACCTTCGGGAGTCCGGAACGCATCCGGGTACCCTGCCCGGCGGCGAGTATGACGACACTTACATCCATCGAGAGAAATCTGCGCTAAACATCGGATTTTACGGGACCAATACTTTAACCGCTAAAGCCTTGAAAAGAACGCGAAATTACCAAAAGTTCACGCTAATTGCGGGACCTGGTCGACGGTACGGGCCGATGTTGCCATCGGTCGGGCCCGGCTTTTTCCGCAATATACTTTTCCTACCTCATGTCCGGAAAAGTATATTGCGGAAAAAACCGGGCGGACGGTGCCGGCCCAATGCCCGTACCGTGCCGACGACTCGTTCGGTTGCACCCTAATGGGAGACCTGCCCCGAACGGGGGCGCAGGGCGCGATGGGGACACTCTTCATTTTTCGCCGACGTCGGTGCCGAAAGTTTGCACGGATTGGCGAAAAATGAGGAGTGTCCCCGGCGTTCTCCCGCCGGACATCAGGCAGGAAAAGGTTATTCCGGAAAAGATCGCGCGCGAGGCGGTGGACAGCTAATTGCGTCGACCCTTGAGCTTCTGCGCGGCGCGGTAACGCGCAGCAGCCTCGACGAGCTGCATCTGCGCGTGCTCGATGTCTTCGCGGGCCGTCGCTCCGGCGAGTGCTTCCTGGGCGGCCGCCTGCGCGTCGAGCGCGGCCTGCTCGTCGAGTTGATCGCCGTGCATTGCGGAGTCGGCGAGCACGGTGACGAGGTGCGGTTGCACCTCGAGCACGCCGCCGGTCACGTAGATGAACAACTCTTCTTCGGATTCGGACGACTGAATCCGTATTTCGCCGGGCCGCAGATTCGTCATCAGCGGCGCGTGTCGCGGCGTGATGCCGACGTCGCCCTCGCGCGCAGGCGCGATGACCATGTCGGCGTCGCCGGAGTAGATCGCGCCCTCGGCGCTGACGATTTCGACGTGAATAGGCATTACATGTTCTTCGCGTTCTCGACGGCCTCTTCGATGCCGCCGCACATGTAGAACGCCTGCTCGGGCAGGTCGTCGTATTCGCCCGCGACGATGCCCTTGAAGCTGCGGATCGTATCCTGCAGCGAGACGTACTTGCCGGGCGCACCGGTAAATGTCTCGGCAACCGTGAACGGCTGCGACAGGAATTTCTGCACCTTGCGCGCACGCTGCACGACGAGTTTGTCTTCTTCCGACAACTCATCCATGCCGAGAATCGCGATGATGTCCTGCAGCTCCTTGTAACGTTGCAGAACGGCCTGCACGCCGCGCGCGGTCTCGTAATGGTCGGCGCTGATCGCGTTCGGGTCGAGCAGGCGGCTGGTAGAGTCGAGCGGGTCGACGGCCGGATAGATTCCGAGCTCGGCGATCTGCCGCGACAGCACGAGCGTCGCATCGAGATGCGCGAACGTCGTTGCGGGCGACGGGTCGGTCAGATCATCGGCCGGCACGTATACGGCCTGGAACGATGTGATCGAGCCGGTCTTCGTTGACGTGATGCGCTCCTGCAGCACGCCCATTTCCTCCGCGAGTGTCGGCTGGTAGCCCACGGCAGACGGCATGCGTCCGAGCAGCGCCGACACTTCGGTACCGGCGAGCGTATAGCGGTAGATGTTGTCGATGAACATCAGCACGTCGCGGCCTTCGTCGCGGAACTCTTCCGCCATCGTCAGGCCGGTCAGCGCGACGCGCAGACGGTTGCCCGGCGGCTCGTTCATCTGCCCGTAGACCAGCGATACCTTGGGCAGTACGCCGGACTCCTCCATCTCATAGTAGAAGTCGTTACCCTCACGAGTCCGCTCGCCGACGCCGGCGAACACGGAGTAACCGCCGTGCGCCTTCGCGATGTTGTTGATCAACTCCATCAGCGTCACGGTCTTGCCGACGCCCGCGCCGCCGAACAGGCCGATCTTGCCGCCCTTCGCGATCGGCATGATCAGGTCGACGACCTTGATGCCGGTCTCGAGCAGTTCCGTCGACGTCGCCTGGTCTTCGTAGGCCGGGGGCGCGCGGTGAATCGGCATGCGCTTGTCTTCACCGATTGGTCCGGCCTGGTCGATCGGCGTGCCGAGTACGTCCATGATCCGGCCCAGCGTCTTCTCGCCGACCGGCACCTTGATCGGGCCGCCGGTGTTGGACACTGCCAGACCACGCGTCAGCCCTTCACTGGAACCCATCGCGATCGCACGCACGACGCCGTCGCCAAGCTGCTGCTGTACTTCCAGCGTCAGGTCGCGCTCCTCGATACGGAGGGCGTCGTAGACTTTCGGTAGTTGATCCTGCGGGAATACCGCGTCAACGACCGCGCCGATAACCTGTACTACTTCTCCGGAACTCATATCTGTTATTCCTCTGAATAGTCCGTTAAACCGCGGCGGCTCCGCCAACGATTTCCGAAATTTCCTGCGTAATTGCCGCCTGGCGTGCCTTGTTGTAGTCGAGCTGCAGCTCATCGATCAGCTTGCCGGCGTTGTCGGTCGCACTCTTCATCGCGACCATCTTCGCCGCCATCTCGCAGGCGACGTTCTCGATCGTGCCGCGATAGACCTGCGACTCGATGTAGCGCTCGAGCACGGAATCCAGCAGCTCGACTGCGTCCGGCTCGTAGATGTAATCCCAGTGCTCGGGCAGATCCTCGGCGTCGATGGCTTCTACCGGGATCAGCGTATCGACCCGCGGCGTCTGGCTCATCGTGTTGACGAATTCGCTGTGCATCAGGAACAGCCGGTCGATCCTGCCCTCGGTATAGGCGTCGAGCATGATCCGGATCGAGCCGACCAGGTCGGCGACCTTGGGATCCTCGCCGAGATGCGTCGCCGCACCGACGACGTTCACCTTCAAGCCGCGGAAGAACTGCACGCCCTTCGCGCCGATCAGGCACAGATCGACCTCGACGCCCTTGTCGCGCCATTCCTTCAACTCCCGCAAAAGCTGGCGGAACGTATTGACGTTCAGGCCGCCGCACAAGCCGCGGTCCGTCGTGATGACGATGTAACCGACGCGCTTGATCTCGCGTTCGACGAGGAACGGGTGCCGGTACTCCGGGTTCGCCTGGAACAAGTGACCGATCACCGTGCGAATCTTGTCCGCGTACGGCCGGGTCTCCTGCATCCTGGTCTGCGTGCGCCGCATCTTGCTCGCCGCGACCATTTCCATCGCCTTGGTGATCTTCTGCGTGTTCTTCACGCTGCCGATCTTCGTGCGAATTTCTTTGAGATTCGCCATCTGGCTAGTACGCCCCGTTCGCCTTGAAGTCCTCGATGGCCTTCTTCATTCCGGCCTCGATCTCGTCGTCGAGATCGCCGGTCTCGCTGATCTTGCCGATCAGGTCGCCGTACTTGTCGTTCACGAACGCGTGCATTGCCGCCTCGAACGGCACGACCTGTTCGGCGTCGATGTCGTCGAGGTAACCCTCGTTCGCCGCGTACAGCGAAATCGCCATCTCGCCGACCGACAGCGGCGTGTACTGCGGCTGCTTCATCAGCTCCGTCACGCGCTGGCCGCGCTCGAGCTGCTTGCGGGTCGCTTCATCGAGATCCGACGCGAACTGCGCGAACGCCGCGAGCTCGCGATACTGCGCGAGCGCGAGTCGGACGCCGCCGCCGAGCTTCTTGATGATCTTCGTCTGTGCGGCACCGCCGACACGCGATACCGACAGGCCCGCGTTGATCGCCGGCCGAATGCCCGCGTTGAACAGGTCGGTCTCGAGGAAGATCTGACCGTCGGTGATCGAGATCACGTTCGTCGGTACGAACGCGGACACGTCGCCGGCCTGCGTCTCGATGATCGGCAGTGCGGTCAGCGAACCGGTCTTGCCTTTGACCTCGCCGTTCGTCAGCCGCTCGACTTCCTTCGCGTTGATACGCGACGCGCGTTCGAGCAGGCGCGAGTGCAGGTAGAACACGTCGCCCGGATACGCCTCGCGGCCCGGCGGGCGGCGCAGCAGCAACGACACCTGGCGATACGCCCAGGCCTGCTTGGTCAGGTCGTCGTAAATGATCAGCGCATCCTCGCCGCGATCGCGGAAGTACTCGCCCATCGCGCAACCGGAATACGGCGCGATGTACTGCATCGCCGCCGAATCAGCGGCGGGTGCAGCAACAATAATCGTATGCTCCATCGCGCCGTGCTCTTCGAGCTTGCGCACTACGTTGGCAATCGTCGAGGCTTTCTGCCCGATTGCGACGTAGATGCATTTAATGCCGGTGCCCTTCTGATTGATGATCGTATCGATCGCGACCGCGGTCTTGCCGGTCTGGCGATCGCCGATGATCAGCTCGCGCTGCCCGCGGCCGATCGGCACCATCGCATCGATGGATTTCAGGCCGGTCTGCACCGGCTGCGATACCGACTGGCGCTCGATAACGCCCGGCGCGACCTTTTCGATCGGCGACGTCTCGGCCGCGGTGATCGCGCCCTTGCCGTCGATCGCCTCGCCGAGCGAGTTCACGACGCGGCCAAGCAGCTCGCGGCCGATCGGTACTTCGAGGATGCGGCCGGTCGTCTTGACCGTGTCGCCTTCGGTGATGTGCTTGTAGTCGCCGAGCACGACCGCACCGACCGAATCCTGCTCGAGGTTCAGCGCGAGTCCGAACGTGTCGCCCGGGAACTCGAGCATCTCGCCGTACTGCGCGTCGCCCAGCCCGTGAATGCGCGTGATACCGTCGGTGACCGCGATCACGCTACCGACGTCGCGCGCCTCGGCGGCGCTGTCGAAATTCCGGATGCGCTCTTTAATAAGGTCGCTGATCTCAGAGGCTTTGATTGCCATCTTTCGTTTCCTCTAGTTCGTCAGAGAGCTGGCCATTTTGTCCAGCCCCGTACGTATTGAGCCGTCGATCACGAGGTCGTCCGCCTGCAGGCGGGCGCCGCCGATCAGTGTCTCGTCCAGCTTGAAGTGCAGGTTGATGTCGCGGCCGAAGCGTCGCTTGAGTGCGTCGGTGATACGCGCCTGTTGCTCGCCGTTGACGGGCACGGCCGCAGTCAGAATCACGTCGACGCTGTTTTCCACGTCGACCTTGAGTTTGTCGA
>JBPCXI010000215.1:0-3366 GCA_051008895.1 Gammaproteobacteria bacterium | reverse complement strand
TTTTACCGGAGGCGGTCATTGACGACGACACGGCGATCTTGTCAGGTCTGGATGGCCGCAAGATGAGCAAGAGCTACAACAACACGATCCCGTTGTTCGAGCCCGAGAAGAAATTTCGCAAGCTCATCATGAAGATCAAGACGAACTCACTGGAGCCGGGCGAGCCCAAGGAAACCGATGGCAGTACGCTGTTCGAGATTTATCAGGCATTTGCGACAGAGGCCGAGGTGGAAGAGATGCGCGGCAAGTTTGCCGAGGGCATCGGTTGGGGTCAGTGCAAGCAGGAGCTGTTCGAATACCTGAACGAGCATCTCAAGGACGCGCGCGATGAGTACAATCGCCTGCTCGACGATCCCGGGTACGTCGAGAGTGTGTTGCTGAACGGGGCCGCTCGCGCGCGCGAGATATCCGTGCCGTTTACGGCCAAAATCAGGTCGGCCGTCGGCATCCGGCCGCTCGGATAGCGACCGACGTGGTGGCCGAATAGCGTGACGCTGCTAGTCACATACGTTCTGATCGCACTGGTCTTTTCGTTCCTGTGCTCGATCGCCGAAGCTGTGCTGCTGAGCGTCACGAGTGCGTACATCGCGATCCTCGAGAACGAAGGCAAGCCTTCCGGGCGCTTGCTGCGCGAGCTGAAGGACGACATCAACAAACCACTCGCCGCTATCCTGACCCTGAACACGATCGCGCACACGATCGGTGCGGCAGGCGCCGGCGCGCAGGCATCGGTCGTGTTCGGCAGCGGGTCGGTCGGTATCGCTTCGGCGGTGCTGACGCTGTTGATCCTGATCTTCTCCGAGATCATTCCGAAGACGCTGGGCGCGACGTATTGGCGGGCGCTCGCGCCGGCGACCGCGCAAGGTCTTCGGTTCCTGATCTGGTTGCTGTATCCGTTCGTGAAACTGTCGGCGCTGATCACCGGCGACATGGCGGAGGGCCCGCGGCTGTCGGGCTTCAACCGGAGCGAGTTCTCGGCGATGGCGGGCCTGAGCGCGAGCGAAGGCCAGCTCGGCGAGCAGGAAGCGGAGATGTTGCAGAGTCTGCTGAGGCTGCGCAGTACTCGCGTCCGCGAGGCGCTGACGCCACGCACCGTCGTATTTTCTCTGCCGGAGGACATGACGGTAGCCGACTGGCTCGACCGACACGCCGACGCCGGCTTCTCACGCGTACCTTTGTACGTGGATGACAAGGACGAAGTCACCGGCTTCGTGCTGCGCGGCGACCTGTTGCTTGCGCACGCCCGCGGTGAATCTGACCAGCCGTTGCGCGCGTTTCGCCGCGCGATGGAGACGATTGTCGACAGCCTGACGCTCGCGCAGGCGATGCGGGAGTTCAGGCGTGTGCGCGCGCACATCATGCTCGTCGTCGACGAGTACGGTGATTTCGAGGGCATACTGACGTTCGAGGACGTGATCGAGACGCTGCTCGGGTTGGAGATCGTCGACGAGGCCGACAAGGCCGAGGACATGCAGGACGTCGCGCGGCGGTTGTGGAAGCATCGTGCGAAGACGCGGCGCGTGGATACCGGAGACGAGGGAAGAGAATCATGAAACCGATTGTCGTCGAGGGTATCGAGGACTACGCGCGCCAGAGCACGCGTCCGGAGCCGACCCTGCTGACAGAGCTCGAGCAGCAGACCTATGCGGAGATGCAGTATCCGCAGATGTGTACGGGGCGACTCGAGGGGCGTCTGTTGAAGCTGCTGGTGCGGATCAGCCGGCCGCAGCTGATCGTCGAGCTCGGCACGTTCACCGGTTATTCGGCGCTGTCGATGGCCGAGGGGCTGCCGGACAGTGGCCGCATCGTCACCTGCGAGGTGAATCCCGCCGCGGCCGAAGTCGCGCAGGCCGCGTTCGACAAGAGCCCGGTCGGGGATCGCATTGAGATTCGCCTCGGGCCGGCGCTCGACACGTTGCGGTCGATCGACGAGCCGATTGATTTTTCGTTCGTCGATGCGGACAAGGAGAACTACCCCGTTTACTTCGAGGAGATCGTGACCCGTACCCGGCCGGGCGGCGTCATCGTCTTCGACAACATGTTGTGGTCAGGCTCCGTGCTCGCGCCGGCTGACGACGAGGCGCGGGCGATCGACAACCTCAATCGCATCGTCGCCGCCGACGACCGGGTCGAGAACGTGTTGCTGACCGTCCGCGACGGCGTGCAGCTGATCGTCAGGAAGTAACCGGGCGAAAGGCCGACCCGCCGCCGGCCAGGCTCGCCGGAGGTGCTGAAGACCGCGCCAGCTGGTTGTTTTGACAGCAGTTTCCCGGATCGCTACTCTAGTCCAAACAAGAATCAACTCCCGATGACGCATTCGAGGCATCCGTAGCGCTTCAACTTTGGGGGTTTGACATGACAAGGGTTCTTTCCGCGGTATTACTGGGCGTCGGCCTGTTGGCCGGATCCGCTCACGCCGCCACCATCAATTTCGACGGCCCGCTCGTACTCATTGAAACGAACGATCCGGCCGCGCGGTACTCGGGCACGTCGCTCGGCTCTCTGTTCACCGGCAACATCGACGATACGACTTTCGCTGGTTCGATCACCGGCGACGGCATTACGACCGACTTCACCTGTTGCATCGATGCCGGCCCGAATCCGTCATTCGACGATGACGTCGAATTGTTGGGCGGCGATGCCGATTTCCTGAACAGCCTGGCCGGTAAAACGGTTTTCACATCCGGCGACATCGTCGATATCGTCGACATCGAGGGCGATGTCATCATCGGCAACGGCAATCGGATTGAGGTCGGATTGTCGTATATCCTCGCGTCGAGTGCGGATACCTACCCGTTCGATCCCGCCAAGCGCCTGTTGACACTTTACTTCATTGTTGAAGAATTGCCGGACGGCTCCGAAATCTACAACGTGCTCGGGCGAGACTACGTGATCCCGTTGCCGGCGTCGGTCTGGTTATTCGGTTCGGCGATTGGTCTGCTCGGCTTCGCGCGCCGGCGTGCGAAGAAGTCTCTAGGCGCCTGATCAACTCGCGCGGCGGGTTAGCTTCTCGTCCTGACGGTTCAGCACCGGCGCCAGGTAGCGCCCGGTAAACGACCCGGGCACCGCCGCGACCTGTTCCGGCGTGCCCTCGGCGACGACGAGCCCGCCGCCGTCACCGCCCTCGGGACCGAGGTCGATGATCCAGTCGGCCGTCTTGATCACGTCGAGGTTGTGTTCGATCACGACGACGGTGTTGCCCTGGTCGCGCAGCCGCTGCAGCACTTCGAGCAGGTGCGCGATGTCGTGAAAGTGCAGCCCGGTCGTTGGCTCGTCGAGGATGTACAGCGTATTGCCGGTCGCGCGCTTCGACAGCTCCTTCGCCAGCTTGACCCGCTGCGCCTCGCCACCGGACAGCGTCGTCGC
>JBPCXI010000214.1:0-3624 GCA_051008895.1 Gammaproteobacteria bacterium | reverse complement strand
TCGAGCTTGCGCACCTTGTTGCCGCCGTAGATCTGCGCGCTCACGTCGTCGCGCTTGATCCAGATCGTGTCGAGCCCGAGTCGGTCGGCGAGCTCCTCGGCGCGATCGAGCGGCGTCGGCAACTCCGTCAGTGTCAGGAACGGCAGGTTAAGCAGCAGTTTCGGATAGCGCGCGGCCAGCGTATTCATGTGCCCGGCTCGGTGGTGGGCGCGGGTATACCCGGCTGTTCGGTGCAGCGTCCCGACGGCTCGGCCGTCGGGAAAAATACGCCGCCGTGCTGGAAGCGGATGCCGCCGCCGCCAAAGTCCTGTTCCGTCAATTCCCAGATGCGCTCAAATGCGCGATGTCGCGGGTCGATCGTCGGGCCATCCGGGCGGATCTGTATCGCCGATACGATTTCGCCGCTGACGAACTGGCCGTTGCCGTCGAGCGTCGCGACGAGAATCGGCGCATAGCCTTTCAGGCCGGAGACGCTGATCCCGTAGTACGTCGCGAAGTTACCGAGACTGTATGCAATCAGTTTCTCGTTGTGAATTTCCATCGCCCGCGGCACGTGCGGTCCGTGGCCTAGCAAAAGGTCGGCGCCGGCTTCGACCATCGTGCGTGCGAACTCGACGACATTGCCGCGATCCTCGCCGTAGTACCGCTCGGTCGCGAACGGAATCCTGCTCGCATCCAGGCCCTCAGCGCCGCCGTGGAACGACACGATGACAATGTCGTATTCGGCTGCGAGCGCGGCGACCTGCTCCGCCGCCGCGTCGACTTCGAGCATCATGTTGGAGTTCGTAAACGGCGCGAATGCGATCAATGCGGCCGTGACCTCGCCGTTCGGCCAGGTCGCGATGTCGCCAACGCGCCCGGAATGGCGAATGCCCGCGGCATCGAGCGCGGCCATCGAAGCGCTGCGCCCTGCCTCGCCGAAGTCGCGCGCATGATTGTTAGCGAGACTCATGACCGTGAAACCGGCATCTGCAAGCAGCTCGGCATACCGCGTCGGCGAACGGAACAGGTAGCAGGCGTCCGGGTTCTCGCATTTCTTGACCGGCTCGCCACCGTCCATCAGCACGCCTTCGAGGTTGCCGAACGCGATATTCGCATTGGCAAACACCGGGGCGACATCGGCGAGCAGGCTCAGCCCGTCGTCATCGGGCAGATGGTTCTTCGGAAAATCCGTACCGAGCATCATGTCGCCGGCGGCCGCGATCGTAACCTGCGCGCAGGCGAGTTTCGCGCGGCGCGCGGCGGCGAGCTCCTCGGCGGACGGCGGCGGCGGTGGGGGTGGCGGCGGTGGGGGCGCAGGTTCCGGTGCCGGTGGCGGCGGTTCGACGACCTCGGGGGCCGTTGCGCATCCGGCCAGGACCAGCAGCGCGAGAAGCTGAAATACGATTTGCGGGCGTTTGCCGCTATTCACCGACACGAATCACCATGGCATCGATCTGCGCGCCGCGCAGCTGGCGGCGCAATTCGTTGAGTTGGTCGAGGCTGTCGACCGGCCCGATACGCACTCTATGGTAAACCTTATCGTCGATCGACACCTTTTGAATTCCCGACAGAACGCCGAGCAACGCGAGCTCGGCCTTGCGCCGATCCGCGTCGGCGAATGTCGAGAACGAACCCACTTGCAGCACGTAGATGCCCGGCTCGGCGACTGCGGCCAGTGGCTTGTCGGGCACGACCGCGACCTCCTCCTCGGGAATCACGACCTCGAACTTCGGCAGCATGTCGTAGAACGTAAAGCGCGGTTCTTCGTCTTCGGCCTGGGGCTCGGCTTTGCTCTGCGGTTGCCGCGGCGTCGGCGCCTCGGTCTCGGTCTGCGGCGTCGCGCGCGGCGTGATGCCGGCCGGCCGGCTGTTCAGATAGATGACAGCGGATACCGACAGCCCGACGCCGAGTCCGAACAGACCCCAGACCCAGCCGTGGATCGGGCCGGGTTGTTTCTTGCGACTTCGGGTCTTGCGTTTCCTGGTCTTGCGCTTCGCCACGCCAGCGCCTACATCGTTTCCGGCGCTGACACGCCGAGGAGCGCGAGGCCGTTCCGAATCACCTGGCGGGCCGCATTGATCAGCAGCAGGCGCGCATCGCGCAGCGCCTCGTCCTCGACGATGAAACGGTGGGCGTTGTAATACGTGTGGAACTCCTGCGCCAGGTCGCGCAGGTAATGCACGACGTGCTGCGGCGCGCGCTGCCGCGCGGCCAGCTCCACGATCTCCGGATAGCGAGTCAGCTGCTGCATCAGCGCCTGCTCGTGATCTTCGGTCAGCCGGTCCAGATGCTCGCCGGCACGCTTGCCGAGCCAGTTCATGCCGCGTGCTTCGAGTTCGCGCATCACGCTGAGCACCCGCGCGTGTGCGTATTGCACGTAGTAGACCGGATTGTCGTTCGACTGCGACTTCGCGAGCTGCAGGTCGAAATCGAGATGCTGATCGTTTGACCGCATGACGAAAAAGAAGCGTGCCGCATCGTTGCCGACCTCACCGCGCAGCGTGCGCAGCGTGACGAATTGACCGGAGCGTGTCGACATCTGCTCCTTCTCCTCGCCTCGATACAGGGCGACGAACTGCACGAGTTCGACGTCGAGCGATTCCGGCGGTTCGCCCATCGCCTCGAGGCCCGCGCGCACGCGCGCGATATAGCCATGGTGATCGGCGCCGAGGATGTCGAGCAGCTGGTCGAAGCCGCGCTCGCGTTTATGCAGGTGATATGCGATGTCGGACGCAAAATACGTGGTCACGCCGTTCTCGCGAACGACGACCCGGTCTTTCTCGTCACCGTAGTCGGTCGTGCGAAACCAGGTCGCGCCGTCCTTCTTGTAAGATGCGCCGTGTTCGGCGACTTTCTCCAGCGACCGTTCGATCGCACCGCTGTCCATCAGGCTGCGCTCCGAAAACCACTGGTCCGGCACTGCGCCGAACTCGGCCATGTCCTGCTTGATGTCGGCCAGAATCGCGTCGAGTGCGAAATTCAAAATGCCGAGAAACGTCTCTTCGCCGAGCGTCTTGCGCGCGTGTGCAATGTTTGCGTCGAGGTAAACATCCGCGCGGCGCTTGTTCTCATCGCGTTCCTCGTTCGTCGCGGTGGCCGGCAATTCGACGCCGTCAGGTGGCAATTTTTCCGGGTCCGCGAGCTTGTCGGCGGTGACCGCATCACCGAACCGGGCGGAGGCATCGGCCGCGATGTCGATGACGTACTGGCCGTGGTAGCCGTTGTGCGGGAACGGCGCCTCGATGCCGGCGCGCGCAAACATGCGCAGCCACACGCTCAGCGTCAGGATATCCATCTGCCGCCCGGCGTCGTTGACGTAGTATTCCTGGTGAACGTCATGGCCCGTGGCGGCCAGCAGATTGGCGACGCTGGCGCCATACGCCGCATGGCACCCGTGACCGACGTGTAGCGGCCCGGTCGGGTTCGCGGACACGTATTCGAGGAGTACCTTTTTGCCGTCAGCCTGGTCGCTGGTCCCGTACTTTTCGCCCAGGTCGATAATGCTGTTGAGTTCGTCGTGAAAGGCTTGCGGGCTGAGACGGAAATTGATGAAACCCGGCCCGGCGATTTCGATTCCGGCAACCCGGTCCGATGCCGAAACGTTATCCACAATCGACTGCGCAAGGTCCCGCGGCTTCGCGC
>JBPCXI010000213.1:0-39873 GCA_051008895.1 Gammaproteobacteria bacterium | reverse complement strand
GTGCAGCAGCAAGACGCCGCCGACGGGCGTTTCCGGCATCAGCTCGAAACTGCGGTTCCAGTCCGGTTCATTGTCGCGTGGATCCGCCAGGCTGCCGCCGCTGTAACGGACCAGCGCCTGCTCGGGGCCGGTATCGACAACCGCATAGACCTTCTCGTCGAGCTGTTTGAATAGCCGGTCCTCGAGCGCGAGGTAGTCGGTGAAGTTTGCAACGTCATCGGCCTTAGCCGCCGTGAACTCCTCGGTCAGCTTCTCCGTGTGCCAGGTCTGGAGAGTCGGGCCGCAGCCCTGCGCGAGCAGCAGCGATCCGGTCAGCCACGCGTATCGCAGCGTACTCATCAACGTCTACCGTCCGCGGGTCAGGACCCAGTACTCGGTCCCCGTGGCGGTAACGACCCGGTAGCGCAGGCGACTGTCAGGCGTCGCGTCGTTCGTCAGGCGCAGGAACAGGTCGTCGAAGAACTCCGGGGTTTCCAGGCTGAAGTTGTGGAAATTCCGCGTCCGGTTGATCGGCGTGACATCTACGAGCGTTGTGCGGGAACTACCTGCGTCAATCAGGTCAAGCGTTTTGAGCGCCTCCTCGGACTGGTCCGGATTGCGCGGGTCGACGGTGCTTTCCCCGAGGCGGCGCTCGCGGTTGAGCAGGCGGCTCGTCAGCAACGCGCGGTCGTTCGAAGACACGTACACGACCAGGTCCTCGGTCAGCGCATTGATCTCATCGCGGAACTGGCGGCCAAACTGTGCGTGGCTGACGTCTGGCGCGGTCAGCACGACGGCGTCGATTTCGTTTTCCGCGTCCGCCATGTCGGGGATTTCGGCCAGCCGTGTGAACGCGTTGACGACGACCTCGGCGCCCATGCTGTTCGCCACTATCCATAGGTTGTCGGGCCGCAATTCGCGGACGATCAGCTCGACCGTCTCCGCGAGTTCGGCGCCGGATTCTCCGGCCACGCGTTGCGCGCGCAGGTAGCCGCGCGGCGTCGACCCCTGGTTGCCGGGCCAGTCGAACACCAGCGTCGGCGAATCGATGTCGAGCACGTGAGCGAGAAATGCGGTCTTGCGCAGCGCCGACGGAAATCGCTCGCGAAAGCCGTTGATGTTGATCAGCAGCGAGCGATGCGGTGACGCGTCGACCTGTTGCCGCAATTTGTCGACGAAGTCGCCCTGCTCGAGATTGCGGACGTCGCGGAGCTGGATCTCCTCATTCTGGAACCAGTCGGTCGGATTGACGAGCATGCCGACGCCCAGCGATTGTTGAATGTCGGTGTCAAACAGGCCGAAATTCAGGTGCGCCGTGCGCTGGTTGTCAAAGCGATCTTCGAGCGGTCCGTCGGACTTGTCGGTGCCGCGATTGGTGACGAAAAAGAAGCGGTAACGGCCTTGTTCGCCCTGCCTCGTGACGAGCATGCGTCGGAACTTGAACGCCTCGGCGTGCTCCAATGCACGGCCGGTCGACACCTGCAGCATCGCGCCGAGCGCCATCGCGACCAGGACGACCGCTATAAACGCGAGCCACAGGCGTCTCTTATGGCGGGCCACTATCCTGCGCGAGCGCTATGTCGAGGCGTCATTACTATCACTGGCGCCGCGTCAGTCGTCGCAGAGTATGTCGACACGGCGGATCGCGGCCTCGATCTGTGCGTCCGTCTCCGCGTCCAGCAGGCGCTCCTTGGCGGCGAGGCACATGTCGGCCAGCTGGTTGTATTCCGCGACGATATCGTCGTCGACCGCGTCGTCGAAGGCCGCTTCGCACAGCGCCGGCGACACGCGCCGCACATTGGCCATGCTGCCGCCCTGCTCGACGTTGACGCAGTCGCCGATGCGGATCTCGGTCTGATCGGTGACCACCGTGATGCGTGTGCCGGCTCTGATCTCGACGGTGAACTGCATGCCGTCAAGGCTCCCCTGCGCCCGGCTCGCGATCGCCGCGCCAGCGGCGCCGCCGATGATCGCATTGCGGGCGCGCCGCGACGAACCCTGTCGGCTCGACGTCGTGACGGCGCCCAGTGTGCCGCCGACCAGCGCGCCGCGGCCCGCCTCCGATTGCAGGTTGACGGCTTGTGCGCCGACCACGATGCCCGTCTGCACGGTCATCGATTGCCCGGCGCGTTGCGCCAGCGCATCGCCGGCGAAAACAATGGCTGTGGCCGCAACGACGACGGAGGCGAGCTGCCTGCCTCTCTGGAATCTAATCATGGAGTTTCTCCCGTGTCCTACTTTTCTGTATTCGCCTAAGTCGTTGGATTAGAGCCAGATCCTGATCAGGCGCGACGCTCTTGCCGCCGAAATTATCACGTTGTGGCGTCACCATATAGTTCAGCCGAATATATCGTCCCATTGGCCCGCCGATAGCGTGTCCAGCATTCGCTGCCGGATCCGCACGATCTCGAGCATCATTGCGCGGCGGTCGCGGTCAAGCGGCGCGAGGATCGCGATCAGGTCGTCGGCCGACGACGCCGGGTTCGAAGACTCCGCCTCGTATGCGTCCAGGCTCGCTGCCCGGCGTTCGTCGTATCTGGTCGCGAGTTGGTCGAGTTCGTCGACAAGGCTCAGCGCCTCGTCACGCGTCGGCGATGCGTCCAGCTCGTTGTCGAGGCGCTCGCGAAGGTCGGCCGGCGCCAGAAAACTGGCTTCCGAGCCGCGGCCGACGAAGAAATTGATCGTCGCAATCGTCGCGAGTACCGGCATCGTTCAGGCCCCGGAGATTGCTGCGCCAGACACAGCTGGGGCCTTGCGGTTGAGCACCGCGGTGACCTCCACCCACTCGTCCGGTCCGAGCTGCGCATGCAATTCGTCCTGCAGCCGCAGCAGGTCGTCGCGCAGCCATTTGCGCCGATCCTGATGTTGGTCGACCATGTCGGCGAGCTGCTCCTCGGTCGCGTCGCGCTCGCCCATCAGCGCGCCGAAGCTGACCGCGAATTCTTCGTGCTCGGCGACCAGATCGCCGGAACGGATGCTGATCCGCTGCGCGATCGACAGTAATGTAACTTCGTCCGCGTCGTTGCTCGCCAAGCTCGCCAGCAAATCGCGCAATTCCGCCCGGTACGCCTCGAGATCGGTTTCGCTGCGCCGGATGGCGCAGCCCGAGATGACGAGCATGGAAGCGATGGCGAGCATTAGCACTCGACGCCTCGACCTGCTGCATTTCAATTTGCTCACCGGCACGGATTGCCCACTTCCGGATAAGACCTGATAATCACGCGGCATGATACCGCACAATTCGTCGGCCCCAATACTCCGTCGATTATCGATCTCGATCGAAGTCGCGTTGTGGCTTCCCGTGCTGCTGCTCGCGGCGACTGCAAATGCTGGCGAGTTCGTGCCGCCCGACGACGGCAAGGACTGGCTGCAGCTGACGTCGGGCGAATGGTTGCGCGGCGAACTGATCGGCATGTTCGATGATGAGGTCGAGTTCGACAGCGAGGTGCTCGAAGAGCTGACGATCGACGCCGAGGACGTCAGGAGCTTTGTGAGCCCCCGCCGCCTGGGTATCAGCATTCGCGGTTACGGGTTGACGACGGGAACAGTCCGCGTCGACGAAAAAACCGTCGTGGTCGTGGACGGCGAAAACGAGCGTAGCTTTGCGAGAATCGACCTCGTCGCAGTGGCCGTTTCCGCCAATCGCGAGCGCGACCGCTGGTCCGGCGGCCTGAGCCTCGGCGTCAACGTGCGCAAGGGCAATACCGACGTCATCGAATACGATATGTTCGCCGGCGCCGAGCGCCGCACCGCGCGATCGCGGGCGTTTGTCGACTACCTCGGCAGTTTCAACGAGACCGAGGGCGAGCAGGTTGCCAACAACCACCGCGTCAACGGCGTGTTCGACGTGTTCAGCGGCTCCCGGCTGTTCTGGCGGCCGTTCATCGGCCAGTACTTTCGTGACCCATTCCAGAACATCCGGCACCAGATCACGCTGGAGACCGGTCTCGGCTACGAACTGATCGACACGTCGCGGACCGAGTGGGAGGTGTTCGCCGGCGTCGGCGGCAACAGCGTGCGCCGAGAATCGGTCGCGGCCGGGGAGTCGAAAGACAACCAATCGCCGGCGTTGTCACTCGGTACGAATTACGAAATCGAGCTGACGTCCTGGATCGACTACCTGTTCTCCTTCACCGCAACCGTGCTCGACGAGGAATCCGGCACGTATCAGCATCACCTGGTGACGACGCTGTCGACGGACCTGATCGGCGGTTTCGATTTCGACGTGTCGTTCATTTGGGACCGCACGGAGGATCCGCCGCCGCTGGCGGACGGCACCGTGCCGGAGCGCAGCGACATCCGGCTGCTCGTCGGCATCGGCTACGAATTCTGACCCGCCGAACGTCAAAACGACCTTCTATCTGGATCTCGAGAAGCGGCAGGCGACCCGGGCCGCGAACGTACCGGCTTTCGTATAGCGTCCGGGCAGGCCGCTCTCCTCGAAGTTGAATGAGCGCTTGCCGAGCCAGAGATCGAGTGCCAGGCAGCCGGATAACCGCTTCTCGTAACCGAGCCTGACGTTGGCTTCGCGCACCGTCGGGTGTCCGCGTTCGGGACTGCTGAACGAGAATCCGTTCACGAATCGATTGTCGGCGTACAGTCTGCCGAACCTGTCGTGTTCGAGCGCGATCAAATAGTGAATGCCGGCGAAAGGATTGGAAACTCGCGAGTACTGCGGGTCGCTCGACTCGGCCCACGAAAACCCGATCGACGCCTGTACCCCCAGCAGGACCGTGAATGGAGACGACTCCGACCACTTTAACTCGCCGAGCCGTCCCGCCCGGCCGATTGCGATCTCGAGGTAGGAGTCGACCTCCAGCGGGTCGTCGACGCTCCAGGTAATTGCACCCAGCTCGAGGATGTCCCGTTTCGCGCGCAGTTTTCGCGGGCTGGTGGTTTCCGGTTCCCACGTGACGGCCCACGGCGTAACCCCGACGCGCACAAATTCGAGGTCCGTGTCGTCGAAACCCCATTGCAGAATGCCGTCCAGAAGTCCGTAAAAATAGTCAGGGCGCGACGGCAACGTACAGCACTTACGATTGCCGGTCGCTTCACTGGCTTCGCTCCGTATCACGTAGCGACCATCCGCGATCAACTTCGTGCCCTCGAAGTCTCGGTCGCGGGTCTTCTCCGCGTCCGCGAGAGCCAAGCCGATCGACTCGTCGCGCAGGTCCCATTTGGCGGCGATCGCCGGAGAGGCGGCGAAGACGGCCGCTAGCAGCATGCTTATGGTTGCTTTCATCGTGATCTCCGCAGGATTGATCCGGTGGTCGAACAGGATAGAGCATGTGTGGCGGCGGTACCTCCCGCGCCAGGCGCCTTGAACGCACGCGTACGTCGGTGGAAAATACCTAGTGACACGTTTCCGGGCCGGGCGTAGCTTCGGGTCACGATCGGGCCGGCCGAGCGGTCCACCGCATCAACAGCTCATGACTGGGGGGCAATATCATGAGTCAAGAGACACGTTTCCCGCGCATCGCCATTGCCGTTCTCGCTGCGACGTCCGTCACGTCGGGTCATGCGCAGACGCTTCCCAACGAGGAAGTCGTCGTCACCGCCCGCAGGGTCGAGGAGAACTTGCAGGACGTGCCGATCGCGGTATCGGCGTTCAATCAGAACACCCTGCAGATGCTGAACCTGCAAGATCTGGACCAGATCGCACTGTTCACGCCGAGCCTGTCGTACACGTCGGCATTCGGACGCCAGCCCGGTTCGGACCGCGCTACGATGCGTGGAATCACGACCATCCTGAACGGCGCCGGTAATGCTTCCGCGATCGCCACATTCGTCGACGGCGTTTTCATCGGCGGTACGACGCAGCAGACGGAGTTGTTCAATCTCGAGCGTGTCGAGATACTGCGTGGCCCGCAATCGGCACAGTTCGGTCGCGGCACATACGCCGGCGCGATCAACTACGTGACGCGCGGTCCATCGGAAAGTATCGAAGGCGACGTGCGTGCCACGGTGGCCGAGCACGAGGATTATCGGGTGTCCGGCTGGGTCAGCGGGCCGATCGTCAACAACATCGGCTTCTTCATCGGAGCAGGTTACGATGAATTTGGCGGCGACTATACGAACAAGAAGATTGGTGAGACGCCGTCGACGCTCGGTAGTCAGCTCGGCGACGACATCGGCGGCACCCAGACGACGAGCGTGACCGGCAAGCTGTTCTGGGATCCGACCGAGAACCTCAGTATCACTGCGAAGCTCGGCTACCAGGAAACCGACGACGGCCATTTCTCGATGTATCTGCAAAACCGCTTCGAGCAACCGGTCAACAACGACCCGAGCCAGGATCCCGCGACGCCGGTCAAGATCAACAACTGCTGCGAGCGGAACTTCGACGCACCCCGGGCGCGCGAATACTACGTCGGGGAGGCGCGGGCGAACGGCGACGCCGTGCAGCTCAATACGGACATTCTCGGCGAAGCGGGGATCGCCGGCGCGCAGATCGAACGGACCATGGCGGCACTGACGATCGATTGGGATATCTTCGACGGCTACACCGTCAGCAGCCTGACCGGATGGGTCAGCGACGACATCATGCAGGGCTTTGATACCAGCTACGGCGGTTATGAGGCATTTCCGTTTCCGGCGTCGTTCCGTGGTGCGTTTAACCAGATCGATACCGATGAGCAGACCGATTTCTCGACGGAGCTGCGCATTCGTTCGCCGGGCGAGAAATCCGTGCGCTGGACCGCGGGTCTCTACTACTACAAGGGCGAGACCGAAGAGAAAGCGGACGAGCGTGCATTCGTCGATCCCGGCACCGGCATGGTCATGCGTGAGATTCAGACGTCGGCATTCGGTGGCCTCGATACGACCGAGATCGTGAATACGGCGGTGTTCGGCGGTATCGATTGGGATATCAACGATTCGTGGACCGCGACCGCCGAACTGCGTTACGCCGAAGACGAGATCAAGGCGCGCAGCGTGACCTATGCGAACTCGCCGACACCCGGCGCGGATCGCTTCACGCCGGCGGAGAAGACCTTCGAGTCGACGACGCCGCGCGTGACGTTGACGTATCGTGCCAACGATAACGTCAATATTTATGGCAACATCGCGAAGGGCACCAAGCCCGGCGACATAAACTCGAGTGTGCCGACGTTGCCGAATGGCGACCCCGACCTGTCGAAGCGTTTCGTGGACGAGGAGGAGGCCTGGAACTACGAGCTGGGCGTCAAGTCGCGAGTTCTCGAAGGTCGCGGAATCCTGAACGTCGCCGGGTACTTCATGCAGGTCGAAAATCAGCAGTTGACGCAGACGATAACGCTGCCCAGCGGTCTGTCCAACTCCTTCCTCGACAATGTCGGCGACACGGATATTTTTGGCATCGAAGTCGAGGCTTCCGTGTTGCTCGGCGACCACACAACGACCGGTCTGACCTACTCGTACACGAAATCCGAAATTCAGGATTACATCAACCAGGACCAGGCAGACCTTCTCGGCAGCGACGGCAGCGAGGCCGATCGGCTCGCGCTGGGCAGCGTGGCCGGCCAAACGACCCCGCGCGTGCCCGAGCACCTGTTGTCGCTGTTCGCGCGTTACGAGCGCCCGTTCCGGGACAATGCAACGTGGTTCGTATCGGGGGACTATGCATTCGAGTCGTCGAAATACGCGCAGGTGCACAATTTGATCGAGACGGGCGACCGCAACATTCTGGGCCTGCAGGCTGGAATGACGTGGAACAACTGGACGCTGACGTTGTGGGGCAGGAACGTCACCGACGACGATACGCCGATCGACGTGTTGCGTTACATCGACCGCAGTCGCGGCAGGCTGCCCGGTTGCCTGACCGTGAACCCTGGCGCCTCGTGCACCAACCAGAGCCCGTCAACGAGCCCGCGTGGGTTCGGCGTGACGCTGCCACGCACGCGGCAGATCGGCGCCACGGTCTCGGTCGGTTTCGGACGCGACTAGTAATCGATAGGTAATCGATTCGTAATCGAGCGAGGAATCGCCGGCGATTAGCGCTCGTCTTTCGCCACCGACTCCGGGTTGTAGACAAGATGCGTATGCGTGCGATCCGCTTCTTCGTCGAACGGCACGCCGAGCAACAGGCTCGGCCCGGTCAGGTTCGTCGGGTGCATGATCGCGTCGATGCGCGCATCGTCGAGCAGTTTTTCCTCGCGGATGATATCGACAACGCCGCGCTTCTCTTTTAGCGCGCGTTCGGCGACGCGGGTCGCGTTCTCATAGCCGATGTGCGGGCTGAACGCGGTGATCACGCCGATGCTGTCGTTGACCAGTTGCTCGCAGTGCTCATAGTTGACGGTGATGCCGCGCACGCAGCGGTCCGTCAGCATCACAATTGCCTTCGTCAACATCCTGACCGAGCCCATCAGGTTGTTGACGATGACCGGCTCGAACGCGTTGAGCTGCAGCTGGCCGGCTTCGGCGGCCATCGTAACCGTCAGGTCGTTGCCGATGACCTGGTAGGCGGTCTGATTTACGGCTTCCGGGATAACCGGGTTGACCTTGCCCGGCATGATCGACGAGCCGGGCTGCATCGGCGGCAGGTTGATCTCGCCGAGCCCGGCGCGCGGTCCGCTCGACAGCAGGCGCAGGTCGTTGCAGATCTTTGACTGTTTGACGGCAACGCGCCGCAGGATGCCGGAAAACATCACGAACGCACCCATGTCAGACGTCGCCTCGATCAGGCTCGGCGCGAGAATGAAGTCGAAGCCGGACAGCTCGCTAAGCGTGTCGACGACGAGCTGCGCATACTCGGGATGCGTATTGATGCCGGTCCCGATCGCCGTGCCGCCGAGGTTAACCTCGGTGAATAGCCGGGCCATCTCGTCCAGCCGATCGATATCCTCGCCGACCGTAATCGCCCAGCCCTCGAATTCCTGGCCGAGCGTCATCGGCACCGCGTCCTGCAGCTGCGTGCGGCCCATCTTCAGCACGCCGGCGAATTCCTCAGCCTTCGCTTCGAATACTTTCACCAGCTCGCGCAATGCGGCGATCAGCGGATCGTCGGCCAGGATCATCGCCAGGCGCACCGCGGTCGGGTACACGTCGTTCGTCGATTGCGACATGTTGACGTCGTTGTTCGGATGCAGACGCGCATAGTCGCCGCGCGAATGCCCCAGTATTTCCAGCGCGCGGTTGGCGATGACCTCGTTCGCGTTCATGTTCGTCGACGTGCCCGCGCCGCCCTGGATCAGGTCAACGACGAACTCCTCGTGCAGCGCGCCGTCGGCAATCTCGGCGCAGGCCTGCTCGATCGCGGCAGCCTTGTCGGGATCCAGCAGGCCGAGTTTGCGGTTCGCGCGAGCGCCGGCCTGTTTGACGATCGCGAGCGCCTGGATCAGCTCGGGGAAATGCCCGATCGGTACGCCGGTGATGTTGAAATTGCCCAGCGCGCGCTGCGTCTGGATTCCGTAATAAGCGCTCGACGGTACCTGTTCGTCGCCTAGCAGGTCGTGTTCGACGCGAAAGTCCGAGTTCGACGACATGTTGGGTCTCCCGAGCACCAGCCTTATCGCATTGTAAGCGCAGATGACGGCATTGTCGGGCGAATGTTATCGTGCCGGTGTCGCCTACCGGACGTAGATCGCGGAGGAGCGAAAAATGTCAAAAATGCGGTTCTTATTAATCGCCGCTGGCGCGGCCGCTATCGTCGCGTGGTCAGCAGGTGTTGTCGGCGCCGACGACGGCAAGCAGCAGGGGCGCAACGTCGGTGCGGGCGAGATGGGCGTCGAGGCGGTCATCTACGACGCCCGGCCGCTGACGTCTGACCAGATCAAGGGCGCGGATCATATGGGGTACGCGCGCGGCATGACCTGCGCCGAGTGTCATCGTGTCACTTACGACATGGAGACGACTGCGACGAAGCAATTCACGAACAACTTCCCGCAGCTCGCGAACGACGAGATCTGGCAGAGGATCGAGGCCTTCCTGCCCGGCCGCGAGCGCTTTGCACTAACGACCGCTTACAACGGTGAGCCGACCGCGACGACTGTGGACATGGTGCTGGATCGCGACGAGAAGGTGTTCTTCGTCGTGTCGGAGAAGGGTACCGAGAAGCTGCTGCACATTCGTGAGAATCCGAACATCAGCGCCGTGCGCTTCAAGGGCTGGACGGTCGCGGACGGCGGCAAAAAGGAGTGGCGCAGCACGCAGATCAAGGGCACGGCCGAGGTGATCGAGGACGACGACCCGCGCTTCGACGCGGCGCTGGTCAAATATAATCTCGTCCGTGTCACGCCGGAACGCGCGCATCTGCGCTTCGACCTGATCCGCGTCACGCCGACGCAGATCTACTATTTCGACACGACGCTCGGCGCTGACGACCTGTCGGTCTATCAACTCTGGCAACGCGACTAGCAACGCGTAAACTCACCGACGGCCCGGAGGGACGGGCCATCCTGTCGCTGATGTACCCGACGCTGTTGGGCATGGTCGCGATGGTTTCGTACAACGTCGCCGACACCTGGTTCATCGGTCAGCTCGGCGCGGCCGAACTGGCCGCGGTCAGTTTCACGTTTCCGGTTGTGCTGTTCATCGGCGCGGTCACGGTCGGGCTCGCACACGGAACTTCGTCCGTTTGCGCGCGCCTGTTCGGCGAGGACAGACCGGCCGACGTCGGCCGCGTCGCACTGCACTCTATCCTGCTCGGCGTGCTGGTCGGGCTCGGGTTCCTCGCCCTTGGTCTCACGACGATCGAGCCACTGTTCCGCCTGCTCGGCGCGGATGCCGAGACATTGCCGATCATCGAACGCTACATGCGCATCTACTATTTCGGCGGCGTGTTCATGGTCGTGCCGCTGGTCGTGAATCCGGTTATGCGCGCCGCCGGCGATGCGCGAACGCCCGCGATCATCGTATCCGCAGCAGCTTTGCTGAATGTCGTCCTCGATCCGATCCTGATCTTCGGGCTGCTCGGCGCTCCGCGGCTGGGCATCGAGGGCGCCGCGATCGCGACCGTTGCCGCGAACGCCGTGATGATGGTCGCGGCGATACTATCGCTACGCTTCCGCCACCAATTGATGTCATTCGACTCGTGGCACCTGCCGCTGCTGATCGATTCATGGCGACGGGTACTGCACGTTGGGCTGCCATCAATCGCCAGCACCGTGATCGGGCCGCTGACGATTGCGTTCATCACGCGGCAGGTCGCACAGTTCGGACAGGACGCGGTCGCGGGATTCGGCATTGCCTCGCGAATCGAGGGTCTTATGATCCTGGTCCTGATGGCGCTCAGCGTCGCGGTCGCGCCGTTTGTCGGTCAGAATCACGGCGCGCGTCTGCCCGAGCGCGTCACGGCCGGACTTGGCTGGTCGCAACGATTCTCGTTGGCGTATGGTGCCGGATGCGCCGCATTGCTGGCGTTGACCGGCGCCACCATCGCGTCGGCGTTCACCGACAACGAGACGGCGATCGCCACTGCGTCGCTGCATTTAAGCATCGTGCCGGTGAGTTACATGGCCCTCGGCATTGCGTTGATGGCGACGAGCTCGTTTAACGCAGTCGGCCGGCCGCTTCCCGGCCTGCTCGTATCGATGACGCGCACGATCCTGGTCTACGCGCCGCTCGCGTTCCTGTTCGCGCGGTTGTTCGGCCTGCCCGGTATATTCGCGGCGGCGAGCACCGCGAATTTCGCCGCCGGCATGTGCGGATTCCTTCTGAGCCGGCGGGCATTGATATGAACAACGCCTTGATCATCGGTTGTGGGTATACAGGCATGCGCCTCGCGGCCCTATTGCGACGCTCTGGCTGCCGCGTTACCGGCACCGCACGCAGCGACGGGTCCATCGACGCGCTGCGCGCGACCGGGGTCGACACCATCGCCGGCGCTTTGGAGGACGAGGGCACAATTGAACGGATGCTGGCAACCGACGCGGATTACATCGTCTATTTCGTGCCACCGCCGGCCGCAGGGCCCGACCCGCTCGCGGCTGTGCTCGACGGGATGCTGGACGCGCCACCGCGCGCATTCGTCTACGCGAGCGCAACGTCGGTCTACGGCGACCGCGGCGGCGCCTGGGTCGATGAGACGACGCCCACTGTCATCGACGGTGTCGCCAATGTGGCGCGGATTGACGCCGAAGCCAGGGTCATCGAATACACCGAACGGGGCCTGCCGGCGCGGATCTGCCGCATCAGCGGAATCTACGGTCCCGGTCGCACGTTGCGCGGGCCAATCGAGAGTGGACGGTATGCGTTGATCGAAGACTGCGAACCGTGGATCGGCCGCATCCACGTTGACGATCTGGTCGAGGGTATCAGTGCGGCATGCCGGCGCGGTCGCGACGGATCGGTATACAACATGGTCGATGCGCGTCCGCACCGCGCGTCTGAATTCGCAGAACTCGCGGCCACGTTGCAGGAACTGCCGCCGCCGCCGAGGATTACCCTGGCAGAGGCACGGGCGCGATACAGCCCGGCCGAGCTGCGCCGCAAGACCGCGAGCAAGCGCGTTCGCTGTGCGCGACTTGTCGATGAACTCGGTGTCGAGTTGCGCTATCCGACGTTCGAGCAGGGGCTGCGCGCAGCGGTTACTGAGGATCAGGCGCGGAAATAGTCCTCGAGCGCCTCGATGTAGCCCTCGAACGCCGAGTAATTATCCGCGACGATGTCCACCCGCAGATCACGCTGACGCGCGCCGTTGGCGGTCACCGGACCGTAGCAGGCGATCGTCTGTCGCGCGAGCGCAGCGCTGTGTTCCCCGAGCAGGAACAGCAGGCTGTCGATCTCGGCGACGCTGGTGAATGCGACGACATCGATCCCGTCGTTGCATAGCAGTGCGATTTCCGTCTCGAGCCCGCCCGTGACGCGATGAGTCGCGTACGCCGGCACTCGCCGCGTTTCCAGGCCGAGTTCCTCGAGCCAGCCAACGAAGTCCGGGATCACGGACGGCTCGTCCATCCCGAATACCTCCGGCACAGGCAACAGTATCCGTCCGCTCGTGACGCCGCGCTGTTGCAGTTCATCCACGACGCCGCGAGTGCTGGCGGCTGCGGGTAGCAAGTCAACGGTAACGCCTTGCGCCTCGAGCAGCTTGCCGTCGTTGCCGAGCGCGCTGATACGAATACCGCTGAGCGCCGATGCATCGAGATCCAGTGCTGCGAGTCGCTTGAAAAATGCCTCGATACCGTTGCGGCTCGTGAACGCGATCCAGTCGTAGTCGGCCAGGTTACGAATTGCATCGTCCAGCTCGGCGTGGGATTCGAGCGGTTCGATCACGATCGTGGGCGTCCATACCGGCAGCGCCCCATGTGCCACGAGCAGGCGCGCGAGCTTCTGCGCATAGTTGCGTGGCGTGCAGAACAGGACGCGCTTGCCGAACAGCGGCAGGTCGCGGCGCGCGATCAGCGTATTTTCGGGCGACGTCATCGGCAGCCTCCTGAGCCCGTAACGATGAGCGTTCCGCCTATCATATAATGAACCTTCTTCCTGCTAATCGGGATTGCATGTGACCTACGATCTGATCATCGTCGGCGCCGGGCCGGGCGGCTGCATGGCCGCACGCAAGGCCGCGCGTGACGGCCTCGACGTGCTCGTCGTCGAGAAGCGGAAAGAAGCCGGCATGGTCACGCGGTTCTGCAGCCGCTTGCTGCGTCTCGGCGACGGTGGTTTCGCGTCGGACAAGGTCGTGACCGACGTCGACATGGTCAAGGCGACGTGCACGATCGAAGTCGGCGCGCCCGGCCATCATTTCGTGCGCCTGCACGGCGTCCCGGCCGACGCCTCGTTCCCGTTCACGGGCGAGCTCGACCCGTGTTTCAACGAATCATGGATTGCCCCGGACGGGACCAGCTTCGATCGCGACGCCAACAGCCGTTCTATCGACGGCTTCGTCGTCGACAAGGAGGCGATGCTCCGCGACCTGCTGCGTGACGCCGTCGCGGCGGGCTGCAAGATCCAGTCGGCGACGAAGGTCATCGGGATCGAGGATACCGGCGACGACGTGCGGCTGAAGGTCAAGTCGCCGGCGGGCGAGGAGACGCTGACCGCGCGCCGCGCGATCCTCGCCGACGGCTCGTTCTCGGCGCTCGCTGCGCAGCTCGGCTTCGACGAAGGCCGCGGCGACGGACCCGGCCGGCTGCGCTTCATGAGTTTCATCCTCGATCGCTGCAACCTGCCGTTCACCGAGATGCGGCGGGTGCGCTGCACGCAGCCGTCGTTGCATCGCGGGTTCTTCAATGTGGGTCCGTGGCCCCCGGGCCTGTGGGAGATCAGCTGCTCGGCGCCGGTATCGAGCGACGTCAGGCTGCCGCAGGTGCTGGACAAATTCCTGACGAATTCGGCGTTCAGTGACATGTTCGCCGGTGCAAAGATCGTCGACCGTCAGGGCTGCAGCATGGACCTGCGCCCGCCGGTCCGCGAGGCAGCGCGCGGCAACGTGATCTGCGTTGGCGATAATCTTGCGTACGCCGAGACCGCGATCAAGGGCGCATTCGGTTGCGGCTATATGGCCGCGGAGGCGACCGCGGCCAGTCTGCAGGGCCGCGACGGCAACGCCGAATACAACGACTACTGGACGCGCGCGTTTAATTTCTTCAGCCCGCAGTACACGGCGCGCACGGTGCGATTACCGCCGCTACCGTCGGTGCTGGACGACGACGAGACGAATCGGCTGTGCCGCTGGTTCGCCGACCACGGCATCTGCGGGATGCCCAACGATATCCTGCCCGATCAACGCGAACCGTTGCAGCAGGACCTGCCAGAAATCGTCGCGAAGTTCTTCCGCGGCCAGCGGAATTCGGGCGACCGCAAAACCGCGGCCGGCTGAGCGGGCGGGGAGGGGTCAGCGCGTAACCCGGTCTTCACGCAGGCGTTTGACGAAGGCTTGCCGAATCCGTCGGCACCGCATACCCTCTGTCAGGGTCCGCGCCGGTCCCCCCGCGGCGGCGATCCGCGAACCCCGTCAGGCCCGGAAGGGAGCAGCGGTAACGGTGATGCCGGGCGCCGGGGTGTGGCTGGCGCGGATTCTTCATTCAAGCAGAATTAGACAATAATGAGCTATCTCGTTCTCGCGCGGAAATGGCGGCCCCGAAAGTTCTCCGAGGTTGCCGGGCAGGCGCATGTAGTGCGCGCCCTCGAGAATGCGCTCACGACCGGTCGGGTCCATCACGCGTTCCTGTTCGCGGGCACGCGCGGCGTAGGCAAGACGACGATTGCCAGGATCCTGGCCAAGGCGCTGAATTGCGAAGCCGGCGTTTCGGCCGAGCCGTGCGGTAGCTGCGCCGCTTGCGTCGCCGTAGACGAGGGTCGTTTCGTCGATCTGATCGAGGTCGATGCCGCGTCGCGTACCGGTGTCGACGATACGCGCGACCTGCTCGACAACGTGCAGTACACGCCGACGAACGGGCGGTTCAAGGTCTACCTGATCGACGAGGTCCACATGCTGTCGCGGCAATCGTTCAACGCGCTGCTGAAGACGCTCGAGGAGCCGCCGCCGCACGTGAAGTTCCTGTTCGCGACGACGGATCCGCAGAAACTGCCGGTCACGGTATTGTCGCGCTGCCTGCAGTTCAATCTGAAGCGTTTGTCGGGCCGGGAAATCGTTGATCGCATGACCGAGATCTGCGGCGCTGAGGATCTCGCGGCGGAGCCGGCTGCGCTGGTGCGCATCGGCAGGGCGGCGGCCGGCAGCATGCGCGACGGTCTGAGCCTGCTCGATCAGGCTCTGGCTTACGGCGCCGATAAACTCGTCGACGGCGACGTCGCGGAGATGCTCGGCAGCATGGACCGGCATCGAATCGTCGAAATCATTCAGGGTCTCGCGGACGGCGACGGCGCCGAGCTGCTGGCGCGCATCGGCGCGCTCGACGAACTCGTGCCGGACTTCGACACCGTGCTCGACGAACTGGCGACCGCGTTGCAGCGCATCGCGGTAATCCAGGTTGCCGGCCCCGACGCGCTCGAGGACGAAGAGGAGCTCGAGGCCCTGCAAGCACTGGCCGAGCGTATCGATGCCGAACGCCTCCAGCTGTTTTACCAGATCGCGGTCACCAGTCGCCGCGACATCGGCCTGGCGCCCGAGCCGAGACTCGGCTTCGAGATGGCGTTGTTGCGCATGCTGGCTTTCGTGCCGGCCGGCGCGGGCCCGGTGAGCGCGCCGCCGCCCGGCAATGCCGCGCGGCCGGCTGCTGCGCCCGCGGCACGACCCAAGAGCCGCACGCCGAAGCGAGACGCGGCGCCGGCGGCCGCCGCGGCACAGGCTGTGTCGGCCCCGGAGGACCTGCAGGACTGGCCCGCATTCGTCACCGGCCTCGGCGTCGAAGGTGCGGTTCGCCAGCTGGCCGAAAACAGCGCGCTGCAATCGTGCTCGCCGTTCGAATTGCGCCTCGGCGTCGAAAGACGCAACGAACATCTCCTCACCGACAACCTGAAGTCGCGGCTTGCCGTGGCGGTGCAGGGACGCATCGGCGGTGGCATCAACGTGATGTTCAGCGTGACGGATGCGGCGCTCGACACGATCGCGGGTCAGGTGGCCGAGGCGGCCGAAGAGGACATTCGCAACGCGCGCGATACGATTCAAAATGACCCGGACGTGCAGCAGATCGTTGACGCGTTCGGCGGGGAAGTCGTGCCGGATTCGATTCGGCCCGTGCGGCCCGATGACTGATGCCGATAACGCATAGCCGCGGCGTGTTGCGGCCGACCACACAGAGGATTCACTGACGATGAAAGGCGATCTAGGCCAGCTGATGAAGCAGGCGCAGAAGATGCAGGAAGAGGTGCAGAAGGCTCAGGACGAGCTGGCCAGCCTCGAGGTGACCGGCGAGGCCGGTGGCGGCCTCGTGCGACTGACGATGACCGGCAAACACGAGGTGCGCAAGATCAACATCGACGACGCGCTGATCGGCGAAGATCGTGAGATGCTCGAGGACGTGCTCGCGGCCGCATTCAACGACGCGCTGCGCAAGGTCGAGAAGACCGTCGCGGATAAGTACTCCGGCATGACGGCCGGACTCGGACTGCCCGGCGGGCTGAAGCTGCCGTTCTGATCCGTGCGTCGACCGGCAACGGACAGGGACCGATGAGTTTTACGCCCAGGCTGCAGGCCTTGCTCGACGCGCTGCGCTGTCTGCCAGGCGTCGGGCCGAAGTCGGCGCAACGCATGGCTTTTCACTTGCTGGACCGGGATCGCGACGGTGCCGCGATTGTCGTCGATACGCTGCGCGGCGCGCTGGATGAGATCCGGCAGTGTCAGCGCTGCCGCATGTTCGCCGAGGGTGAGCTGTGCCCGATCTGCGCCGACGGGAAGCGTGACGAGTCAACCGTCTGCGTCGTCGAGACGCCTGCCGACGTCGTCGCGATCGACGAATCGGGCGGGTTCCGCGGCGTGTTTTTCGTGTTGATGGGCCGACTGTCCCCGCTGGACGGTATTGGCCCCGACCAACTCGGCGTCGACCTGCTGCGCCAGCGTCTCGACACAGGCGGCGTGCGGGAGCTGATTCTCGCGACCAGCGCAACGGTCGAAGGCGAAGCGACGGCGGCTTACCTGGCCGGTCTCGCCGGCAAACGCGGCGTCCGCGCGACGCGGATTGCGCACGGCGTGCCGATGGGCGGGGAGCTCGAATACGTCGACAGCAGCACGTTGTCGCTCGCGATCTCGGCGCGCACGTCGATCGGCGACGGCTGACGCCCGGTCAGCCCACGCGTGCCAGTCGCCGGTACGACTCGTAGCGGCGCGCACCGATCTCGCCGGCTTCGACTGCCTGTTTGACCGCGCAGCCGGGTTCGCGCAGGTGCCGACAGTCATTGAAGCGGCAGTCTGCTGCGTACCGGACAATTTCCGGAAACCCGATCTGTACCCGGGTCGGATCGACGATGGCTGGCACGAAGTCGCGAACGCCCGGCGTATCAATCAGGCGTCCGCCGCCGGGTAGCCCGTGCATCGCCGATGCCGTCGTCGTGTGTGTGCCCTCGCGCGTCGCCGCGGATACCTCGCCGACGACGATGCTGGCATCGGGCACCAGCCGGTTGATCAACGATGACTTGCCGACGCCGGACTGGCCGACGAGCAGCGCAACTTCGTCCTGCAACGCGGCTGCGATCGCGTCGACGCCGTCGCCCGTCGCGGATGAGACCGGCAGGCAGCGGTAGCCGAGCGCGAGGTAACCGGAGAGCTCCTCGCCGCGGCCCGACCCCGGTTTGGGGTCCGCCAGATCCTGTTTATTGTCGATCAGCAGCAGCCTGCAGCCCATCAGCTCGCCGGCCGCGAGGTACCGATCCACGAGAAACCAGTCGGTTTCGGGCAACGGTGCGCAGACGACGGCGAGGCACGTCAGGTTCGCGGCCAGTATCTCCGGCTCGCCGTGTTCGCCGGCGACCCGCTGCAGCGTGTTGTCACGCTCGTCGACGGCGGTCACGATGGCGTCCCCGCCATGCGGCTCGCGGCGCCAGCGCACACGATCGCCGCAGACGACCCGCAGTCGTCGGCCTTTGACCAGGTACTTCAGGATCGTGCCGTCGCCGGTTTCCAGCCGCCCGCGCCGCCCGAACGCCGCGGTCACCAGCGCGACGGATTCCTCAACGTCGCTCATCGACTGCGGTCGTCCTGGGTGTCTTTGCTAGAATGCGAATCGACTCGCGTTGGGTTGGGGAAAATTGCATGCGTGACAAAGACGGTCGGCTGGTCTGGATCGACCTGGAGATGACAGGGCTCGATTCACAGCGCGATTCTATCATCGAGATCGCGACGATCGTGACGACCGTGGACCTCGAGGTCGTCGAGGAGGGGCCGGTGCTGGCGATTCATCAGCCGGACCACGTTCTCGACGGGATGGACGAGTGGAATACTCGCCACCACAACGCGTCCGGGCTCGTGGCCCGGGTTCGCGCCAGCCGCATCGATGCGGCCGAGGCCGAGAGCGCGACGCTGGCGTTTCTCGCCAATCACGTCGTCGAGGGCAGCTCGCCGATGTGCGGCAATAGCATCTGCCAGGATCGGCGCTTCATGGCGCGTGAAATGCCGGCACTGGAGGCGTTTTTCCACTATCGCAACCTTGACGTCAGCACGCTGAAGATTCTGGCGGGGCTGTGGGCGCCCCGGGTGCTGGACGGGGTCAAGAAGAATGCAGCGCATCTGGCGCTCGCCGACATTCGTGACTCGATAAACGAGTTGCGGCACTATCGCGAGCACCTGCTGCGGTTGGCGCCGGGCGATCAATGAGCGGATTCGCAAGCCGGGTTTCTTCGCCCGTAATCCATGCTAGAGTTCGCCCTGTCCACGCAGCAGTTCGTTCTCAAATGACCCGGATTGGTGTCGCGGTGCGCGAAAGAAACTCTAGTAAATACAAAGACCTTGAATTGCTTTTGAAGGTTTTCTCTCTTTTCGTAATCCTGTTGTCGGTCGGCTTCGCCGGCGCGGCTTTCGGGCAGGCGTCCGGCGACGGTGAAAAGTCGGCGTGGGTCACCGATGAGTTCGAGATCACGATGCGCAATGGCAAGAGCAATCGCCAGTCGATCGTGCGTATGTTGCCCAGCGGGACCAAGGTCACCGTTCTCGAACGCGACGATGAGGCCGGCTACAGCCTGGTGCGTTCGCGCAGCGGCGCGGAGGGCTGGGTGCTGAATCGCTACCTGCTGTCGCGCCCGCCGGCGCGCGTCACGTTGCCGGACTTTCAGGCCCAGCTCTCGCGTGTCGAGGAGACGCGCAAGCAGCAGAGTCGCGAGCTACGCGAGCTCGGCGCCGAGAACGCGGCGCTGAAGCGACAGCTCGGCCAGTCCGAGAATTCCGGCGAAGGCCTCGAGCGCGAACTGGACCGAATAAAATCGCTATCGTCGCGCACGGTGCAGATCGACGCCGAGAACCGTCAGCTCAAAGAGTCCCTCGCACAGACCGAGCAGGCGCTGGACGAGTCGCGGGACGAAAGCCGTCGTCTCGCGAGTCGCTCGAATCGCGAATGGTTCATCATCGGGGCATTCGTGATGATACTTGGCATCGTCGTAGGGTTGATTTTGCCGCGGATCCGGTGGCGGAAGAAGTCGTCCTGGGGCGAACTCTAGGGTCACCGGTTCAGGAATTCCGGCACTAACGTTTGGCGCCCGCCGGCAACCACCCGTCGTTAATCCCGATTCTTTTCCGGGAATGCTTTTCCTGCCTGATGTCCGGAAAAACATTCCCGGAAAAAATCGGGAGCAACCGTTGTTCGGGTGGCCCCGCAGCGACGCTGTCGGCAACGCCGGTATTCGTGGAAAAAATGCGTGTATCGACCGGCGACTTTCTGGCTAGCTGGAGCGTCTCCCCGGCGGGGTAGAGGCAGGTCTCGCGGACGGTGTCGGAACTACCGCTCGGCTCCGACGCCGTGCGAAGCGGCCCCCATCCGCTTAGCCGCACTCGCGCGACGAGGCCGCCCGGCGGAATGGGGGTGGGGCCGGGTTTTTTCCGCGGATGCTTTTCCGTACATCAGGGAGGAAAAGCATCCGCGGAAAAGAACCCGGCTTAACGACGGGCGTGTCTGCCGGGCGCGCGCCACGGAGCGCGATTCAAATAGTCTCGCCTGCGAGGTAGAGCCAGGTTTCGAGCACGGTGTCGGGGTTCAGGGACACGCTCTCGATGCCCTGCTCGAGCAGCCATTCCGCGAGATCCGGATGGTCGGACGGGCCCTGGCCGCAGATCCCGATGTACTTGTCTTGCTTGTTACACGCGTCGATCGCCATTTTCAGCAGAGCCAGCACGGCCGGATCGCGCTCGTCGAACAGGTCGGCGATCAGGGCCGAGTCGCGGTCGAGGCCCAGGGTTAACTGGGTCATGTCGTTGGATCCGATCGACATGCCGTCGAAATGCTCGAGAAATTGATCCGCGAGCAAAGCGTTCGACGGGATTTCGCACATCATGATCAGCTTCAGATCATTCTCGCCGCGCGTCAGACCATTCTGCTCAAGTAACTCCTTGACGCCCTTGCCCTCGTCGACGGTGCGCACGAAAGGCACCATCACCTGGACGTTGGTCAGGCCCATCTCGTTGCGCACGCGCTTCAGGGCCTCGCACTCCATGTCGAAGCAGTCGCGGAAACTGTCCGCCCGATAGCGGGACGCGCCGCGAAAACCCAGCATCGGGTTTTCCTCGCGCGGTTCGTATTGCTGGCCGCCGATCAGGTTCGCATATTCGTTGGACTTGAAATCCGACATTCTGACGATGACAGGGTCGGGGGCGAATGCTGCGGCGATGCAGGAGATACCCTCGCTGAGCTTAGCGATGAAGAACTCGACGGGGTCGTCGTAGCCCGCCATCTGCTCGCGGATCATCGCTTTCAGATCGGCGCGCATCGAGTCGAACTCGAGTAGCGCTTTCGGGTGCACGCCGATCATGCGATTCACGATGAACTCGAGGCGCGCCAGGCCCACGCCGTGATTCGGGATGTTGGCGAAATCGAATGCGCGATCGGGATTGCCGACATTCATCATGATCTTGACCGGAACGTCCGGCAGGTTGTCGATTTCTATCTGCTGCCGCTCGTAATCGAGTTCGCCTTCATAGATATAGCCCTCGTCACCCTCGGCGCATGACACCGTGACGAGCTGATCGTCCTCGAGCAGCTCCGTCGCGTTGCCGGAGCCGACGACGGCGGGTACGCCGAGTTCCCGGGCGATGATTGCTGCGTGGCAGGTTCGCCCGCCGCGGTTCGTCACGATCGCGGATGCGCGCTTCATGACCGGTTCCCAGTCCGGATCCGTCATGTCGGCTACCAGCACGTCTCCGGGCCGAATGCGATGCATTTCGGCGGCGCTGGAAATTACCCGTGTCGGGCCCGCGCCGATCAGATGGCCGATGCTTCTGCCGGTGACGAGCACGCGCGAGCGGTTCTTCAGCGTGAACCGCTGGACGACCCGGCTGCCGTGACTCTGCACGGTCTCCGGCCGCGCTTGCAGCAGGTAGAGCTCCCCGTCGTCGCCGTCCTTGCCCCATTCGATATCCATCGGTCGACCGTAGTGATCTTCGATGACGATGGCGAAACGCGCCAGCGTCTCGATTTCTTCGTCGGTCAGCGAGAAGCGGTCGGAATCCGCCGGGTCGACGTCGACGGTCCGCACGCGGTCGCCGTCGCCGCCGTTCGCGTAAACCATCTTGATGGCTTTTTCGCCGAGATTCTTGCGCAGGATGCAGCGATTGTCCGCGCGCAGCGCGGGCTTGTAGACGTAGAACTCGTCCGGATTGACCGCGCCCTGCACGACGGTTTCGCCGAGGCCGTAGGCGCTGGTAATGAAAACCATTTCCCGGAAGCCGGACTCGGTATCCAGCGTGAACATCACGCCGCTGGCGCCGATGTCGCTGCGCACCATCTTCTGAACGCCCGCGGACAGCGCGACCTGGCCGTGGTCGAAGCCCTGGTGCACGCGGTAGGCAATCGCGCGGTCGTTGTACAGCGACGCGAAGACCTCGTGCAGCGTCTCATGCAGTTCGTCGACCCCGCGTACGTTCAGGAACGATTCCTGCTGGCCCGCGAACGATGCCTCGGGCAGGTCCTCCGCCGTCGCGGACGAGCGCACCGCGACGGCGAGCTCGGCGCCGTGCTCGGCGACCATATCTTTCCATGCAGCCTCGATCTCGTCACGCAGGCGCGCCGGCAGCGGGGCCGCGAGGATCATCTCGCGGATCGACTTGCCTGCCGCAGCGAGCGCGGTGACGTCATCCACGTCGAGGCCGGTGAGTTGCTCTTCGATGCGTTCGGCGAGGCTCGGCTCACCGTCTTCTGCGTATTGCATGAAGTCGCGGTAGGCCTGGGCGGTGGTGGCGAATCCGCCGGGTACCCTGATGCCGAGGTCGGTCAGATTGCTGATCATTTCGCCGAGCGACGCGTTCTTGCCGCCGACACGGCCGACGTCATTCATCCCAAAGCTCTGCAATGGGCCTACATAGGCTTCCAAGGCATCCTCCCTTGTTTTGTGTCCGAAGACATGGAGAATCAGTGCTCGTTATCGTTTAACGATTCGCCGGAACCTGTGAATGTCACGTCGCACCGTCTTTTTTCTGTCCGATCAAACCGGCGTTACGGCCGAGACGCTTGGCCACAGTCTGCTAACCCAGTTCGATGAGCACGAATTCGATCAAATCACTCTGCCATTTATAGATTCTGTTGACAAGGCGGAGGCCGCTATTCGGCACATCAATGCGGTAAGCGCGGAGCAGAACTCGAGGCCGATTATTTTCTCGACGCTGGTCCACGAAGACCTGCGGAATCGCTTCCTGCATGCGTCGGGCCTGTTTCTCGATTTCTTCAAGATGTTCCTCGGGCCGCTCGAGCGTGAGCTGCAGGCCAAATCTTCGCCGATGGCCGGACGCGCGCACGGTATTGCCGATTCCGGCAAGTATGACAAGCGCATCGAGGCGACGAATTTCGCGCTCAACTATGACGACGGCGGCAGCACGACCGGATACGAGAAGGCCGACGTGATTCTCGTCGGCGTGTCGCGCTCGGGCAAGACGCCGACGTGTCTGTATCTCGCGCTGACTTACGGCATCTATGCAGCCAACTATCCGCTCGCGGAAGAAGAGCTCGAATCAGGTGATTTGCCGCGCGTGCTGCAGCCGTTTCGCGACAAGCTGTATGGTTTGACGATCGATCCGAACAGGCTCGTGCAAATCCGCAAGGAGCGGCGTTCGGCGGGTCGGTATGCATCTCTCAAGCAGGTCAGTTTCGAATTGCGCGCGGCCGAGGCGCTGTTCCAGAAGTTCCAGATTCCATTCGTCAACACGACTTCGTTCTCTATCGAAGAGATTTCGAGCACGATCCTCAGCAACTCGAATGTTGAGCGCCGCGTGAGTCCTTAGTGAATCGAAGCAGCTGAAATCTCACGTCGCGGCTAGCATAAATTTACCCTTTGGTGAAAGGTTTGCGTCAAAGTTGTGAACGGATTCGCTGTGCTATAGTCGATTCATGATCGCGGACAGTTACATCGTGCCCGAATGTGTTGTCGGCCCCGGTAGTTTCGGCGGGCTGATGGCGCTGTACGAGAGTAACTACATCAAGCTCGGCATGCTGATCGGCGACGCTTGTCAGCCCGATCATTGTTGCGCATCGACGGCGCGTAACGATTGCGATCTTTACCTGGCCGTAGAAGCCAGCGCGCGCTATACGCAAGTTCTGCGTATGACGTATCTCTTCGAAGAAGGCGATGACGTCGTCGCGGACCCGGACCTGATCATTCGCATTTACCTGGACGCGCGGATGGCGGAAGTCGCCGGCTGGGCCGCGCATCATCGACACTCGGTTCTGCGCGGTATCGAGGATCGATTCGGGCGCGAGCTCGACCGCCGCTGGTCGCGCAACATGATGCTCAGCAAATGGCTGGACTATCTGCTCGAGTCCGGGCACAAGTTCGGCGAGTCGATGCCGCTGGCCGATGCCGTCAACGGTCGCTTTGCCCGCGATCGGTCCCCGCAGTTCGCCTGAGTCGACGCCCGGAGCGGGCGAGACGCGCTTCACATTCTGCGCCTCGAAACCCTCTAACGTCCTGATTTCGCTGCCCTGCGACGGGAAAGTGTAGATTGCTTCAACGTTCGCGGCGGTCCATTACGTTAATTTCGACACCGTTGCGGGTCCGCCTGAGGATGCGGGCGGACCTGCGATTTGTCGTGCGTGCGTATGGCCAAGATCGCAAACAACATATTGTCTTCGAAACAGGAGCCGCCTGATGATGAGCGGCTCCTGAAGCTATTCTGGAATCGGGCGGAACTGAAGAAGGAATTCGCCAAGCTGCGGCTCGAGGGCGAGCAGCTCAAAGAGCAACTCCAGCATCAGGAAGGCGTGACACTGCGCTCGCAGCAGCGTCTCGAGCAACTCGAGGGAATGCTCGAAGATCCGCTGCAGGCCGCGAACGCTTCCGTGTTCTACCAGCTGCGCGGCGTCTGGGCGAGCTGCAAACGCAAGCTCGCGAGACTGAGCAAGGACCTGACCGAGCATCAGATTCAGCGCGAACGCCAGGCGCAGACCGCGAAGTTTCGCGCGGGTTTGCGCGCCGCCTCGCAGGTCATTGACCGCCAGATCGACAAGGCGCGCCAGCGTGAGGAGTCCCTGACGGAAGATCTGCGCGTGCTGCACGAGCAGCACGCGAAAATGCGCGGGTTCTGGAATTTTTTCCGGCGCCGCGCGCTGATGTCCGAGGCGGAGACGCTTGAGAGTGCGTTGCAGGGCGCGCAAACGCACACCGCGCACTGCGAAGCGGCCAAGGCGGAGAAGCTCGCCGAAAAAGGTCCGGAATTCGGTGGGCTCAGCGTGACGGGTCGTCGCAAAATAAACCTCGCGCTAATCGCCATAGCGCAGGAACTGTTCATACATTTTTGCCGCCGCGAAATCAGCCTGCGGGCCCGGGAAGCTTCAGTGCGGGTCGTCAACGACGTGAACTACGGCGATATCGAAACCTGCCGGGAACTCAACAGCCTGATCACCGAGGGCGTTCGCTCACTGCCGGTCGGCGATGAGCTGGTCAAGAAAGTGCGCCGTCGCGCGCAGTACTTGTCCGAGCAGGCGAGTTATCGGGCGGACACGGACACCGTGCCTGTCGCCGGCTCTTTCGCCGATATCCATCTCGATCTCGACGAGTCGTCGATCATGAATGGCAAGAAGTCGATTCCGATCAACGTACTCGCCGACGAGTACTGGGACATTTACACGGCATTGCAGACCTGAGGCGCATGCCGCTGCGCCGGCAGGGCCGTGCTAGCTGCCCGGCGGTTGCGCGTCCGTCAGGGCTGCGCTCTTCGCGCCATCGATCGATACGAGATCCGCAATGACCTGAGTCGCCTGGTCGAGCAGCACGTCGGGTTGATCTTCGGCGTCGATATCATCGAGTTCCTCGATCGGCTCCAACCCAAGCGCCTCGCGACGATTGTTCTCGCGCTGGATCCTGTCAGCCTGCCGCTGCTCGCGCTCGGCGATGCGGGCGGCCTTGTTGAGCGACACCGTCGTCTGCGTCCGGGCTTCGTCGGCCGCGGCAATGTCCAGCATCAGGTAGTCGACGTCCGGATCGGTCTGCATGCGGCTGTTCTGGTACTGGGTCAGATACGCGATCTCGCTGTCCAGCGGCTCGTCCGCGCGGAAGCCCGTCGGCCGGATCTGATCCCACGGCAGCGCACGGTCGCGGCTGCTTTCGCCGACGCGCTCCGGATCGACGACCGACGGCAGGTCGATGTCCGGCAGCACGCCGCGGTGCTGTGTGCTGCCGCCAGTGACACGGTAGTACTTGCCGATCGTCAGCGTCAGCTGACCGAGCCCGGGATCGGGCACGCGACGTGCGTACTGATCGAGTATGTACAGGTTCTGCACGGTGCCCTTGCCGAACGTGCGCTGGCCGATGACGACGCCCCGGCGGTAGTCCTGGATCGCCGCGGCGAAGATTTCCGAAGCCGACGCGCTGAAGCGATCGACGAGTATCACGAGCGGTCCGCCGTATGCCACCTGCGGGACCGGGTCGTCGAGCACTTCGATGCGGCCGTTCGTATCTTTGAGCTGTACCACCGGACCTTCCGGGATGAACAGGCCGGTCAGCGACGTGGCTTCGGACAGATGGCCGCCGCCGTTGCCGCGCAAATCGATCACGAGGCCGTCGATGCCGTCGGCTTCGAGTTCCTCGACCAGGCGGCGAACGTCCCGCGTCGTGCTCACATAGTCCTTGTCGCCGCGACTGCGGGCCTCGTAGTCCTGGTAAAAGCTCGGGATCGACACGACGCCGATGGTTGTCGCCGTGCCGTCGCGCTCGATCTCGATGCGCTCGCTTTTCGCCGCCTGTTCCTCGAGCTTGATCTTGTCGCGGACGAGGTCGATGACGTATTGCTCATCGCCCGGCAGCGAGTCGGCCGGCAGGATCTGCAGGCGGACGGTCGTGCCGCTCGGGCCGCGGATCAGTTGCACCACGTCGTCCAGCTGCCAGCCGACAACGTCCGTCATGTCACCATCGTCGCCCTGGCCGACGGCCGTAATTCTGTCGTTGGCGGTGATACGGCCGTCAATCGATGCCGGGCCGCCCGGAATCACGTTCAGAACCGAGACGAGCTCATCCTCGAGCTGCAGCGATGCGCCGATGCCCTGGTAGGACAGGCTCATCTGGATGCGGTATTCCTCGGACTGCCGCGGCGACAGGTAACTCGAGTGCGGGTCGAGCGTACGCGCGAAAGAGTTCAGGAACATCTCGAACACGTCGTCGCTGTCGAGCTGGTTGATGCGCTTGAGCACGCGGTTATAGCGCTTGCCGAGCACGTCGACCGTGTCGTCCCAGTCCTTGTCGGCCAGCACGAGGCTCAGCGCGTCGTTCGTGACGCGTTTACGCCACAAGTCCTGCATCTCCTCGGTCGACGAGAGCCACGGCTCGTCTTTGCGATTGAATACGTAATCTTCGTCCGCCGTGAATTCGATCTCGGAATCCAGCGTCGCGAGCGCGAAGTCGAGGTTCTGCTGTGCGCGCAGACGGTACAGGCGGAAGATGTCGAGCACCGGGTCGAAGTTGCCGGTCCGCATGACGTCGTCAATGGCGTAGCGATAGCGCTCGAAATAGGTGATGTCCGGCTCGCGGAAATAATGGCGATTCGGGTCCAGCGATTCGATGTAGTTGTCGAGCACCAGGCCGGAGAGGTCATCGTCGACGGTGATCCGGGAATAGTGGGCGCGCTCGACGAAGCGGGTGACCATGCGTGCGACCTGCCGGTGCCGCTGCGTCGATTCCAGTACGGACGGTACCTCGGTTTCGGACGGCACCTCGGTGCCGATGGTTACGGAAGTCGCCTCGGTGTCGATGGCCGCGGCGGCGTCTTCCGCATCGTCGGCGGAGAGCGGCATGGCGACGAGCATCAGGCTCGACGCGAGCAAGAGCAATTTCATCCGCTTGGAGGCCTCCGTCAGACCGCGGGCAAATGACGCGGATTTATGTATCATCGATTCATACGCTTCGCAGCAATTCGCGGTTCATGACAGCCAGAAGGCTAGTCGCAACCATCATAGCAAGCAAGGTCCCAATACGCAGATCCGATAGTCAATACGGAGCAGGGCATGCAGCCATTCACAGTTGTGCTTGGGATCGTGTTCGGAAGCCTGTTTTCCATTGCGTTCAGCCTCGCGGTCGTGTTGCTGGTGTTTTGGATCTTGCGCGACGATCACCCCCGATTTGACGCCGAAACGCCGGAGTTGTTCCGCGCGACGCTGATATTCGGCGGGCTCGCGGTCCTGGGAGGCCTGAGTTTCCTGGGCACCGTGCGTAAACACTTGGCGCGTTACGCGGCGTTGTCGGCCCTGTGGGCGGGGCTCTTCGCGGCAGGCTGGTACTACTGGCCCGCCTAGCTGCAGTAACGATAAACCAGTTAATGAATGTTCTTTAAGTCTCTGTATTAAATTACGATTCTTTCGGTTTTGGCCGAATTTTCTCGATCGCTGCGGGCAGCTTCAGGGTCACGAACCAGATCGCGATCAATAGCAGCGGGGTGAGAATCAATACCCACGCCATCCAGTGGCCGGCCATCGCATCCCGGCCGATTGCGCTCAGATAGCCGAGCAGGCCGCTCGGACCTTCGTATTTGCCCACGACGAGTGAGCCGCCGATGAACGCGGATACGGGCACGATTACCAGGCTGAGCAGCAGCGCGAGTGCGCCGGTGCGAAGCCTGGCCGACAGCGGGCGGGCATTTGACTTAATCATTCAAGATCGGTTCCCGGTTGCGACGGCGCATTCTCGCACGTCGCCGCATTCCGGCCCAGCCGTCGCCACGGGCAGCTACTCGCGCTCTGGACGGGGGCTGCGTCGGCGCACGCGATAGCGCAGCGCGGCAAGCGCAAGGCCGGTATGCAGGCAGAGCAGTCCGATCAGGATCGCCCAGGGCAGGATCCAGGTCCAGTCGCGCGCGTAGATCGCTGAGACCAGCGCGACGATGCCGCAGAGTATGTACAGGTAGGGGAGGGCTTCGTAAACGAACGTCGGTAACCAGATCCGGCGTGTCAGGATTTCACGCAGGCGCCCGGTCGCATTGGGACGCTGGCCACGCGCGGCCGCCGAAAGTACTTTGCCGTCATGCATATAGGGTTAACCGTCGGCCAATGTCCCGGATTTCGGCGTGGGTGTCTGTGAGCAGCCTCACAATGCCGTCGTTGCGACGGGCTGGCGCGGCGTCAGGAGGCGCTGTGACGCTGAAACGGCACGACCGACGCGACGAATCGGAACTCGACCTTACCGATCGACACGACGTCGCCGGAACGCAGGCACTCGCGCGACACGCGCTTATTGTTAACCCGAATCCCGTTACGGCTGCCGAGGTCCTCGACCAGCACGCCGTTTTGCGACGGCGACAGCCGCGCATGCTCGCGACTAACAGACTTGCGCGGGATGCGAATATCGTTGTGATCGCCGCGGCCGATCGTGATGGCGCGTGCGCCGATATCATATTCGATGGCGCGACCGGGAGGGTTCACCAGGATGAACCTGCCGCGGACATTGACCGGCGCGTCCCCGTCGTCGTCGAGCATTTCCGTGCGATGCCGCTCTAGCTTGCGGATCGACGCGTCGATCGCGCGACGCTGCTCGGGTCGGCGGCTGCTGAGCGCGACCCGCGTCAGGCGCGACCGAATCTCCCTTTCGACGTGATCGATAATTTCGCGCTGCTTCCGCAACGTGCCGACCGTTTCCGTGCGCTCCAGTTCCAGCTCGCTCAGTTTCGCGCACAGGCGATCGATATAGGCATCTTTCTCTTCGATCTCGCCGTTGAGACGCTTCTGCTCCGTGCGCATCGACGCCAGTTTGTCGTAGGCGGCGCGCAGGATGATTTTGGCCTCGGCGTCGGGCGGTGGCGAATGCCGCTCGTTCGTCCTCTGGACGCTGCCCCGGGCGCGCGTCAGCCGGTCCCGCAGTAACTCGATCTCGCGGCGCTGGCCCTCGATCCGGCGCTCCAGCTTTGCCGTTTCTCGCGCGAAGCCGGCGACCCGGGCGTCACGCACGTCGACGGCCGAGCGCAACTCGTCATTCACGGCGCGTTCGCGAACCAGCCTGGCGGTCAGCGCATCCCAGTGGGTCTTGCGGCCATCGATGTAAGTTTCGAGATCCTGAATGCGAGCGCGGAGCTGCTCGACTGCGGACACTGAATTAACCGGGGCGCCTCGACTATTATTTTTTTTATTAGTCATTAGCCCGGTAATTATGAGCTAATTTCTTTAAAATTAATAGTTTACGTTATTTTGTTAAATTCGATTGAGTGATCGGGACGGGCGTGTCCTCGAACGCGAGCGCTTCGATGCCGCCGGCGCCCGTTAGCGCGAGTGCAGCTTCGCGCAGCGTCCCGGTGTCGAGCGGCGCGCCCGTTTCCTGCACGCTGCGGACCAGGTCGTAGATGTCGATCTCGCCGTCGCTCAGCGACAGCAACTCGGCGTCGAGACGCGCGAATATCGCGACGGCCTTCGCTTTGACGTCGCCGGTCGCATGCGCGGTGACGAGGCCCTTCGCCTTGTTACCCCGCTGCTCGAATTCATCGGTGGCTTTCTGAAACCGCTCCGGCGAGATCGTCCCGCTGTCCCGCAGAAGCCGCAGCGTCACGTACTCGGCGATGCCTTCGTCGATCCAGTCATGTTCGCGTTTCGTCGGCACCGGCAGCAGCACGTGCAGCACTTCGTGCAGCAATGTACTCGTCGCGTTCTCGCTGAGCAGCGGACGTTCGGCGTGCACATATACGGAATTGCCGGCCGACAGGCCGCCGCGCCACATCGGTCCGCCCGCCGATACGATGCTGATGCGCGGCGGCAGCGTGCCCGTTTCGCGCGCCAGGTACGGCAGCGTCCAGCGCAGCAGGGCCAGCATGCCTATCCGCTCTACGCCGGACGACACCGGGGCCGCAACGGACACCTCCATCCCGTTGATGGTGTCTTTGCGGCGGCCGAGCTGACCGGCAATCATCCACCCCGTCGGCCGGTCAAACGCGCGGTTCGGATTGTCGATGATGAAATTGCCGCCCGGGCCTTCTTCGAACGGCGTTATCACGCTCCAGCCGTCGGGTGTCGTCACGCTCATGCGCGACCGTGACCGGGCGCCGGCACGATGGCGCACGCGCGCGGGGGGGAAGACGTCATCCGCCCGGAACAACGCCCACTTCTGTGTGACGAGGCTGTCGAAGCTGCCGCTGTCGCGCTGGTTCTCCAGATTGGCGCGAAACTCGAGAGTGCCGCCCTTCGCCGGCGGTTTCCAGATCACGTAGTCGCCGTCCCGGTCGATGTCGCCGTCGCCGCGAAAGCGGCTGTAGCGATCTCTCGGCGCGGAGAACCTGGCCTCGCGCAGCAGCGCGCGCGATTGTTTGACCGTGATCGATACGGATGCGCGGGGCGTGTCTGAGCGTAGCCGCAGCCGGAAGTCGAGTCCGTATTCGTCAGCGGCGAAGACGGGCGTGGCCAGCGTTAGCAGCGCCGGCGCGAGTATCGATGCGCGCAGGGCGCGCGTGAAATTTTTCATGGTGCGGGTACTACGCGCCTCAAAGAGGACCGGAATCGACGATGAATTCCTTGAGCTCGCGCGCGAGACCCTTGCACGCGGCGTTCTTGGTGCGAGCAATCAGCGGCACCGGCACGACGACGGCCGGGATCACGGACGTGCCCTGCACGTCGGCGCTGACTTCGCCGGCCGACTTGCCGTCGCGGATATCCCAGATTGCCGCTGCATATGACGAGTCGTTCTCCCACCAGGCGAGGCCGAAGCAGCCGCCGCCGCTCGGCGAGACGGCGCACGACAGGCTGCCGCCGCTGGCCGACCTTTCGGTATCGCCGGTGACCCAGACGATATAGCGGACGCCGCTTTCGCGAATGCGCTCGTTCACGCCCGGTCGCTCCAGTAATTCAGGCAGCGCTTCGACGCCCTGTGGCGCGGTTCGTGGTTCGAACCAGGGAAACAGCGCGTCGACGAACGCGTCGTCGGGATATACGTTCAGCCCGTTGCGGCCTTTCTGCACTGACTTACTGATGCAGTCGACGAATTCGTCCTCGGTCTCGTTACCGTTGTGATAGCTCGCTTCGAGGATCACGATGCGCTCGTCTTTGGCGATGCCGGTCTTCGCGTTCTTGGTTTCCTCGACGCGCGTCGTCATGCAGCCTGACAGCGCCAGGCCGGCCAGGCCGAGGATCATCGTTGCAGTTGTGTTGCTCGTCTGCATGTGTCGCTCAGGACCGCGCCTTCTCGGCGGTCGCTTCCTCCTCGATCTCTTGCGTCGGCGGCACCTCGGAGTCCGGGGGCGTTTCCTGCGGTGCTACGTCCGTCGGCAACGGCTCCGCGGCCAGCTCTTCCGCCGCGCCCGCCGCGGGCGGCGGCGCGTCCGGAAACATCGCCGCCTTTATCGCCGGCGCCTCGGGCAATCCGATCACGATGTTGGCGATAGCGTCACGCATCGCGCGGACCACGGCTTCTTCCATCGCGCCGCTGCCGCGAAGCAGGCGAGAGTCTGCCTGCCCGTAGGCACTGACCTTCCAGTTCGTTATGAACTGACCGTCCGGTTCGAATACCCCCAGATTGTAACGGATCCAGACGGCGTATTGGTCCGAGCGGGACTGTCGGGGCAGCGAGAATTCGAATGCTTCGACGGTCGGCTGGATCACAACGTCAAGCGAGTCGTAGGGTTCGCCGGTGCCGCCCGGCTCCTCGACGGTCACGAGATTTGTAAACAGCGCGCCAAGCGCACTCTCGAACATCAACGTATTTGCTTCGCCGAGCGTGAACGACCACTCGATGTCGTTCGGCAGGTCTTCGCTGTAGTCGTATTGTGTCAGCGCGTCGGAGTAGTGCACGCCGGCGTCCAGCTCCAGGGCGCTGATGACGGGTTCGGGAAATGTCGTCTCGACGACGATTTCCTTGCTGCAGCCGCACACAACCAGCATCGTTCCCGCTAGCGCGCAGGCGACGGCTCGCGGCGCACCGCGGCGCTGGCGGTGGCACCGGTCGACTGTCAAGATGCGATCTCGATCATATTCTTCTCGCGACAACGATGTTCTCACATGCGGCCCGCGGAGTGGTCCCCGGAGAGACATAACCGATACGACCGGCCTCCGGCCAGCACAGTTCCCCGCGGCCGCCGCATCAATAGTGCGGCGGCACTTCGTCCGCTGCATCCCCCGGGGCGGATCCGCCCGCCAGTGAATCCACTCGCTCGACCAGGCCGCGCCAGCGCGCCTCCAGCTGCGCCAGCTGCTGCTGCTGACGATAAAGCTCCTCGCTCAGCTCGAGAATGGCCTGTTCCTGGTGGGCGACCCGCGTTTCGACGTCGACCAGCCGATTTTCGTCTTCCATACGCTCCCTGCCTGATGACGGATTCCGGTCCGACGATGATCACTGTAGTGTCCGCGGGCGAATTTCGCTATCTTTGCCGCCGCCGGAAGTCGGCGACCAACACGGAGATTGCAGATGGCTGAACAATGGACCGCGCCGCCGGCGCTGGAGATCGATACGGCGAAGACTTATCAAGTCTCGATCGAGACCAACCGCGGTACGATCGAACTGGATCTTTACGCAGAGCATGCGCCGAACACCGTCAACAACTTCGTCTTCCTGGCCGGGCAGGGGTTCTATGACGGCGTTAGTTTTCATCGTGTCATCGCGGATTTCATGGTTCAGGGCGGCGATCCGACCGGCAGCGGCGCCGGCGGTCCCGGCTATCGGTTCGACTGCGAGGTCGCGGGCAACCCGCTGCAGCACGACCGGTGCGTGATTTCGATGGCGAATGCCGGACCGAACACGAACGGCAGCCAGTTCTTTATTACCCACGTGCCGTGCCCTCACCTTGACGGCAAGCACACGGTGTTCGGCCGGGTGACGCAGGGTGAGGACGTCGTCGATGCGATCCAGCAGGGCGACACAATGGAGAAAGTTACGGTAGCTGATTGACCCGGGCCGATTGAGCCGGGCGGATTGAACCGGGCCGATTGACCCGGGCTCGAGTCAGGCGGCGGCGCTCGGTCGCGCCGACGCCCGCCGATGCCAGTCACCGAGGCGCGGCCGGCCGGCCGTCGCGTCGATTTCGACCCAGCGCGCGAAGTCGACCGTCGCCAGCAGGTTGATGTCGGCAAAGCTGTAGTGGCGGGACGCGAGCCAGTCATGGTGCGCGAGCTGCGCCTCTATGCGGTCGAAGAACATGCCACAGCGTTTGCGGCCGCGTTCGACGAGTTCCGGAATCTGCTCGTGATCGACCGGGCCCGGCAGCGCCCGCCCGCGAAAGCCCGGTGACCAGTTGCGCAGCACGTCCTGCACCGCGCTTAGCCCCTCGTTCTCGCAGATATTCGCCCACATCAGGATCTGCGCCTGCTCGAGCGCGCCCGCGCCGAACAGTGGGGGTTCCGGATGCGCGTTCTCGAGGTAATGGCAGATGGCGACGGCTTCGGTCAGATAGCTGCCGTCGTCGGTTTCCAGCACCGGTACCGTGCCGCCGGGATTGAGCGCACGAAACTCCGGCGTCAACTGTTCGTGCTGATAAAGATTCACGTGCACGAGCGGAACCTCGAGCCCCTTTTCGGCCAAAAAAATGCGGACGCGACGCGGGTTCGGGGCGCGCTCGAAGTCAAAGAGTCTCATGTCGGCGATACGCAGCAGTGACGATAGTCAACATAATACAGGCTGCGCTTCGCGCCATCGCCGTGAAGGTGGTCACGGCGCGCACGCCGGTAATTCGCTAGGTTGAACCTACGGGATGTCGACATGGCCAGCAACGAAGATTACACCGGCACGCATAAGGTCGTATTACCCGCCGACTACATGAACAGTGTCGAGGCGGTCTGCGACCTGTACGAAGACCGTATCGACGAGGCCGGTATGAGCCTCGACAACATCCCGGGCCTGCGACTGAGCTGGTCGCAGCGGCTGTTCCGCTTCGGAGTTTTCGCGGCCGTGCTCTGGCTGTTGCCGATGATCTGGTCGTTTTTGAGATGACCGACCAGCGAATTAGTCAGCAAGTGTAAACGAGCTACGAAACCATCCCTCAGGCGCGTTCGGACGCGCCGGCCGGCCGCGCATGCGTCTAACTGCCTGCTGGTCACCGGCCATTCCGTGGTGCTGTTGCACCGACTCAATTCTTGCCCTTCCCTGGCCTAGCACGGCACACCGTTTTTGCGGGCCGAACCCCGAGAACCGCGAGTTCGAATCGCCGACGCGCGCGTTTCTGCTCCGGCGTGTAGCGGCCATTTCGCGGCGTCAATGCGACGTAGTCCCTGATCATCAAACGCGCACGATCGGCTTTGTACGTTCGCAGAAATGGCTCGATGTCGCCAAGCAGCCGAATAGCCTGGCGGTTGGTAATCGCGAAGGCGTAGCTCGGGCGGTGCCGTGAGCTCACGGCCCGCTTGTTCGTGATTTTCCCCGCACCAACTGTTCGCCTTACAAACTCCAGGAGGCTGCGGTCGGTATTGGAAATAGACACTGCGGCATGGCGGGTCTCGTTACGGTGCCTGCGGCTGAGAGTTATCGTTCCATCGGCATCGATCAACCCGGCCAGGTAAGCGGCCTGACACGGATCCAGGTGGTTCATCAGCGGATAATTGCGCGGCGGCCCCCTCGGCTCAATAAAAAAAACCCGGCCAAAAGCCGGGTTTTGAGATGGTGGAGGCGGCGGGACAGCTGTTCCGCATCTTTCGATACGGGCTGGACTATTCCTTCACCTGCATCTCTGCAGGGGAGGGCGTGTTGTGCCTCAATTGCGCTGCAATCGAGGCACCCTAGTACTCCTTGGCCGTGTTGGCGTTAGGAGCCTATGAGTCTCTAGCCGGCTTACTGGTTTCCCATTCACCGGACGGCGTTGGCATAGGGCAGTGCCCCTTAGCGTTCACCGTATGAGCCCTCTGTTTCCTACGGAGATCACTCCCCGTGGCGACCATTTTCTTAATCGAACCCGCGTCCGCAAGCACTCCGCCGAGAGGTCTACATGCTTATTTCGTCATTTATCTTACTGACGGCTACCCGACGAACAGGGAAGACCGCAAGCCAGTTCAGTTAGTTTTAACGTCCGGGCCCTGAACATACCCTCGCGCGATCTTGTGTTGATGACTCCCGTGAACCGAACGCACAAGCACGTATCGGGCGGAAGGCACTAGGCTGGTTTTTATGCAGCTAGTGCGTAGTTGTCGTCGTTGGCAACTATATGGTTTGCAGCTGTATTTACGAGGTGATCTGCGCCTCGGCATGCACTCCAGGTTTCGCTACCCACGTCGAAGCCATGTCGCCCCCGTACTCAGGGTACATGGTGTTAGACACCGTGCCGGATCAGAAGTTTACGGCCGCGGCCGTGAAAGGCAAGCGGAGCGGCCACATTGCGCCTGAGTCTGAACAAGTCTTTAGTTTGCTCCCTCCATGCGTATTATTTACCATAATGAGTATCAGATTCATCAGCCGCAGCGGGGAGGGCGTGTGGCAGTCGAACTGTACGTGCTTAGCGAGAATCCGGGGCTAGACGCCGACGGGCTCGGCCGCGTGCGGATCGGTGTGACCGACTCCGGCGATCGTCCGCGCGCGCCGCTCAAGAACGAAAACTCCCGCCCTATGAGTCTCGTGTTTACCGCGCTGTTCCGCCGGGACAGCGAGGGGTCCGAATGGGAGCAGCGCCTGAATAAGCGATTGCAGGAGTCCGGCGTAAAGGTCGGCGACGAGTTTTTCTTTGTCGGCGATACGATGGTCGAGAGTCTCTGCGATGCGGCCGCGCATGCCGACGGTCACGAATGGATCGTGCCGCCGGCCGACCCCGAATACGTGCGTCTCGCGATGGAACTCGGCTACGCGCGCAGGCGCGTCCGCGAAACCTTCGACGCCTGGTGCCAATGCGGACGAGCGTCCAACGCCGAGATCAGGATAGGCGCTCACGAGCAGTATATGGCGCGCGGCGAGAAACGCTTGCGCGAGCTCGAAGGCAGCTACGTGAAGCCGCGTTTCTACAACGACGGTGCAACCAAGAACGCGCAGACTGACTATGCGATCTACCGGCTGCGCGATGAGGTGCGTAAACGGCGCACCGAGATCAATCGTCTGCGTCGCCTCGTGGATGACGGTGATTTCGCTTTCGACGAGTGGACATCGGCCGTGCAGCGCGTGAGCGAGCTTGAGAAACAACTCGCCGGAATTTCCGCGGCAAGGCGCGACGACGAGCCCGACGCAGGCTAGCCCTTCTTCATGATGCGGGCTTTCTGCCGCTGCCAGTCGCGATCCTTGTCGGCGGCGCGCTTGTCGTGCTGCTTCTTGCCCTTGGCCATGCCGAGGTTGAGTTTCGCGCGGCCGCGCTGCCAGAACAGCGCCAGGGGCACGAGTGTATAGCCCTTGCGCTCGACCGCGCCGATCAGGCGGTCCAGCTCCCGGCGATGCAGCAGCAGCTTGCGTGTGCGCGTCGGGTCGGCGTTAACGTGGGTCGACGCGGAAGTCAGCGGTGAGATGTGCGCGCCGAGCAGGAACGCCTCGCCGTTCTTGAGGATCGCATACGCTTCCGTCAGGTTCGCGCGACCCGCGCGCAGCGCCTTGACCTCCCAGCCTTCGAGCACGAGGCCGGCCTCGAGATTATCCTCGATGAAGAAGTCGTGCCGCGCTTTGCGGTTCTCCGCGATGCGCGTATCGCCGCGCGGCTTCTGTTTGCTTTTGCCTGACATGACCCCGCGCCGGCCCGGTGTTGTCCGGATTCCGGCTTTCCTTCAAACTTACAATTTTCGCACAGTGGTTGATTGAATGGCGGAGTCAGTTGCGACCGGCGCGCAGCGCGTTTCGTTGCACGGGAACTGGTCATCCCGTTTCGCCTTCATTCTCGCGGTCACCGGTTCGGCCGTCGGTCTCGGCAATATCTGGAAATTCCCCTACGTCGCCGGGCAGAACGGCGGCGGCGCATTCGTGCTGGTCTATCTTGGCTGCGTGTTGGCGATCGGATTGCCGATCATGATGTCGGAGATACTGCTGGGGCGACGGGGCCGACGCAATCCGGTCGAGACCATGCGGATCCTCGGCAATGAAGAGGCCGGCCAGCCGGTCTGGTCGATCGTCGGGCTCAGCGGCGTCATCGCCGGTTTCTTTATCCTGTCCTTCTACAGCACGATAGCCGGCTGGACGATGGCCTACACGATCAAGGCGGCGACCGGCAGTTTTGTCGGCGTGGACGCGGCCACGCTTGGTGTGCGGTTCGGCGAATTCATCGGCAATCCGTTGCTCGTAGGTTTCTGGCACACGCTGTTCATGACGCTGACCGTCGTCCTCGTGAGCCTGGGCGTCGAAGAAGGCATCGAGCGCGCGGTGCGTTTCATGGTGCCGGCACTCGTGCTATTGCTACTGATATTGCTGGCCTATGCGGTCACGACCGGCGGGTTCGCGGCCGGCGTGCGCTTCCTGTTCGAACCCGACTTCTCCAAGATCGACGGCGCCGTCGTGCTGGCCGCGATGGGCCAGGCATTCTTCACGCTGAGCATCGGCATGGGGGCGGTCATGGCTTACGGCGCTTACCTGCCGCAGGACGCGTCGATAGCGACGACGTCGTTCGCGGTCGCGGCCGCCGATACGTCGATCGCGCTTCTGTCCGGCCTCGTGATTTTCCCGATCGTGTTCGCGAACGGGCTCGATCCGGCCGAGGGCCCGGGCCTGATATTCCAGACCCTGCCGCTCGCGTTCGGGCAGATGCCGGGCGGCACATTCTTCGGCGTGCTGTTCTTCGTCTGTCTCGGCTTCGCGGCCTTGACCTCGGCGATCAGCCTGATGGAGCCGGCCGTCGCATGGATGGTCGAGAGCTTCGGCCTGACCCGCCAGTCGGCGGCGGTGCGCGTCGGGCTGACTATCTGGACCCTCGGGTTACTGACCGTGTTTTCCTTCAGTTACCTGGCGGACTTCAAGTTTTATCGCGGGACGTTTTTCGACAACCTCGATTTTCTGGCGGTCAACGTGCTGCTGCCGCTCGGCGGATTCTTCATGACCATTTTCGCCGGTTGGGTGATGTGCCGGAACTCGAGTGCCGACGAACTCGATCCCGCCTGCGGACCCGTGTATCGCATCTGGCGGCTGCTGGCGCGCTACGTTGCGCCGGTCGCCGTGGCGCTCGTGTTGCTGAACGCATTCGGCGTTTTCGACTGAGCGCGTCGCGGCCATGCGCGAGATTCATCGCAGTGCGATCGTCCCGTATTCCGCGGAAGCGATGTTCGCGCTCGTCGCGGACGTCGACGCCTACCAGGAATTCGTTCCCGGCTGCACCGAATCGAGTGTCGATGCCAGCGATGACGGGGAGGTCGTCGCATCGCTGGGTCTCGCGCTCAGCGGTCAGACCGGTCACTTCACGACCCGCAATCGTTTGCAGCCGCCGACGCATATTCACATGACGCTGGTCGAGGGGCCATTCAGCGAGCTGGAAGGCGACTGGCGAATAGAGTCGCTGGGCGACGATGGTTGCCGACTGGACCTGCACATGCGCTTCGCGTTTTCGAATCGACTGAAGGACATGCTGCTTGGGCCGATTTTCGAGCTGACCTGCAATCACCTCGTCGACGCGTTCGTGAAGCGGGCGAAACAGCTGCATGGCTGACGGCGACGACGATCCGGGCCGATCGTTCACGGTCGAAGTGGCTTACGCACGCGCCGACGTGCAGCGGCTGATCGCGATCGAGGTGCCGGCGGGTACGCGCGTGCGTGCAGCGTTGCTCGCGTCGGGAATTGTCGACGAGTTCCCTGAAATCGATGTCGCCGGCTGCCCGCTGGGCATCTTTGGCCGGCGCGTCGACGATGACCATCGGCTCGCGCCGGGCGACCGGATCGAGATATATCGGCCGCTGAGCGCCGATCCGCGCGAGGCACGACGGCAGCGCGCGGCGTTGAAATAGTCAGGGCGTTAGCCGGGGGCCAGGGGACACTCTGGTGTCGCCGACTTCGGCGACACCAGAGTGTCCCCATCTCAGGTGGGCTCGACCAGCACGTCTTTCAGGATGCGGCTCCCCCGATCTCCGTCGAAATGCCCGATCATCCAACTGCGCTCGGCCTTGCGGCTGCGGCCCT
>JBPCXI010000212.1:0-11345 GCA_051008895.1 Gammaproteobacteria bacterium | reverse complement strand
ACCCAGCGAACCTCGGCGAGCGTGCGCAGGCGAATCAGGCCGTACTCGCTGAACAGCGCGCGGAACGAATCGCACTTCGCGGCATAGCGGCCGTCGAGCGGGGACAGGGCGGTCAGCGGAGACAATTCCATAGACGTGGCTACCGATGCGAAAGCGCCGTAGATTCAATATCAAATGATATCGAGAAATACAGCTTAAACCCAAGTTTTTAAAACGAAATATTTGACACAGACCGATTGTCCCCGGCCCGCACGGGTCGGTACTTTACACCGAATGCCGCAACTTGGGGATAGCGCTGACGTTCGCGCTAAAATGGGCGGCTTTATGCGCGATCGGAACAATCAGGAGCAGGGAATGGCAGACGGATTTCGGGTGGAGAAGGACAGCATGGGAGAGCTGGAGGTGCCGCAGGACGCACTATGGGGCGCGCAGACGCAACGCGCCGTGCAGAATTTCCCGATCAGCGGCATCGCGATGCCGCGGGCGTTCATTCGCGCCCTGGGCCTGATCAAGTGGGCGGCCGCCGGTGCGCACGGCGAACTCGGCCTGATGAACACAGGCACGGCCGTCGCGATCCAGGCGGCCGCGACCGAGGTTGCGGACGGCGGGCACGATGCGCAGTTTCCAATCGACGTGTTTCAGACCGGATCGGGCACCAGCTCGAACATGAACGCGAACGAGGTGATTGCGCGCGTCGCGACCGCGCAGCTCGGCGCCGACGTGCATCCCAACGATGACGTCAACATGGGCCAGAGCAGCAACGACGTGATCCCGACCGCGGTGCACGTCAGCGCGGCATTGCTGGTGAACGAGGCGCTGTTGCCCGCGCTGCGGCACCTGCATGAGGTGCTGCTGACCAAGGCGGGGGAGACGCAGGACACCGTGAAGACCGGCCGCACGCACCTGATGGACGCGATGCCTGTCACGATCGGCCAGGAGCTGGGCGGCTGGGCCAGCCAGGTCGCACATGCGATCACCCGCCTCGAAGAGGCGATGCCGCGACTCTGCGGCCTGGCGCAGGGCGGTACTGCGGTCGGCACGGGCATCAATGCGCACCCGAAGTTCGGTGCGAAGGTCGCGGTGTTGCTCGGCGAGTCGACCGGGCTGCCGTTCGCGCCGGCCGACAACTATTTCGAGGCGCTGAGCACGCAGGACACCGCGGTCGAGGTGTCAGGCGACCTGAAAACGCTCGCAGTCTCGCTGCTGAAGATCGCGAATGACCTGCGCTGGATGAACAGCGGCCCGCTGGCGGGGCTTGGTGAGATTGCGCTGCCGGCGCTACAGCCGGGCAGCAGTATCATGCCCGGCAAGATCAACCCCGTGATCCCGGAGGCCGTCGCGATGGTCGCCGCCCAGGTCATCGGTAACGACGCGACGATCACCGTCGCCGGCCAGTCCGGCAACTTTCAGCTGAACGTGATGTTGCCGGTCGTCGCGTACAACCTGATCCAGAGCATCGACATTCTTGCGTCCGCGGCGACGCAACTGGCCGACCACGCGATCGCCGGATTCACCGTCAACGAGGCCAACCTCGCCGCGGCGCTCGATCGCAACCCGATCCTCGTGACGGCGATGAACGCGGTGATTGGTTACGACAAGGGCGCCGCGATTGCGAAGAAGGCCTACGCCGAGGGCCGGGCAGTTCGGGACGTCGCGCGCGAGATGACCGATCTGACCGAAGATGAGCTGGAGCGACTGCTGGACCCGGCCGAACTGACCAAGGGCGGCATCAAGGCCTGAGCCAGGCGCGGCGCCGCAAACCACATGCGCGAGCGTATCGAAACCAGGCTCTGCGGCTCGAAGCCCGCAGACGATCCGGTCACCGCGGCGCTGGCGACACTGCCGGAAGGGGCTGCCGACGCGTGGTTCGATAGACCCTTGACGCCGGCCGCGGTGCTGGTGCCGCTGGTGCCGCGTGGCAACGCGCTGACGGTGCTGCTCACGCAACGCACCGCGCATCTGCGCGATCATCCGGGCCAGATCAGCTTTCCCGGCGGGCGGGCCGAGCCGGGCGACCTGACGCCCGCAGACACCGCTTTGCGGGAGGTGCACGAGGAAATTGGCATTCCGCCGGACCGGGTGCGCATTGCCGGCTACCTGGAGCCGCAGGCGGTCGTGACCGGCTTCGCGGTCACGCCGATCGTCGGCTTCGTCGAAGGCGAGGTCTCGCTCGTGCTGGATCGGTTCGAGGTCGAGGACGCATTCGAGGTGCCGCTGGATTTCCTGCTCGAACGGCGGAATCGCTTGAATGCGTCGCGGCGCTGGCGCGGCATCGATGCGCGGCTGTACGAATACCATTTCGACGGCCGCAGGATCTGGGGTGCAACCGCGGTCATGCTCAAGAATTTCATCGACATAATTAAATGAAAAAACAGCTCTCTAACGAGTCAATCAAGAATCTACTCGAAGTAATGGCCACGCTGCGGGATCCGGTCGACGGCTGTCCGTGGGACCTGGAGCAGGATTTCGCTTCGATCGCGCCGTATACGATCGAGGAGGCGTACGAGGTCGCCGACGCGATCGACCGCGGCAACCTCGACGAGTTGCGGGACGAACTCGGCGACCTGCTGCTGCAGGTCGTGTTTCACGCGCAAATGGCCGCGGAGCAGGGTGCCTTCGAGTTCAATGATGTCGTTAACGGCATCACGGACAAGATGCGCCGGCGCCACCCTCACGTGTTCGGCGACGAAGAGGTCCTCGACGCGCAGGCGCAGACGGTCGCGTGGGAGGAGCACAAGCGTCGCGAGCGAGCGGCGACCGGCGACGAGGATGCCGGCTTACTCGACGGCGTCGGCCTGGCGCTGCCCGCCCTGCTGCGGGCCACCAAACTGGGTCGGCGAGCAGCCGGCGTCGGCTTCGACTGGCCGGACGCCGATGGCGTGCGGGCGAAGGTTGACGAGGAACTGGCCGAGCTGGACGAGGCGTGCGCGGAAAACGATCGGGCGTCTATTGCCGAGGAACTGGGCGACCTGCTGTTCGCGGTCGCGCAGCTGGCGCGGCATCACGATATCGATCCTGAGGAGGCGCTGCGCGCCGGGAATGCCAAATTCTCATCGCGTTTCGGTCGGGTCGAGGCCGGCCTTGCCGCAGACGGCGCGGACTGGAGTCAGCAGACCCTCGCCGAGCTCGAGTCCCGCTGGCAGGCCGTCAAGCGCCAATCGTGATTACTCGGGGTGATCACTCGGGGTGATTACTCGGGGTGATTACTCGGAACGTGCGCCGGGCGGCGGCGGAATGCGGCTCGTGCCGCCCGAATTGGCGTTTTCCATGAATGCCTCAACGAGGTCCATCGGTAGCGGGAAGATGATGGTGTTCGTGCCCTCGGTCGCCACCTCGGTCAGCGTCTGCAGGTAACGCAGCTGCAGAGCCTGTTTCTGCGAACCCAGCATCTTCGCGGCCTCGGCGAGCTGACTCGATGCCTGCTTCTCGCCCTCGGCGTGAATGACTTTCGCGCGCCGCGCGCGTTCGGCCTCGGCCTGCGCCGCGATCGCGCGAATCATGCTCTCGTCGAGATCGATGTGCTTGATCTCGACGTTGGCAACCTTGATCCCCCACGCATCGGTGTGCTGATCGAGAATCACCTGAATATCCTGGTTCAGCTTGTCGCGTTCCGACAGCATCTCGTCGAGCTCGTGCTGGCCGAGCACGGAGCGCAGTGTCGTCTGCGCGAGCTGGCTGGTCGCCTCGAATACATTGGCGACCTGGATGATGGCCTTCTCCGGATCGACGATACGGAAGTACACGACCGCATTGACCTTGACCGACACGTTGTCTTTCGAGATCACGTCCTGCGTCGGCACGTCCATGACGATCACGCGCAGATCGACGCGGGTCATTTGCTGGATGAACGGCACGACGATGATGATGCCGGGCCCTTTCACTTTCTGGAAACGCCCGAGCAGGAAGATCACGCCGCGTTCGTACTCCTTCAGGATCTTGAACACCGACATGATGACCAGCGCCAGGATGCCAATACCGATAAATCCGCCCAACATGTTACTTCTCCTGAATCTGCATCACGTTACCCTCGTTGCTCAACGATGGCCGCTCAATTATGACTGTTCGTCGGCCGGCACGACGTCGAGCCAGAGGCCGTCAATCTTCTCGATGCGCACATGGTCGCCTTTCTTGACCGACACGCTCGTATTCGCATGCCAGCGTTCGCCGTGAACGAACACCTGGCCGTGTTCGTCGAAATCTTCCAGTGCCTCGGCCAGCTGCCCGAGCATACTCTCGGCCCCGCTGACCGGCTGCCGGCGACGCATGCGCATCAGCGCGTAAACGAGTAAGAGCAGCAAAGAGCTCGCGACGAGTGCAACGCCGAAGATCAGTCCGCGCGCGATCTGCATGCCCGGCACATCGGTGTCCATCAATATGATCGAACCGAAGACGAACGCGGCCACGCCGCCGAGCCCGAGCGCGCCAAAACTCGGCACGAACGCCTCCGCAATAATCAGCATGACGCCGAGCAGGATCAGCGCGAGTCCGGCGTAGTTCACCGGCAGCACCTGGAACGCGAACAACGCGAGCAGCAGGCAAATTGCGCCGACGACGCCGGGCACGATCGCGCCGGGGTTGTAGCCCTCGAACAGCAAGCCGTAGATACCGGCGAGCATCAGCAGGTAGGCGACGTTCGGATTCGTGATCGTCGCGAGCAGGCGGGTGCGCCAGTCGGCTTCGAACGACTCGATTTCCAGATCGCCGGTGTCCAGTTCCTGCATCGCGTCGACGACCTTGACCGAGCGGCCGTCGATGACCTCGAGCAGCTCGTCGACGGTTTCGGCGATGACGTCGATGACATTCTGCGCGAGCGCTTCTTCGGCGCTCATGCTCGCCGCCTCGCGCACCGCTTTCTCAGCCCAGTCGGCATTGCGGCCACGCAGTTCGGCGAGGCCGCGGATATAGGCGACGGCATCGTTAACGGCCTTGCGCTCCATCGCGGTGCCCGGCAGCGGGGCAGGCGATTCCTCGTCCGCTGCGGCGTCATCGCCTTCCGTTTCGTCGTCTTCGTCTTTCGTTTTCGGCGGCTGGAACGGAGACGAGGGCTCCTCACCGCCGCCGATCTGCACCGGAGTCGCGGCACCGAGATTCGTCGCCGGGGCCATCGCCGCGATATGGCTGGCGAACAGCAGGTAAGTCCCGGCGCTGGCGGCGCGCGAGCCGCTCGGCGACACGTAGGTCACGACCGGAATCCTGGAGTTCAGGATGGCCTTGATCATGTCGCGCATCGCCGAGTCGAGGCCGCCGGGCGTGTCCATTTCGACGATGATCAGCCGCGCATCGATTTCGGCCGCGTACTCGATGCCCTCGATCAGGTAGGCGCTCGTCGCCGGGCCGATGGCGTCCTTGATCTCGAGGCGCACGGCCACGCCGCCGCCCGCAGCGGCCGGTTCTTCTTCGGCGATTAGCGCGAACGACGCGATCGACAGTGCGGCGATCGCGACGAGCCGAGTGATGATTCGTGACGGGGCAGTCATCTGGCATTCAACCCTGAAGCGTTACTCCCGCTATCATACCAGCAGTCAATCGCGTGCCGCGGCGGGTGGCCGGCGGTTTCGCCCGTGAAACCTGCCATAATTGGGCGCTCTTACGAGCGCGGAGGATAAATTTGATGATCAATGGCCAGCGAAGCCTGCACCGCGCGTTGCTCGGCGCACTGCTGTACGCGCTTGCCGCGACCGGCGTTGGCGCGCAGGACCAGGACATGGCCGCCGTCAACATCGAGACGGTGAAGGTTGCAGACGGTATCTACATGCTGCTCGGTCGGGGCGGCAATATCGGCGTGAGCGCCGGCGACGACGGCGTATTGCTGATCGACGACCAATATGCGCCGCTGGTGCCCAAGATCGTCGCCGCGGTGGCCGGTATTACCGATGCGCCGGTCAGGATGGTGCTGAATACTCACTGGCACGGCGATCACACCGGCGGTAATGAGCCGCTGGCGGGTGCGGGCGCGATGATCCTCGCGCACGACAACGTGCGAGTGCGCATGAACTCCCGTTATTTCTCGAAGTTCTTCAACGCGACGGTCGAGCCGTCGCCACCCGCGGCCCTGCCGGTCGTCACGTTCTCGCAGGGGGTGACGTTGCACCTTAACGGGCAGACGATTCGCGTCGAGCATGTCCCGCCGGCGCACACCGACGGCGATTCCATCGTGTTCTTCGAAGAGGCCAATGTCGTGCACATGGGCGATACGTTTTTCAACGGCCTCTATCCCTACATCGACGAGGGGAGTGGCGGGACTGTCGATGGCATGATCGCGGCGGTCGATAGTGTGCTCGCGAAAGTTGATGCGAATACGGCCATCATGCCGGGCCACGGTCCGCTGACCGACAAGCAGGGCCTGCAGAAATTCCGGGACATGCTGGCCACGGTGGCCGAACGGATTCAGGCCGGCATCGACGCCGGTGAGAGCTTCGACGACATCCTCGCGCAGAAGCCGACCGCGGAATTCGACGCCGAGTGGGGTCAGGGTTTCATTAAGCCGGATGACTGGGTGAAACTGGTGTACGGCATAATGTCCAGCTCGGACTAAGCGGGATCACAGGCGAGACATGAGCAGCGCGCGAGAAAAAGTCGACTGGTCGCCGGACAGCTGGCAGGGCCGCAAAGCGATTCAACAGCCAACCTATGCGGATCCGCAGGCCGTCGCGCGCACCGTTGAGCGCCTGAGTCAGAACCCGCCGCTCGTCACCAGTTGGGAAATCGAATCGTTGCGCGAACAGATCGGCGCGGCGCAGCGCGGTCAGGCGTTCGTGCTCCAGGGTGGCGACTGCTCAGAGAACTTCGACGAATGCACGTCCGACAACATCGTGCGCAAACTCAAGATCCTGTTGCAGATGAGCGTCGTGATGACGGCGGGATTGAAGCGGCCCGTGGTGCGCATCGGTCGGATGGCCGGGCAGTATGCGAAGCCGCGCTCCGCCGACACCGAAACCCGCGACGGCGTATCGCTACCGAGCTATCGGGGAGATCTCGTCAATCGCCTCGAGTTCGAGCCCGCCGCTCGCGAACCCGATCCGGAACTGATGTTGCGCGGTTACGAGCGCGCGGCAATGACACTCAACTTCATTCGCTCGTTGATCGACGGCGGATTCGCGGATCTGCATCACCCGGAAAACTGGGACCTGAAGTTTGTCAGCCATTCCGACTCGGCCGCGCAGTATCATCAGCTCGTCGATCGAATCGCCGACAGCCTCGATTTTTTCGAGTCGATCACCGGTTCGCAGATCTCCGAAGCGCGACGCGTCGACTTCTATACCTCGCATGAAGGTCTGCATTTGCTGTACGAGCAGGCGCAGACGAGATTCCTCGAGCACCGCGGTTGCTGGTACAACCTGTCGACGCACTGCCCGTGGATCGGCATGCGCACGGCGGCACTCGACGGAGCCCACCTCGAGTACTTCCGCGGCATTCGCAATCCGGTCGGGGTCAAAGTCGGTGCCGGACTTGCACCCGACGATCTCGCCGGTATCGTGCGCGCGCTGAATCCCGACCGCGAGTGGGGCAGGCTGATTCTGATTCACCGGTTCGGCGCCGGGAAGATTGCCGAACAACTGCCCGCGTTGATCGACACCGTGCAACAGCTCGATACGCCGGTGTTATGGATGTGCGATCCGATGCACGGCAACACGGAGTCGACGCCGGGCGGTTACAAGACTCGACGCGTCGATAACATCATCGCCGAACTCGAAACCGCATTCCGCGTGCATGAAGCGAAGGATTCGCTGCTCGGTGGTGTGCACCTAGAGCTGACCGGCGAACACGTCACCGAGTGCATCGGCGGGGCGCGTGGATTGTCCGAGGCCGATCTGCAGCATGCATACCTGACCCAGGTCGATCCACGGCTGAATTACGAGCAGGCGATGGAGGTCGCGCTGCGGATCGCGAACCGGCATATCGGCGATGCCGGAAACTGATTCGACATCGCACGCGCAAGGCACCGGCGAACCGTTCGACATCAATTGCAGGCGCTGCGATCGGCTCGCCGCGTTTCTCGACCAGGTGCGTGAGCGGCACCCCGACTATCACGCGCGACCGGTCGCCTCGTTCGGCGACGTCGACGCGCGCCTGCTCGTCGTCGGCCTCGCGCCGGGCATGCATGGCGCGAACGCCACGGGCCGGCCGTTCACCGGCGACTTCGCCGGCATACTGCTGTACCAGACGCTGCACGAGTTCGGCTTTGCGACGCGACCCGAGAGCATAGCCGCCGACGACGGTCTCGAGCTGCCCGGTTGCCGAATCACGAACGCGGTCCGCTGCCTGCCGCCGGAGAATAAACCCGTCACCGGCGAAGTGGACGCGTGTAATCCGTACCTTGCGCACGAGCTTGCGGTATTGCCGCGGCCGGGTATCGTCGTTGCTCTCGGCACGATTGCTCATCGGGCGGTACTGCGCGCCCTCGGTTTCAAGTTGTCGAGCCGTAAATTTGCGCATGGCGCGCGCCACGAAATCGGGCCGGGCCTGCAGCTTATCGACTCTTATCATTGTAGTCGCTACAACACGCAGACTCGCCGACTAACCGCTGACATGTTCCGTGACGTCTTTCGCCTCGCGCGCGCCGAGCTGCGCGCGAACGAAGCCTGAATGCGATCCGCAATGCCCGCAGACTTCGACGCACCGAAATTCCTCGCGACGCTGAGTCAGCGTCCGGGGTGCTATCGCATGCTCGACGGTGAAGGCGGCGTGTTGTACGTCGGCAAGGCGCGCAATCTCAAGAAACGCGTGGCGACTTACTTCGGCAGCAAGGCGCATCATCCGAAAACACAGGCGCTGATGAACCGGACGGAGCGCGTCGAGGTCACGGTCACCGGCACGGAACGCGAGGCGCTGCTGCTCGAGTACAACCTGATCAAGGAGCACAAGCCTCGCTTTAACGTGCTGCTGCGGGACGATAAGAGCTACCCGTACATTCGCGTGACGACGGAGCAGGATTTTCCGCGGTTCGAGTTTCACCGCGGCGCGAGGAAAAAGAGCACGCGGTACTTCGGGCCGTATCCGTCGGCGGGCGCGGTGCGACAGACGCTCGGGCAGCTGCAGAAACTTTTTCGCGTGCGGCAATGCCAGGACTCGTACTTCGCGAATCGCAGCCGACCGTGCCTGCAGTACCAGATCAAACGGTGCACGGCCCCGTGCGTGGGACTGATTGATGAGGCCGCGTACCAAAGCGACGTCGATAATGCAGTCCGGTTCCTGAACGGCAAGAATGACGTCGTGCTTGCGGACCTGGAACGCCGCATGGACCAGGCTGCGACAGACCAGAGCTACGAGACCGCCGCGCAATATCGCGATCAGATCAAAGCTATCCGCGACGTGCAGGCGCGGCAATTCGTGTCGGGCAGCCGGACGAAAGATGCCGACGTGCTCGCGGTGGCCAGCGAAGGCAATACGCATTGCGTGGGCGCGATCATGATTCGCGGCGGACGCATGCTCGGCGGGCGCAGCTTCTTCCCGCGAACGGCGGCCGGCACGGAGCCGGGCGAGGTGCTGTCGGCTTTTCTGCTGCAGCATTACTTCGTGCACGCACCGCCGCCGGAAATCATCGTCGCACAGCCGGTCGAAGACCCGGAGTTGCTCGCGGCGGTGTTCTGCGAACGGATAGGCCACAAAGTTGCGATCAAGCACAACGTTCGGGGCACTCGCCGCCGATGGCTCGAGCTGGCTGCGACCAATGCCGGCCAGGCGCTGCTGACGCATCGCGCGGCAAGTGCCAGCGTCAAGGCGCAACTCGGCGCACTGGCGGACGCACTGGGCCTCGCGGATCCGCCGCAACGGATCGAATGCTTCGATATCAGTCACACCGGCGGGGACGAGACCGTCGCGGCGTGTGTCGTATTCGGTGCGGACGGCCCGATGAAATCGGCGTATCGGCGCTTCAACATCCGTGACGTCGAGGCCGGTGACGACTATGCGGCGATCGAGCAAGCCGTGCGGCGCCGCTACTCGAGACTGCGACGGGAAGAAGCCCAGCTGCCGGGGCTCGTGATGATCGACGGCGGTCGGGGGCAGCTGGCCAGGGCGCGGGAAGTGTTCGCCGATCTCGGCATCGAGGACGTGTTGCTGATCGGCGTGGCGAAGGGACAGGGGCGCAAGGCCGGCCGAGAGAAGATCTACCTGCCGGAGCTGGCGGACCCGATGTCGCTGCGCGCAGATTCCGCGGCTTTGCGACTGATCCAGCAAATCCGCGACGAAGCGCATCGATTCGCGATCACAGCGCACCGGCAGCGTCGTGGCAAGGCCAGGCGGACATCAACGCTGGAGTCGATACCGGGACTCGGTCCCAGCCGGCGCAAGGCGCTGCTGCGACAGTTCGGCGGCTTGCAGGGCGTACGCAAGTCGGGCGTAGACGACCTGGCCAAGGTGCGGGGGATCAGCCGCGCCCTGGCGCAGCGGATTTACGAGCACCTGCACGGGGGTTGAGTAACCGCGGGCGAGGCGCGCTAAAATGCGCGCCGTAGAACATCGTAAATCGCCACGCCGACGGGGCCGGCATGCAAGCCATCAATCTCGCTACTTTCCTGACACTGCTGCGCATCGCGGCGATTCCGCTGATCGTCGTCGTGTTCTACCTGCCGCCGGCGGAGATCATGCGTCCCCTGGCCTGCCTCATATTTACGCTTGCGGGCATAACGGACGCGCTCGACGGCTGGGTTGCGCGCCGCTACAACCTGCAGTCCGACTTCGGCGCGTTCCTGGATCCGGTCGCGGACAAGCTGATGGGCACGACGACGCTCGTGATCATCGTCCAGGCGGATCCGCGCATCCTGGTCGCGGCGATCGCGGCGATCATTATCGGCCGGGAAATCGCGATATCAGCGTTGCGCGAATGGATGGCCGAAATCGGCGCCCGCCAGCTGGTGGCGGTATCGGGCTTCGGCAAGCTCAAGACGATCATGCAGATGGTCGGTCTCGGCGCGATGATCTGGCACTATCCGTTCCTGGGCATCCCGATCCACACGATCGGCCTGACGCTGCTGATCATCGCAGCGGGCCTGACGCTCTGGTCCATGATCGCGTACCTGCGAGCCGCCTGGCCGTCGATGGTGGACAGCAACAGGGTTTCTTGACAGAGGGCGGTCAGGCCGTATTATTCGCGTCCGGGCCGGCTTTCCGGCCCGTGCCGAGACGCCGCAGCGGGCATAGCTCAGTTGGTAGAGCGCAACCTTGCCAAGGTTGAGGTCGCCAGTTCGAACCTGGTTGCCCGCTCCAGTCTCTTCGCGGTCTCGGCAATCGTGGGTCGCGGGCGCACCCCGGATTCCCGGCCGCTACGGCTAGGTGGCAGAGTGGTTATGCAGCGGACTGCAACTCCGTGTACGCCGGTTCGATTCCGACCCTAGCCTCCAATT
>JBPCXI010000211.1:0-2560 GCA_051008895.1 Gammaproteobacteria bacterium | reverse complement strand
TTCAGGTCGATGACCATCGAGACCTGTTTACTCATAACTCTTGCTCCAGCGTTTTGTTTTCACCGGGTGCGATGCATGCGCATCACGCCTCCGCGTATTTCTCGAATTCCACGGTCGCGTCGTGGTAGGTCTGGTTCGGCACCTTGTCCGGCGCCGCGTAGTGAATCTGCCCGTAGCCGCCTGCGACGTTCGTCGGTTTCAGCAGCCCGGACGTCGGGATCACCGAACTGAAGTTCTCCCGGCCTTTGAACAGCATCGGGTCCCAGCCGTGATACATGAACAGCGTGCCCGGCTGCGTCGACGAGCTCACGTGCGCCTGCACGATGAACGAGCCGAAAGAGTTGTAGACGCGAATCATGTCGCCGTCTTCGACGTCACGCTCGCGTGCGTCGTCGGGATTCACAAAGACGTCGGGCTCACCGCGCTGCAGGGACATCAGCAGCGTATCGTCCCGGAACATGCTGTGAATGCCGTGCCGCGCATGGCCCATCGTCAGGCGCAGGCCGTAATCGTCGAGCGCCTTCGGCGCGTGGTACTGCGGCAGCGACTCACCTTCCTGCATGAACCAGTCGTGGTCGATGTAGAACTGCTGGCGACCCGTCAACGTGTGGTACGGCTTCTTGTCGATCACGCTCGCGAGAATCTGAAAGCTGAAGTTCGACTTACGGCCGAACTGCACGTCGGCGGAATCATCCGTGCGAATGAAACCTTTCTTCTGCAGGTTTTCGTAGTTTTTGACGTTCGAGATTCCGGCCGAATTCGCGATGACAAAGTCGACCGCATCCCGCGTCCGGGTCACTGTCATCGTGCTGCCGTCCGGCAACGACAACGTCACGAACATCTGATGGAACTTCGTGTAGTCCCACTCGACGGGCTGGCCGAACGCGAAGCCTTTGATCGGCTCGATGCTCCGCGCCTGCGCGCGTTCGCTGATCGCGCGCGCGAGCGTCTCGTACACAGCCCAGTCGTCCTTTGACTCGCCGAGCGGCGGCACCGCCTCGCTGATCGCGTGCACGAACGGCGTGCGGCCCTCCATCGTGAGGTCTTCGCGCTCGTAGTGATCGGCGACCGGGAGCACGTAGTCGCAATACATCGACGTCACGCTCATGTGTGGTGTCATGCCGACGATCGTGTCGAGCTTCTCGAATGCGCGTTTGCGGAAGCCGGGCTTGCCGGTCGCGCGCCAGTTGGCCGGGTTGTGGCCGGCCATGATCGCCATCTTCCACGGGATCTTCGAGTAGTCGGGTATCCAGCGGCGCTCGACGGCCTGAGAATGGTAGTTCTCGAAATGATTCGCGAGCGTCTCACCGTAGATCGTCTTGTTCGTCTCGTAGCCTTCGCTGTGCACGTAGTCCCACAGCGCGATTGCCGCGACGTTGAGTCGCGGGCCCACGCCGTTGAACGCATACGCCATCAGCCCGTCGCCGTTGGGCAACTGCGTGGTCTGCACACCGCCGCCGGCGCGGCCAGTGTTGCCGGTCAGCGCGCACATCAGCATCCATGTGCGCAGCAGCTGGTCGCCATGTAACCATTTGTTCGCGCGATAGCCGGCGAAGATCATGCCGGGCTTAGCCGTCGCGAAGCTCCTGGCGACGTCGCGCACCGCATCGGCGTGCACGCCGGTGATTTTCTGCGTCAGCTCCGGCGCGTAACCGCTGATCTGCTCCTTCATCAGCTCGAACACCGTCGTGACCTCGACCGGGCCGCTCAGGGTCTCGACCGTCCAGGTCCCCTGCAGCGCCGGCTCGATGTCGCCGAGCTCAATCGAGTCGCCGTTGTCCGGTGGCGGCCCCATCCACGCCGGCGCGCCGCGGCCGGTGGCCGGCACCAGCACGGCGGCATTCGTCGCCTCGTCCCAGTAATAAAAAGCGCGGTCGCCGCCTTCCTCGCCGTCGACGTCGATCTGGCGCAGAAACCTGCGGTTGTCGGTGCGAACAAGGAAAGGCAGATCCGTCTGCTCGCGAACGTAGTCCCACTCAACCTCACCCGTTTCGAGAATGACGTAGACCATCGACAATGCGAGCGCCGCGTCGGTACCGGGCTTCGGATTGAGCCACTTCGACGAATGCATCGCGGAGCCGTTGAAGTCGGGCGTGATCGTAACGACCTCGGTGCCGTTGTAGCGCGCTTCCCAGAAGAAATGCGCATCCGGAATGCGCGTCGCCGCCGGGTTGCAGCACCAGACCAGGCAGACCTTCGACTTGAATACGGCCGCCATATTGTCGCCGGGCAATTCGTAGCCGGTCACCTGGTACGCGCCGACCGGCAGGTCGCCGACGCCGGCGAATGTTTCCGGAACGACGATGCCGGTGAGGTTCGCGAAGCGGAACAGCGAGCCGAATGACGCACGCTTCAGTGTGACCGCGGTGCCCATCGCCATTGTGATCGATTCCGGGCCGCTCTCCGTCGCGTGGTCGATGAACTTGTCCGCGATCTCGGTCGCGGCCTGCTCCCATGACACACGCTCCCACTGGCCCGCGCCGCGTTCGCCGACGCGCTTCATCGGGTATAGCACGCGCTGCTTGCCGTACATGTATTTCGACGCGCGGTTGCCTTTCTG
>JBPCXI010000210.1:0-18726 GCA_051008895.1 Gammaproteobacteria bacterium | reverse complement strand
GCGTCCGCCGACTACTTGCTGTTCGCGGTGCCGTGGCACGCGGCGGAACAGGCCATCAAAAATCTCGGTTCGCTGGCTGGCAAGATCATCATCGACCCGACCAACGCGCTGACCGTGCGCGACGGCCGAATGGAGATGGCCGTCGACACGTCCGGCGGCGAATTGCTGCAATCCTGGGCACCGAACGCGCGTGTCGTCAAAGCATTCAACACGGTCGGTTTTCACGTGATGGCTGACCCCGAAGCGGCGGGCGGTCCAGTCACGGTGATGCTAGCTGGCGATGATCAACAAGCGAAAGAACAAGTTGCCGCGCTGGTCGAAGCGATCGGCTTCGAGACGGTCGACGTTGGAGCGATGCGCAACGCGCGCGTGCTGGAGGGCATGTCGATCCTCTATATGGTGCCGTACATGACCGGCCGGCGGGACCAGGCGTTCGAATATTACCTGCGCACCGGCGCCGGGCCGCGGGAAAGCAAGGGCGTGCGGCCGGCCGAGTAGCCGGCCGCATCCTGTTTACATGTTTTCGATCAGTAGCGTACCGAACTCCGAACACTTGACCTTCGTCGCGCCGTCCATTTGGCGCGCGAAGTCGTACGTCACCGTCTTGTTGCCGATGGTCTTGTCGAGCCCGCTGATGATCAGGTCGGCCGCTTCGATCCAGCCCATGTAGCGTAGCATCATCTCGCCCGACAGGATCACCGAGCCGGGGTTCACCTGGTCCTTGCCGGCGTACTTCGGCGCGGTGCCGTGTGTCGCCTCGAAAATTGCATGGCCGGTGATGTAGTTGATGTTCGCGCCCGGCGCGATGCCGATACCGCCGACCTGTGCGGCCAACGCGTCGGACAGGTAGTCGCCGTTCAGGTTCATCGTGGCAATCACGTCGAATTCCTTCGGTCGCGTCAGCACCTGTTGCAGCGTGATGTCGGCGATCGCGTCCTTGATCAGGATCTTGCCTGCTGCCAGCGCCGCATCCTGCTCCGCGTTCGCCGCTGCCTCGCCCTGGTCGGCCTTCGTGCGTTCCCACTCCGACCACGTATAGGTCTGGTCGCCGTACTCGCGTTCCGCCAGCGCGTAGCACCAGTCGCGGAAGGCGCCCTCGGTAAACTTCATGATGTTGCCCTTGTGGACAATCGTCACGCTCTTGCGGCCGTTCGCAATGGCGTAGTCGATCGCACCGGCCATCAGGCGCTCCGTACCCTCGCTCGAGATCGGCTTGAAGCCGATGCCGCTGGTCGCCGGGAAGCGGATCTTGCCGAACTCGTCGGGGAATGCCTCTTTAAACAGACCCAGGAACTTCTCGACTGCGGGCGTGCCTTCCTCGAATTCGATACCCGCGTAGATGTCTTCGGTGTTCTCGCGGAAAATCACCATGTCGACGCTGGCCGGGTCCTTGACCGGCGAGGGCACGCCTTCGAACCAGCGGACCGGCCGCTGGCACACGTAGAGGTCAAGCAGCTGACGCAATGCGACATTCAGCGAGCGAATGCCGCCGCCGATCGGCGTCGTCAGCGGTCCCTTGATCGAGACCAGGTACTCGCGCGCGGCCTCGACCGTCGCGTCGGGCAGCCAGCTGCCCCACAGGTCGAACGGCTTCTGACCGGCGTAAATTTCCATCCAGTGGATCTGCTTCTGGCCCCCGTAGGCCTTCTCGACGGCCGCGTCGAGCACGCGGACTGCCGAGGCCCAGATATCCGGCCCGGTGCCGTCGCCTTCGATGAACGGGATAATCGGGTTGTCCGGAACCTGCAATTTGCCGTTCGCGATCGTGATCTTCGCGCCACCTTCCGGCGGCGTAATCTGGGGCTCTGACATGATTTTCGGTCTCCTGGGGGCCCGCGTCCGACGATGGGGTCGGCGCAGTTCGGTTATTCGTTGGGCGCGTATTATCTTGGGTTCGCGGGGTGTTTTCCAGTCAAAACGAGCGGTAGGCGATCTCGATGAAAAACTCCCGCTCGCGGCCGGGCAGGTAGCGGTAGTTGCCGAATGCGAAGTCGGCGCGGTCGGCGAACAGCTCGTCGGTCAAATTGTTTACGCGGCCGGTCAGCGACCAGTCGGCCGTGATCCGCCAGACCGCGCGCGCGTGCAGCAGGTTGTGCCCGTCATATTTGCTGGAGTTCGACGGGTTGAGGTAGTAACTGCCCTGGTGGACGCCTTCGAGTTCGAGCAGGGCGCGCGCGCTGTTCCAGCCGATTCTCGCGCTGCCGAGTGTGCGCGGCGCGGTATCGACGTCGTTGCCAGAGACGATCGTGTCGCCGGTCGTGGTCAGGTCGAAATCGTAGCGGTGCCGTGCCCACGTCGCGGCGAGGCCGGCGTACAGGCCTGAGTCGAATTGCGCCCCGGCCTGGATTTCCGCGCCCGCGTGCGTGGTGCGGCCGTTGCCGATGTTATTGCGGTCTGCATCCTGAAAGATTTCGTCGCGCTTGAGCATTGCGAATCCCGTTGCCTCGAGCCGATAAGCATCGGCCTGCCAGCGCACGCCGATCTCGAGGCTGTCGAGTGTCACGCTGTCGAGATCCGCGACCGCCTGGTTATTCTGCAGGCGATACAGCTCCGTGACCTGCGGGGCGCGGAATCCGCGTGACAACGTAGCGAACGCCGACGTATCCGCGTTGATACGGAAGGCGAGGCCGACGTTCGGCGCGACGTTGAAAAAACTGTCGGAGCGGTCGGCCGGGCGGTTGTAACGGCAACCGCCGAAGCCGCACGGCGTGCCGTCGTCGCGCGTGTTGCCGTCGAGCCGCTTGTTGTCGTAGTCGTAGCGCAGGTATTCCAGCCTTATCCCGGCGATTACGCGCCAGCGGTCCGCGAGCGGATACTCGAGTTGCGCGTACGGTGCGGCCATGATGCTGGTGGCGTCGAAGTCATAGTGCCAGCCCTGCGGCAGCGTCTCGTTGAGAAATGCCGACGGGCCGTTCAACGGCTCCGCCTGAAACTGCCGGATAAACGAGTCCATGAACTCGACGTCGAGTCCGGCCGTCCACACACCGTCCCGCCACGGCCGGGTTAGCGTCCCCGTTACGCCGCCGCTGACCTGGCCGTTGTCCTCGAGGGGTTGCCCCGGAAGGAAATGTTGCAGGAATTGCATGTCCGAGCGCCGCAGGTATGCCCGCAAGTCCGCACCGGCCCACGCGTGATCGTCATCCGGCCGCCAGTGCACGACGAGCCGCTGGCTGTTCGCGTCCCGAAACGCCTCGGGATTGAGATTTGCGCGGCGCAGCTCCGGGTCTTTATAAGCGTTCTCGCCGAAAATGAAGCCGGCTGTTTCCTGCTCGAGGTTCTGCAGGCTCAGCGACAGGCTGACCGTGCTGTCGGTGAGCGGCCGTTCGAGGCGCACGAATCCCTTCTGCTGGTCGTATCCCGAGTCGTCGCGAAAGCCGTCGTAGGTGTCGGCCAGTACACCGACGTTGACCAGCGACGCCCCGACCGCGCCGTCCCAGCCGAGCCTGCCGCGGTAGTATCGGTCCGGACCCGCAGTGACGCTTCCCACCCAGCCGGGGGATTCGCCCGGCGTCGGCAGCAACACGTTCAGCGTGCCATGCAGGCCGTTTGATCCGTACAGTGCATTCGACGGGCCGCGAATGATTTCGACCGAGTGCGCGATTTCCGACGGCACCTCGAACAGCTGGTTTACATTGCAGAAACCCGTCGGGCGGGTAGGCACCGTGTCCTCGAGTATCAGGAATGCGCCGCATGCGCCGGGGCCGGTCAGGACGGGCGAGCGAATTGCGGTCAGGTGCTCCTGGCCGTCGCCGCGACTGAGCCAGGTGCCGGCGGCGGCCGCGCCGAGTTGGTAAACATGTTGGTGATTCGTCAGCCGGATCCGTTCTTCGTCCAGCTTCGCCGTGTTGCCGACGAGGTCGAGGCTGGCCGAACGTTGCTTGGAACCGGTGATGACGATTTCGTCATCGGCGGATGCTGTTCGCACCGCCGCGGCGATCAGCACGACCGCAATGCATAGCGCGGCCGAGGCTCCGCGGCGTGACGTCAACTAACGTTCGACCGGGTCATAGCGCACGGTCGGCACGTCACCGATGCGCGAGTAGCGGTGTCGATTGCGCATGTCCTCGAGCGCATCGTCGCGCGCGGTTCGGTCCGCGAACCAGTGATGGGTTTCCCACCGGGCCGGCAGCAGGCGGGAGAGCGGGTCGGAGTCGGGCAGACTGACGCGGATGCCGTAGCGTCCTTCCTGTGCCGACGGGCCGTCGATGAGATTGTGCGGATTGCTGATCGACATACGGTCACTGTACTCCGAAGGGGCGGGCGGGTCGCGGGTCGAGGCTCGGCATGATAATGAGTATTCGCCGGATATCGCAACGCCTCGGCGACCGCGGTCCGGGCCGCAGCCGCGCGGTTCGGGCAGATGTGGCAGGGGGCGGGCGTTTCGGTGACAATATTCACGCAGCTGCAGCATGAGGCGCTATGACCGCAACGCAGAGAAAAACCAAGTTCTACGTCGTCGGCGGGCCGGTGCAGCCCAACCGCGACTGCTATGTGCTGCGTGAGTCCGACATGGTCATGTTCTCGCGGCTCAACGATGGCGACTATTGTCATGTGCTCGCGCCGGCGCAAACCGGCAAGACGAGCCTGATGGCGCACACGGCGAATCGCCTGCGTGAAACCGGCGTGCTCGTGGCGACGGTAGACCTCGCCAATATCAGCAGCCGGGACATGTCCGATGACGTCGGGCGCTGGTACTACAGCGTCGCGTACCGGATCTGCCGCGAATTGCGCATCCGGTCTGATATGCAGGGATGGTGGCAGGAGCGCTCCGGCCTGACCAACATGCATCGGCTGCGAGAATTTTTCCTCGACGTCGTGCTGGCCAATACAGAAGAACGCGTCGTCATTTTCATCGACCGAATCGAAGCCGCGCTCGACCGCAGATTCGCGCGTGCACTGTTGACCGCGATTCGCTCCTGTTACGACGCGCGTGCGACCGACCCGGAGTACGAACGACTGACGTTCGCAATGCTCGGTTCCGCATCGGTGGGACAGCTCGTGCCCGGCGGCGTCGATTCGCCGTTTGATATCAGCGCCGGCATCGAACTGAGCGATTTCACGGTGAACGAGGTGCGCCAGCTCGCGCCGGGCCTCGGCTGCGACCCGCAGACGGCACGCGTTATCTCGGAGCGCGTGTGGTTCTGGACCAACGGTCAGCCATATCTCACCCAGAAAACTTTCCGTGCGCTTGCGCGCCAGTCAGCCGATGTGCTGACCGAGGCGACCGTCGATGACATCGTCGGCAAGCTGTTCATCGCGAGCGACGGGCCGCGCGAAGAACCGCACTTGAAGACCATCGCGAAACAGTTGTTGCGCGAATCGCCGGGCAAGAATGCGCGGCTGACGCTTTACCGCCGGATCCGCAAAGGGCGTCGCGTCGTCGCCGCACCTCAGGACGACGTCCATCGGGATCTCGCGCGATCCGGGATACTGCTGCGCGACGAGGGCAATGAGTTCGTGCTGCGCAATCGCGTATACGAGGAATCGTTTACGCCGCAGTGGGTGAGCCGGAACCGGCCGTTCGGTTGGCGCGGAATCGCGATGGTCGCGATCGGCGCATTGGTGCTCGTCGGTGCCCCGATCTGGTACATCCAGTTTCTGCCGGATCCGTACGTGCGTATTCTGACCGAACCTGATCAGGACTACGTAACTGCGCTCGAAGCGTATCGCCGTCTCGATTTCCTGCCGGGCTACGGCGACCTGGCTGATCAGCTGTTTACCGACTACCTCGCCGCCAAGAGCCGGGATGCGCGAAACCTGCGGGAAGTGCAGGGTTTCAGCGACCGACTTGCAGAGATGCCGGGCCGCGAACCGCTGGGCGAGTCACTACTGGGAGAATTCTGGGACCGCCGCACGATGGGGTCCATGCATCGCGGCGATCGGGACGAGGCATTGCTGTTTTCCCTGCGTGCGCTGAAATCTCCGACCGACGAGCGCAAGCGGGTTGTGTCTGAGCTATATGGTATTGACTATGCCAACCTGCTCGGCACGATCCGGACGCCGGAACCGCTGAGCTATCTCGAGGTCGATCGCACTTCGGGCCTGGTAACCGCGCTGGACGACGAGCATCGCGTGGACGTGTGGGCGGTGGCCGAAACCGGGCCGCGCCGAATTCAGCGCGTTGAGTTGGTGGCCGAGGAGATTATTCCGCTGCAGCGGCGGCTGGTGTTCAGCGGCGACACTCGCGGCCGCAATCTCGAACTTGTCGTCCTGACGGATCACCCCAGGCCGAGCGACGTTCAGGTCGAATTGCGTGCGCCGTCCGGGCGGCAGGTCAGTCTGCCGCTCGCGGCAGAGGCCGTCGATTCCGGTCGTTACGCGCTGAACTCGGGCCGCGAGCCGGCGCTCCTGCCCTTGCTCGAAGAAAACCCGAGCGGCACCTGGTCGGCGAATTTCAATGACGTGGCGCAGGGTGTCGGCGGCAGCCTGCTCGACTGGTCAATTGTCATCGACGGCGTTGCGGCGGAAGCGCCGCCGAGCGTTAGCCCGGAGCCGGCGATTATTCCGGAGCCCGGCGTTGCGCGGCAGCTGGCGAGCGTGCTCGCGCCCGGCGGCCGCAGGGCGCTGACCTGGCCGTCCGCAGCGACCGCCCGCGGCGACATACTCGTATGGAACGTGGGGGGCGGCGAGATCCTCGCGCGTATCCCCCGGCCCGCCAATTTCACGAGTGCGAAATTCGCGCGCGGCCATTCCGGCGTGTTTATCGTCGCAAGAAACGAGGCTGAGCTTTGGGACATCGAGCGCGTCGAGAAGACCGCCAGTATGACGATCGAACCGTCGTTCGCACCGGTCATGTCGGAGAACGGCTACATACTCGTTGTCGATACGGTACTGCAGGAGGGCGACGACGCGCTTTCCGTCTGGGATCTCGAAAAAGCGGCGGAGATCGGATCGTTGGTAACCGGCACGGTCGCGGATCTCGTTGCCGTGGAATCGACCGGGCGTTACCTGGCTGTGAGCGATGGTGAAAGACTGGTGCGCCTGTGGTCGGTTCAGGACGGTGCGTTGTTGCGCGAGTTCGATCATGCCGCGCGGCCGATCAGTATCCGCTTCGATGCGAGCGGACGCTGGCTGATTACCGAAGACGCCGCCCACAACCTGAAGATCTGGTCCGTCGACCAGAGCAGTGCACCGGTCATTACCCGTCAGGCCGCCAGTGCCTGGAGCGTCAGCATCTCGGGCAATGCGGTGCTGCTCGGCTCGCTCGGCCGCGGCTTCGAACTGCTGAATCTGCCTCGCGGCGAGGCGCAGGGAGAATTGTTCCATCACGGCGCCCCGCGCGACCGCCGGCTTGGCAACGACGTCGCGGTGCCCGCAGCGCTCGCGCCCGGGTTTGCCACCACGTACGACGGACGCGAAGCGATCAGGCTCTGGCGCCTCCCGCCGTCGATGCTCGCCGGCGTCGACGACCCGGCGGTCGAACTCCCGGCGCCGATTGCGGCGCCAAGTGTCGCCGCGGCGCTGAGTATGGAGGGGCGGCAACTTGCCGTCGCGACCAACGCGGGCGACATCCGCATCCTGCCGGCCGAACAGCAGGCGCTGCTGCTGCCTGGTGCGGGTCAGGCCCCCGGTTTCATCGGCCATCTCGACCGGATAACCCGGACGGTTTTCGATTCGAGCGGCGACCTCGTCGCGAGCGGCTCATTCGACGGTACCGTGCGCGTCTGGGAAGCGGCGACGGGCGCGCCGCGAGATTTTTTCAGTACGCACGCGGACGGCGCTATTCACGATCTGGTATTCGCGCCGGACGGGCGTCATGTCGTGTCCGCAACGCGGCGATCGGTCATCGTGACCGATGCGATGACGGGCGAGCAGGTCGCCGGCGTGCAGATACAGAGTCCGCGGCCGCGCATCAGCATCAGCGCCGACGGTGCACGCATCTATATTGCGGCTGATCGAGGCGGCCTGACGCGATGGCTGTGGCAGGGCGGCGTCACCGAAGCACTGATCGCGCCGAACTCGGGCATTCGCCATGCGGCGATCAGCGCGGACGAATCCGTGATCGTCACGGTCAGCGACCGGCGGCAGATCGTGGCATGGGACGTTCAGTCGATGAGCGCGCGCAGCGCGAAAGTTCGCGCAGCGGCGGCCGTCGACGAGCTCTACATTGCAGCGGACAACAGTCGCGTGCTCGTACAGGCCGGCGTCTGGCTCAATCTGCTGTCGCTGCGCACGAATGGATTGTCGCACCAGGTATCGCGGCGCCTCGCGCGACCGCCGGCCGCGATCGCACCCGCCGACCTCGGTCTCATCGCGCACGTGATGACGCGAATCCAGTCGGCGCAGCCCGAGATTCGGGAGGTCATGCTGGCGACGCCGTCGACCGAGCCGTTCGAAAACAACCTGGAGCAATTCTTGCCGACGATCGAGACGCGGCTCGGGCTCACGCTGAACGACTGGGGGGATCCGCAGCCGCTCCAGTGAACGTGCTCAGGTGCCGGCCGGCATCTCCTTGATATACAAGTCGCGCTGCGGGAACGGAATAGCGATCCCGGCCTCCGCGAAACCTCGGTAGATCCCGAGGTTCAGCTCGTGCACGACGAGACCGCGCTGCGCCGGGTCCGCGATCCAGCACAATAGCTCGAAATCCAGGCTCGATTCGCCGAAGCGACGAAAGCGCGCCCGGGGTTCCGGGGTTTTCTGCACCTTCGGGTGGCTCAATGCGACTTCGAGCAACGCGGTCATCACCTTGTCGACGTCCGCACCGTAGGCAACGCCGACGGCGGTTCGGATCCTGTAACGATGTGAGGGCCCGCCCGTCTCGTTGACGATTTTCGCCGCGCCCATGACGCCGTTCGGAATCGACACCTCGACGTCGTCACGTGTCAGCAGGCGCGTGCTGCGCAGCCCGATATGCCGAACCTCGCCACGTTCGCCGCTGTCGAGAATGATGTAGTCGCCGATGGCGTAAGGTCGGTCGGCCAGGATCGCCATGCCGGCGAACAGGTTCGCGAGCGTGTCCTGGGCCGCGAAGCTTAGCGCCAGGCCGACGATGCCGGCCGACGCGACGAGCCCGGTGACGTTGATGTTCCACGCGACCAGTATCGAATACGTTCCTGCGATGAACAGCAGTACGACCACCGCGTTTGCGAACAGCGGTTCCGTTGCCGGCTGGATGAACTTGAAGTGACGCTCGTTGCGCGTCATCCCCGCGACGATTAGCCGGGCGAAGCGCAGTGCGAACATCAGCCAGACCAGGATCAGTATCGTCTGGATCACGTTAACGGTGGTTTGCTGCAGCGCTTCGGAGAACCCCAACCGGAACGTCGCGAGGTACAGGCCGATTGACGCGACGGTCGCGAACACCGGCCGGTGCATGATCGCGATGAGCTGATCGTCGAAGCTCGTCGTCGTGCGGGCGACCAGGCGGCGGATGATGCTGCTGAAGACCCAGTCGACGATTTTGGCGAGCACCAGGAAAAAGACGATGACCAGCAGAGCCTGCAGCATTGGATACGGCTGCAGGGTTTCAAAGCCTTCGCGCCCGAGCGCCAGGAGTTGTTCGATTCGCGAATCTTCTTGCATTGTAGTGTCTTTTCGTTTTTAGCCGGTTGCCGGTCTCGATTATCTATAATTCAGCGCGATGTCGCCAAGTCGTGGCGCGAACGTTTGGCCCGGGCAAAAAAAAAGCGACCCGTTGTCCGTGGACGCGGGGTCGCCATACGGAGGAGCCGGTTGTCAGAAAATCGCTTCGCCGCCGGCCGTCGGCGCATCGTGGATGCCGTAAGTCCGGTCCTTGGCCGGCTCGCTGACTTTCGGCTTGCTCGGCGCGGCCGCTGCCGTGCGGCTGCCGGCGAGCGACTCGGTGGTCGGCGCTTTGGCGGTGAGCACTTCCACGAAGCGCCGCGCCTGTGCCGGCGACGGGATGTGCGGATCGGACAGGATCTGCGACGCTGCGTTCTGGCCCGCGTCGTAGTAGGCGAGATTCGCCTTGTGATCCATACCGATCCACTCGCCTTCGAGCGATACGCCCGCGAATAATCCGCGGTTGCGCGAATACGAGTAAATTTCAGCTCTCAGTCGCGCGTCGGTCGACGCGGATGCCTGCCGACCGACCGGGCCGGCCGCCACGTTGGCGTCGGCACCGAGCGTGAACCGGCCATTCGCGATGTTGTCCACGCCCTTGCGGCTCTTGAACACCAGCACGATGTCCGTGCCCTGGGCCCCGGCCTGCCAACCAAAGCTGCCGCCACCCATCTGTATGAATGAAGGATTGCTCCAGCGGCCGTCAGCTTGCCGCACGACCAGCACGCCCTTGCCAAAGCTGCCGCCGATCAGGAAGCCGGCCTTGATCCGGTTCGGAATGATCGCGACCGCGTAGGCATTACCGAGCAGGTTCTGCGGGATGCTCTGCTCCGGGATGCGGGTAAATCTCTGCAGCACTTCGGTGGCCGCGTCGACTCGACGGTCCAGCGCCGTTTCGGCCTGCGCCGTGAACGATGCAAGGACCAGGATCGTTGAAATCAATAGGGTTTTCAGTCTCATCTCTTCCTCCAGAAACGCGTAAATGCTCGCGGTCCTTCTTGAGTGAGACCTTGTCGAGCCGTTCATCTATTCGATACCGATGACCGGATCTGTGCCCGACCCCGGGCAGCTGTGCGTAATCTACAATAAATCATTATGTTATGTCACGCATTTTTATAGGTGAACGAGAAAAAATAGGTAAGTGCTTGATTGTTGGTTGTCGCTCTTCAAGTTTTCGCTTCGCCGCCGGTGCGCCGCGCGGTAAACGCAGCACCTCGCATTTGCTTGCGGTCCAACCGCAGCGAAACTACCATCCGCTCACAGCGGCCTCGCCGGTGGGCAGGCGGCGTCAGAGCTCGCGAGCGGCGGGCCGACGGCGCCAGCAATAAAGGCAAAGCACAGCAAACAAGCGATGATATTCAACTGGCTACGGCCCGCTGCGCGACTGCGAATCGCGTCGCTATGGGCGTTCGCGCTGCTCGTTACGAGTACCGGCTCGCTGGCGGGCCCGTGGTTGGAAGCGGGCGACTCATCTTTGCGCAGCGACGTGCAGATTCTCGCCGACGGTGGCCGTTTGCTGTCGCCGATCATGACGTGGCCGATGGCCTGGGGCGACGTCATGGCCGCGCTGGACGAGAGTGGTGACGACTGGTCCCCCGCCGAGATGGCGGCACTCGCGCGCCTGAAGCGACGGATGGCCGAGGAGACGAGGTCGGACTTCGTGCGGCTCAACGCCGACGTGTCGGTCGCCGAAAAGCCGGTGCAGATTCGCTCGTTCGAAGATGTACCGCGCGAGGAAGGCGAGGTCGGCATCGGTTTCGAATACACCGGCAATTGGTGGGCGACCAGTGTGCAGGGTCAGTGGGTAAGCGATCCGCAAGACGGCGATGACTTTCGCGCCGACGGCAGCTACCTCGGCGTCGCGCTCGGCAACTGGATGCTCGCCGCGTCGCTGCAGGATCGCTGGTGGGGTCCGGGCTGGCAGGGCAGCTTGATACTGGGCAACAACGCGCGGCCGATTCCGGCGTTCACGCTGGAGCGCAACCTGACTACGCCGTTCAAGACCAAGTGGCTGCGCTGGATGGGTCGTTGGGATCTGGCGTTGATGTACGGATTTCTCGAGGAGGAGCGCGCGGTGCCCAACGCGCACTTCATCGGCATGCGCCTGAATTTCCGGCCGCTCAAGAGTCTCGACATCGCGATCTCGAGGACGGCTATGTGGTGCGGCGACGGCGAACCATGCGACTTTGACGCATTCGTCGACGTGCTTTTTCGCGGGGACTCGGGTTTTGGTGAGTCAAATCCGAACCAGCTCGGCGGCGTCGACGCGCGCTGGTCGAACACCGCGTGGGGTCAGCCGTTCGCGATTTACACGCAGTGGATCGGCGAGGACGAGGCAAACTTCTATGCGACCGACTGGCTGATCACTGCCGGCGGCGAGTTGTGGGGACACTCGGACCGTTTCGGCACCTGGCGAACGTTCCTCGAATGGTCGGACACCGAATGCGATTTTCGTTTCTACCGTAGCATTCGCGGCGATTCGGGACCCGGTAAGCCTGGCTGCGCCTACAATCACCCGAACTACAGTACGGGTTATCGCTACAAGGGCCGCGCGATTGGCCACAGTGTCGATGGCGACTCGAGCGTGTTCACACTGGGTGCGATCTTGACCGGGGGCGACGGAAACCGCTGGCTCTTGACGGGCGCAATCGGCAACCTGAATCGTCGCAATGCCGGCCCGACCAGCGTTGCCGAGAACAAGACGCGCTATCGTGAGATTGAAGTCGTGCACAAGCGCGGCTTGTGGATTGGCGAGCTGAGCCTGGGGCTCGGCTACGACTACCGCAAAGACACCATCACTGGCGTCAAGGATGACAATGTAAGGGCATTCGCCGAATTCGGCGTCAAGTACTGATTGTAACGATCCGCCGGAGCACCGATGGCCGCGACGATTGACAATGACGAGCCGAACTTCCCCGTCAGCGGCATCAATCCGTTTGTCTATGACTATATTCGCTCGCTGCCGGATCTCACCGGTAAGGTCGTGCTCGACATACCGGCCGGAGACGGTCGCGCCAGCCACGAGTTCCGCAAGAAAGGCGCAACGGTTCGCGCGCTCGACCTGTTCCCCGAGTTCATGCAGGCGCCCGGCGTTACGGGTGAATTCGGCGACATGGGCGATCCGCTGCCGCTGGAAGATGCGAGCGTCGATTTCGTTATCTGCCAGGAGGGCATCGAACACGTTCCCGATCAGCTGGGTCTTCTCAACGAATTGAACCGCGTGTTGCGTCCGGGCGGGTCGTTGTTGCTAACGACCCCGAGCATGTCGCACGCGCGGGCGCGGGTGTCGCACTTGCTGTTCGAGACGGATCTGTGGCGGCGCATGCCGCCGACGGAGCTCGACAGCGTCTGGTTCAGCGAGGGCCGATCCGATCGCATCTATTTCGGGCACCTGTTTCTGCTCGGCGTGCATCATCTGGAGACGATTTGTTCGATCGCCGGTTTCGAGACGCGCGAGCGATTGCGCACGCAGGTCGGCTGGACCTCGGTATTGCTCGGCCTGTTGCTGTATCCGCTGCTGGCGTTGACGACGTTGATGACGTACCGCACCTATTCGCGCAAGAAGCAGGAGATTCCGGCTGCACTGCGTGAGCGTATCTGGTGGTCGCACGTGAAGCTCAACCTGTCGCCCAAGACGCTGTTTTGCAAGCACATATTTTGGGTGCTCGAGAAACGTTTCAGCGTCGATGAAAAGCGTCTGGAGTTGAATCGGTTGGTAGACCGATCGTCCGGAACCGCCGGACGCGCGAATTGACGCGGTCTGCGGCCGTTCAGGGGGCGTTCAACGAATGCCGGTAGAATGAGCACACTTATGAAACGTTTCCGATTTCTTGCGCTCGTTCCGCCGAGTCTGGCGGTCGCTGTGTTGCTCGTCGGCGCACCGTCGGCGTCCGTCGCCGGCGAGCACGATCAACATGTCGAGCACGCATTCTCACTCGACGAGGCTATTGTGCTGGTCCGCAAAAGGTCCGGCGGCAAGGTGCTGCGAGCCGACACGACGCACCACGACAATGAGGTCCTGCATGAGATCCGCATTCTGACAGAGAATGGTCGCGTGCAGACCTGGATCGTCGATGGCAATACGGGCAAGGTGAGGTAGGCGATGCGCTTGTTAATCGTCGAAGACGACGTCGCCCTGCGCGAATCGCTGGCGACGAATCTCCGCGATCATGGCTTTACCGTAGATGAGGCGGGCAGCGTGACGGAGGGTGAATATTTCGCCAATGAGTTCGATCCGGCACTGGCGATCGTCGATCTCGGTCTGCCGGACCAATCCGGGGCGGAGCTCGTTACGAAACTGCGGGCCGACGGTCGCGACCTGCCGATTCTGATCCTGACGGCGCGCGACCATTGGCAAGACAAGGTCGAAGGCCTGAACGCCGGTGCCGACGACTACGTCGTCAAGCCGTTCAATCTCGATGAGCTGCTCGCGCGCATTAATGCGCTGCTGCGGCGTTCCGCCGGTCACGCGCAGCCGATCATATCTCACGGGCCGATCGCCCTCGATACGAGTTCGCAGCAGGTCACCGTGGACGGCAGGGAGGTCAACCTGACCGCATACGAGTATCGGTTGATAGAAATCCTGCTGCTGCGCGCTGGTCAGGTCGTGACGAAGGCGGCACTGACGGATCAGCTATACGATCAGGACTTCGAGCGCGACAGCAACGTCGTCGAAGTACTGATCACGCGGTTGCGCAAGAAACTCGACCCGGATCGTTCGCTCGGACTCATCGAAACGCTGCGCGGACGCGGCTACCGAATTCCCGCCATCGACGAGCACGAGTGATGGCGCGTCGGCCCGGCTCGCTCAGCGTCCGCCTGATCGCGTCGACCACCATCGTATTACTGGCCGCATTCGCCGGCACGATCGCGCTACTCGATGCGCTGTTCCGGCAGACGAGCGAGGAAGCCATTCGTGACGTGCTCGAAGTGCAGGTTCTTACGCTGATCGGACTCGCCGAGCCCGGTGACGACGGCAATCTCGAATTGCCCGCCGATCTGCCAGAGACGCGCCTGAATTCGCTGAGTTCCGGCCTGTTCGCCGAAATCGTCGACCCGGTCGGCAAGCGCGTATGGCGATCGCCGTCAGCCGTTGGCGTCGACCTCGCGGCTGGCCTGACCGTCGGTTCGGGCGAGCGCGTGTTCGAGCGCCGCCGGCTGTCCGACGGCACCGAGGCGCTGGTGCTCGGCGTCGGCATTACCTGGGAACTCGTCGGCGATGCGAGCTACGGATTCCAGGTCTATGTCGGTGAAGATCTCGCGGCGTACCAGCGGCGTCTTGCGCGGTTCCGGCAGCAATTGTTCGGGTGGTTCGCCGCCGTGATGGTCGCGCTGATCGTGATGATCTGGTTCTTGCTACGGCGCGGGTTGCGGCCGGTCAGGCGCATGGAACGCGACATCGCCGCGATCGAAAAAGGCGATGTCGAGTTACTCGACGAGGATTATCCGCGCGAACTCGTCGGCGTGGCGCGCAACATGAACGCACTCGTGCTGTCCGAGCGGCAACGCATTTCCCGATTTCGCACGACGATGGACGATCTCGCACACAGCCTGAAAACGCCGCTGGCGGTGCTGCGCACCGAACTCGATTCGCGCGAACCGGAGACAGACGTGTTGCACGAGCAGGTTGCGCGAATGCAGGGTGTCGTCGATTATCAGCTGCGACGCGCCGCTGCGACGGGGCCGCGGACGCTGGCGCGCAAGCCCGTCAAGCTGACGCCAATCTGTCGCGAGGTTGCGAGCAGCCTGCGCAAGATACACACGGAGAAGACGGTGCAGTTCGAGATGTCTGCACCCGACGGGATCGACTACCCGGCGGAACAGGGCGACCTGTACGAGCTGATCGGCAATCTGCTCGACAACGCCTGGAAGTGGTGTGATGGGCGCGTCACGATCGATCTGCGCAATGAAACGGCGGACGCGAGTCGGGAACTCGTACTCGTCGTGACCGACGACGGCCCGGGTATACCGGACGGCGAGGTAAACGAGGTACTCGATCGCGGGCATCGTGCCAGCATCGGCCGCGACGACCGGCGGGGCGATGTGCCGGGACACGGTATCGGCCTGGCCGTGGTGGCCGAAATCGTCGGGCTATACGGCGGCGCGCTGCAAATATCGCGCGGCGGCGGCGATGGCCATGGCGCTGGCGATGGCGGCGCCCGGGTCGAGGTGCGTTTGCCGGACGCCGCGCGCTGACGCTAGCCCCGGCGGCTGTCTTCGAGCATCCGAATCAGGAACGAGCGAATCGTTGGCAATGCTTCGTCCTGCGACATGAGCCGCTGTTCTTCCATCAGCCTGGCCATGTCCTGGATCGATCGCTTGCCGTCGATCATCGACATCACGAACGCGTGGATGCGAGTCGACATGGACTGCATCTGGAAAGATTCGGTCAGCGGGACCGGAGCTTCTCCCTTGACGAGCCAGTCGGGCAGCGCCTCGTAGCGCGGTTGTTTCGCCGCGGCGCTGGTCTTGCCGGCCGCGATCGTGACGACGTTCTCGCGGCGGCCATGCCGACTGGCCGGCGAGCACATGTATGGGATCGTCGTTTCGTCGGTGCGCGGATGGGCGAAGCCCTGATCGTGAATGATATCTATGACCTCTTCGAGGCAATACTGTCGAGCGGGGTCCGCATGCTCGAATGCGACGGAGCCGAAATTGATCCACTGCCCTTCATTGATCAGCAGCTGATTGATTCGCGCCGCCTGGAGGGTCAGGTCTTCCTGCACGATGTCCGTCAACCACGGCGTAATGATCGTATCGAAAGCGCCTCGGCGAAACGGGGGGCGGGTGGCGTCGGCGATGACGCAGGCGAAATTGTCGCCGACCGCTTCCTCCGCGGATAGTGTGCGCAGCAAGGCGTGGTCGTCGAGGGATATCGGCGCGCGCGGGAACTCGTACATCTCGATCGATTCGCCCGCGACGATTCGATCGGCGAGCAGCATCAGCATCGGATTGAAATCAACAGCGACCGTCAAATCCGGCGCGAGTCGACGGGGAAGGTCATACGCGAGTCTGCCGGCGCCGGCGCCGAGCACGAGCATCCGGCCGAGCGGTCGGTCGAGCATGTCAGCAACCAGTTCCGCCGCCGCGTCGTTTTCCTGCTTGCCCCAGCACCAGTCACGGTGAATATTCGGGTAATACGTGTGCAGGCCCTGGTCGGTCGGCAGCCGCGTGCGCAGCGCCAGGTATGTTTCGAGCTTGCCGCTCAGTTCCGCGAGTTCGAGTGGTTCGAGCAGCGAGATCAGCCGGTCGCTGTGGTCTCGCGTTGCGCTGGCCAGCAGCGTCAGGCGCCGCTCGGTGGCCGAATGCAGGTCCGATCGCTCGAGCGCGACATCGATTTTGCGCGCTTCGTGCTCCAGGCGCTGCAGTTCCATATGCAGCCGTGACTTCCACTCGCCGAGTGCTGCTGCCGGCTCGGCGAACAGGAACGGGACGCCACCGATATTGGGGAAGTCAACCTTGCAGCCGCCGCAGTTGTAACCGTTAGCGGTCGGCGTCAGCGCTTTATCGCAGCGCGGGCACGCGAGCAGGTCGTCCAGCATGGGACGCAGTGTAACGGAAAACTACGAGTACAACGTAAAGGGGCCGCGAATGCGGCCCCTTTCTCATGATGTTTCCTGACGTCTGCGGCTAGATCGTGCCGCTGACGATCTGCTGGAACGCGATCAGGCTGTCCTGCAGCTGCGTATTGCCGAGGCCGTGATTCATGAACGTGCTGGCGAAGTTGCCCTGTTCGCCGTGCAGTGCCATGTAGTTGAGAATCACCGCTTCTACCAGCAGATTGACGTTGTTCGCGGCCGGTGTAGCGCCGGTCTCGACCGACGCGTCGGGCCGCATATACCCGATCTGCTGGTGCATCGCCTGCTCTTCCGGCGTTGCTCCGATCAGCTGTGCGGGGCCTCCGGGGTTGTAGACGAGGAAGAACGACGCTGCGGTCGAGCTGTTGTCGCTCGTCCACTCGCCCTTGCCGCGGCCGTCGACCGAGTTGTCGATGACGCCGTTGCTCGACAGCGAGCCGTCACTGAAGACATACATCATCAGCGGCACGCCGTTACCGTTGTTTGCACGTGCAGCGTACTCGAGGCAGGCGCCCATGCAGCGGCCAGCGCGGAAGTCCTTGACTTCGCCTTCTGCGCGCGCGCCGCCGTGATAGTCGTAACCGCCCATCGTGACGCAGCCGGCACCGGCGAAACCGTTCATCACCAGTTTCATCACCGACGCGGTCTTGCGGAATTCATTGTCAGCGTTGAATTCTGCTGCTGTGAATGGGGCGCCAGGTCCGACGATGTTGGTGTCGAATTGCGGATCGAGATCCGCCGGTACACCGAACTGGTCCGCAATGTCGGCCGGTTTCAAATACCCGCACTTGACCAGATCCTCGATGACTTCGTCACGCGTCACCCCGGGATTGTTGATCGGATCGTCCGGGAAATTCAGTCCGGTCGATACGTTGTTCATCTTCATGTCGCTGATGCGGTAGATCGACTCCAGGACTGCGACTGCGTCGTCTTTTCCGAGCAGGCCGACAAGCTGGCCCGTATCGACGAGCCCCGTGACGTCGCTCGGCCGATCGATCTTGGTCGGACGCGCTTCCGGGTCGACCATCATCGCGGGCGCCATCGAGTTGCCGCCGGACTCGGAGTTACGCGAACCGACCAGCGTCAATAGCTGACCGTCCGAGCCTGCCTGGGCAATGCCGTACATGGGATTGTGCGGGTTATTGCCCGTGTCGTTGTCCGAGCGGGCCGGTATCACCGCCCCGTTGACGTTTGCAGCCGTGCCCGGTGACATGCTCGCCAGCATGCCGCGGAGAAATGCACTGTCACTATGGAACGCAAGACCCAGCTGCTGGTCGACGTGGTCCGTATTTGTATTCGGATCGATCGACGGCGGAGTCATGTCGGCCGGCAAACCCATTTTCGAGTAGCCCTGCGTCGTCAGGAAGTCGAGCTGACCGCCCTCGCCACCGACCAGTACGTTCGAGCCGGCCATATTGGCGCCGCCTGCCAGATCAAAGCAGATGAACGGGATCTTGCCCGCGCCGCCGACCTGTCCGGCACCGCAACTTGCCAGAATTGGTTGCAAGTCCGGCGACAGCGCTGCGTATGCCGCGCGCGGGTCGGCGAACAGGCTGAGAACGCCGCCGCTGGATACCGTCGCGGCGCCCGTCATGAAGCCCTGGCCGATGAACTCGCGGCGCGT
>JBPCXI010000209.1:0-12070 GCA_051008895.1 Gammaproteobacteria bacterium | reverse complement strand
CCGCCGCGGATCAGCGCCCCGTCCGGACGCTCTTCGACCACCGCACCGAGCGCGCGCAGACCGGTCGCCATGACCCCGATTCGGTCACTCTCTTTATGTCGTAACTCGGCGGCGCCGGAAATGATCGTGTCCCCGTCCGCGAGCGCGGCCGCGACGAAGACCAGCGGAAACTCGTCAATGGCGAGCGGGACCAGTTCCGGCGGCACCTCAATGCCGCGCAGTTTCGATGGCCGCACGATTAGCTTTCCCGCCGGCTCGCCCGCGGACTCGCCCCGCGGCGCGATTTCGATGCTCGCCCCCATCAACTTGAGGATCCTGAGCACCCCGGTGCGCGTCGGATTCAGGCCGACGTTGTCGAGCACCAGTTCGCCCTCGTCCGCAATCGCGCCGGCCAGCAGGAAAAATGCGGCAGACGACAGATCGGCGGGCACAGCGACGTCGGTCGCCGCCAGTCGTCCGGTCGGATCGAGGACGACCGCATTGCCGTCGCGGCGCACCGGCTGACCGAACGTCGTCAGCATGCGTTCCGTGTGGTCGCGGGTGACGGCAGTTTCCGTCACGCGGGTCGGCCCGTTCGCGTAGAGGCCGGCGAGCAAGATCGCCGATTTGACCTGTGCACTCGCGACGGGCATCTCGTAATCGATGCCGGCGAGCGAGCGGCCGCCGGCAATGCGCAGCGGCGGCGTGCCGTCGTCGGTAGCGATCTCCGCACCCATCGATCGAAGCGGCGCGGCCACCCGTTCCATCGGCCGCCGGCTCAGCGACGCGTCGCCAACAAGCGTCGAATCGAATGCCTGCCCGGCGAGCAGCCCCGCCAGCAGTCGCATCGCGGTGCCGGAGTTCCCCATGTCGAGCGGCGACGTCGGCGACGCCAGTCCGTGCAGACCGGCGCCGGCAATCGTGACCGAAGTGTCGCCGGTACGTTCGAACCCGACGCCCATCGCATCGAGGGCGGCCATCGTCGCGAGACAGTCTTCGCCGGGCAGGAATCCCGTCACGCGGGTCTTGCCGTCCGCAAGCGCGCCCAGCATCAGCGCGCGGTGCGAGATCGACTTGTCGCCGGGCACCGTGAGCCGACCGCCGATGGCGCGCGACGGGCGCGCGACGAGGTCGAGCCTGGGCGCGTTGCCGCCGCCGTGAGTCCCGCTCATGCTTGTCCGTCCTGCAGCGCCTGCAATGCTTTAATGAGCCGCGCGTTCTGTTCGGGCAGCCCGACGGTGATCCGCAGGTGTTGCGGCAAGCCGTAGTTGCCGACGGGCCGCACGATGATCCCGTCACGCAGCAGCGCCTCGTAGGTCGGTCCGGCCGGCCGCCCGAGGTCCGCCAGCACGAAATTGCCGATGGACGGTGTGACACCGAAACCCATGCCCTCGAGCCCGGACGTCAAAAAGTCGATGCCCTCGTCGTTGAGTCGCCGCGACCGCTCGACGTGCTCGTCGTCGGCAAGCGCGGCACACGCCGCACTCAAAGCGAGGGAGTTGACGTTGAACGGGGCACGAACGCGGTTCAGCAACTCCGCGACAGCAGGATGCGCAATCGAATACCCGACGCGCAATCCGGCCAGCGCATAGATCTTCGAGAACGTGCGCGTGATGACGAGGTGCGGAAACTCGTCGAGCCATTCGCGCGTGCGCGGGTAATCGTCCCGCGTCACGTATTCGCCGTACGCCTCGTCCACGACGACCAGCGTCGACTCCGGCACGTCGCGGATGAACGCATGCAATTCGTCGTGGGTAACCCAGGTACCGGTCGGGTTGTTCGGATTCGCAATAAATACGATGCGCGTATCGTCTGTGATCAGCGCCCGCATCGCATCGAGGTCATGACCGCGCGGCTGCGGATGATCGACCGGATGCGACTTCGCGACGCGCGCGGTTGCATCGGTCGCCTGCACCACCAGACGGTAGATTGCGAACGAGAACTCGTCATAGATCGCCTCGGTCCCGGGACCGAGGAACGCCTCGGCCAGCAACACGAGGTTGTCGTTCGAACCGTTGCCCAGCGTCAGCGTGTCCGTGCCGACACCGAGCCGTTGGGCGATCGCGTTCTTGAGATGGAAACCGCTGCCGTCGGGATACAGCCCCAGTCCGTCGAGTTCGCGGTGGATCGCAGCGAGCGCCGCCGGCGGCGGTCCGAGCGGGTTCTCGTTTGACGCGAGCTTGATCGACTCGCTGAGGCCGAATTCGCGCTCGAGCTCGTCATTCGGCTTGCCCGGCACATACGGGTGCAGCCCCCTGACGCCGTGCGCCGCCAGTTGCTCGAACAGGCCCTCGCGGTCCATGGCAGCGGCGCCGAGCGCCTAGAGGATGGCCTTCGGGTAAGACCCGAGCAGGCGATACAGCTGCGCGTGCTTTTCAAGCTCCGCCAGCGCGGCCGCGACACCCGCGTCCTCGGCGTGACCGTCGAGGTCGATGAAAAACACGTAATGCCACTTCTTGCGCCGTGACGGGCGCGACTCGATGCGCGTCATGCTGACTTTGTTCGCGGCGAGTGGCGCCAGGAGTTTATAGAGTGCGCCGGCATCGTCGGTGTCGGCCGTCGACAGCAGCAGCGACGTGCGATCGTCCCCGCTGGACGGAAACAGGTCCCGGCCGATGACCAGGAAGCGCGTCGTGTTGTCGGGACGATCCTCGATGTCGGCAATTAACTTGTCGAGCTGGTACACCTCGACGGCGGCGTCGCCGGCGATCGCCGCGGTGCCGGCCTCGTCGCGGGCCCGACGTGCACCTTCGGCGTTGCTCGCGACCTCGATCAGCTCCGCGTCCGGTAAATACTCTTTCAACCATGCGCGGCACTGCGCGAGTGATTGCGGATGCGCGCAGACGCGCACGATCTTGTCGAGACCGTCCATCGTACCGAGCAAATGCTGGCGAATGCGCAACTCGAGTTCTCCGCAAATCTTCAGCGGTGACATCAGGAAATTGTCGAGCGTGTGATTGACCGAGCCGGCCGTCGAATTCTCGATCGGCACGACGCCGAAATCCGCGGCGCCCGATTCGACTTCGTGAAATACCTCGTCGATCGTCGCCATCGACAGCGCGCGGACCGAGTGACCGAAGTGCTTGTACACGGCGGTCTGCGTGAACGTTCCCTCGGGCCCGAGGTAGCCGACCTTCAGTGGCTCCTGCTGCGACAGGCACGCCGACATGATCTCGCGAAACAGCCGCACCATTTCCTCGTCGGTCAGCGGCCCCTGGTTGCGTTCGACGACCGCGCGCAACACCTGCGCCTCGCGCTCCGGGCGGAAAAAGTCGACGGACTTCAACTCCCCGCCCTTGGCAACCGCAACCTGTTGCGCGAAACGGGCACGCTCGTTGATCAGCGCCTGGATCTGCGCATCAACGCTATCGATCTCGTCGCGCAGCGCCGCGAGATCCGGCTCGCCGCCGCCCGTCGTGGATTTGTCCGCCATGTCCTCTCCCCCGCCTTGCGCGTTCAGCGCTTCCTCAGACCGCCGCCGGCCGTCCGAGATCACGCACGCTCAGCACGCCTTCGATCGCGCGCAGCTGATCGATCGTGGCGTCCGTTACGTCACCATCCAGATCGACGATCGTATACGCCACGTCGCCCCGCGACTTGTTCAGCAGGTCCTGGATATTCAAACCGGCATCCGCCAGCACGGTCGAAATCTGTCCGACCATGTTCGGCACGTTCGCGTTCGCCAACGTCAGCCGGTGCGCATTCGCACGCGGCATGTCGACTTCAGGAAAGTTAACCGAGTGCCGGACGACGCCATGCTCGAGGTAATCGCGCATGTTGTTCGCAACCATCACCGCGCAGTTCGACTCGGCCTCGTGCGTCGACGCGCCGAGATGCGGCAAGCCGATCACCTTGTCGTGGCCGAGCAAATCGCGAGTCGGAAAATCCGTCACGTAGTGCGCGAGCTTGCCCTCATCGAGCGCCGCCAGCGCCGCATGATTGTCGACGATGCCGCCGCGCGAGAAGTTGAGTATCACCGAACCGTTCGGCATCAGGCCGATGCGTTCGGCGTTGAGCAGGTTCTTCGTGGCGTCGACCAGCGGAATGTGCATCGTCAGCACGTCGCAGCGCCCCACGAGATCGTCCAAACTGCGTGCCTGCTGGACACCGGAGGACAACTCCCACGCGCGCTGCACCGTCATCTGCGGATCGAAGCCAATCACGCGCATGCCGAGCGACAGCGCGGTATTGGCGACCTGCACGCCGATCGCGCCGAGGCCCAGCACGCCGAGCGTGCGGCTCGGCAGCTCGTAGCCGACGAACTGCTTCTTGCCCGCCTCTACCTGCTTGCTCAGCGCAGCCCCTTCGCCTTCGAGCTCGCGCACGTAATTCCAGGCCGGGCACAGGTTACGCGCGGCGAGTAGTACGCCCGCGATTACGAGTTCCTTGACCGCATTGGCATTCGCGCCGGGCGCATTGAACACCGGGATTCCGCGCACCGCCAGCGAATCGATCGGGATATTGTTGACGCCCGCGCCGGCCCGCGCCACCGCCTGCAGCGACTCGGGAATTTCCATGTCGTGCATGTTGAAGGAACGCAGCATGATCGCGTCCGGATGCTGAATCTCTGATGCAACTTCGTAGCTGTCTCGCGGCAAGCGGTCGAGACCTTCGACGGAAATATTGTTCAGCGTAAGAATCTTGTACATAGTCAGTTCGTCCGTTCGAATTCGGCCATGAAGTCGACCAGCGCCTGCACGCCATCGACCGGCATCGCATTGTAGATGCTCGCGCGCATGCCCCCAACCGAGCGATGCCCCTTCAGGTTCGTCAGGCCGGCCGCCTCGGCCTGCGCCAGGAATTCTCCGTCGAGCTCCGGGCGGGCCAGCGTGAACGGCACGTTCATCCACGAGCGGTAGGGTTTCGCGACCGGATTCGCGTAAAAGTCCGATGCGTCGATCGCGCCGTACAGCAGATCCGCCTTGGCCCGGTTCTGTTCCTCCATCGCCGGGAGGCCGCCCTGGCGCTTGACCCAGTCGAACACGAGGCCGGCCAGGTACCAGGCGAAGGTCGGCGGCGTATTCAGCATCGAGCCACCGTCCGCGTGCGACTTGTAACGCATGATGTTCGGCACGTCGGCGGGCGCACGTTCGAGCAATTCGCGCCGCATGATCACGATCGTCAGGCCGGCCGGCCCGACGTTTTTCTGCGCGCCGGCATAGATCGCGCCGAAGCGGCTGACGTCGATCGGCCGCGACAGGATCGTCGACGACATATCCGCGACGACCGGCACGGCACCGACATCCGGCGGCTCGTGAATCTCGACGCCGCCGATCGTCTCGTTCGGCGTGTAGTGAAAGTACGCCGCACCAGGATCGAGCCGCCACGTGCCGGCATCCGGGACGTCGGTATAGTTCGACTCGCCGCCGTCGGCGACGACGTTCAGGTTCCGAATCACGCCCGCCTCTTTCGCCGCTTTCTTCGACCAGCTGCCGGTAACGAGGTAGTCGACCGTCGCGCCGGCCGGCGACAGGTTCATCGGCAGTAGCGCAAACTGCAGCGTCGCCCCGCCCTGCAGGAACATCACCGCGTAGTCGTCGCTGATGCCGAGCAGCTCGCGCAGGTCGGCCTCGGCCTGCTCTGCAACCGCGATAAATGCCTTGCTGCGATGACTGATCTCCATGACCGACATGCCCGATCCCTGCCAGTCCGGCATCTCGGCCCTGGCTCGTTCGAGCACCTCCAGCGGCAGTGCCGCGGGTCCCGCACTGAAATTAATCACTCGTGACATCACTGTTCCCTGCAAATAACCGAACCCGCGATACTGCCCCGGGCGAACGCCGGGAGCGGGCCAGCAGAATCAAAAATAAGCGTATTCGTTACTCGCCGACGTCATCCTGTATCGACATGATGCGATCGAGGCCGACGAGTCGCTCGTCGTCGCCGAGACGGATCAGGCGCACGCCCTGCGTGTTGCGGCTTTGCACCGAGATGTCGTCGACGGGCGTGCGGACCAGCGTCCCCGACGTGCTGATCAACATGACTTCGTCGTCGTCGTTGACCTTGATCGCGCCGACCATCTGCCCGTTACGCTTCGTCGTCTGGATACCGATCACACCCTGACCGCCGCGGCCGTGCAGCGGGAAGTCGGCCAGCGGCGTGCGCTTGCCGAATCCGTTCTCGGTCGCGGTCAACACATTGCCGCCATCGGCGTCCGGCTCGACGATCAGCAGCGCAATCAGCTTCTGCTCCGGGTTCAGCTTGATCCCGCGCACGCCGGCCGCGGTGCGGCCCATCGCACGGACCTTGCCCTCGGGGAAGCGCGCGGATTTGCCCGAGCTCGCGAACAGCAGGATGTCGCTGTCGCCGTTGGTGATCGCGACGTCCACGAGCCGATCCTCGTTGCGCAGATCGATTGCGATGATGCCGTTGGCGCGCGGACGCGAGAACGCCTCGAGGCTCGTCTTCTTGACCGTGCCGCTGCTGGTCGCCATGAACACGAATTGGTCGGCGCTGAAATCGTCGACGGGCAGCACGGCATTCACGCGCTCGTCCGCATCCAGCGGCAACAGGTTGACCATTGGCCGCCCGCGCGCGCCGCGGCTCGCCCGTGGCACCTTGTAGACCTTCAGCCAGTAGACCTTGCCGCGACTCGTGAAACACAACAGCGTGTCGTGGCTGTTCGCGACGAACAGCTTGTCGATGAAGTCCTCGCCCTTGACCTTCGCCGCCGCCCGCCCGCGCCCGCCGCGACGCTGGGCCTGGTAGCTGTCGAGGCCCTGGGACTTCGCGTAACCGCCGTGGGAGATCGTCACGACGACGTCTTCCACCGGAATCAGGTCCTCGATCGTCAGCTCATCCTCGAGCTCGATAATTTCGGTGCGGCGCTCGTCACCGTAGCGCTCCCGCACCTCGACGAGCTCGTCCCGAATCACCGCCAACAGCTTGTCCGGGTCCGCAAGAATCTCAGTAAATTCCTTAATATTTACCAATAATTCTTTGTATTCCTTGATTATTTTTTCTTGCTCAAGGCCGGTCAATCGATTCAGCCGCAGGTCGAGGATCGCCTGCGCCTGCGTCGGCGACAGTCGGTAGCCGTCATCGCCGATCCCGTACTCGCCCTCGAGCGCATCGGGACGCGTGCTGACGCCGCCCGCGCGCTCGAGCATGTCGGTGACCGCGCCGGGCTCCCAGGCGGTCGCGACCAGCGCCTCGCGCGCGTCCGCCGGCGACGGCGACCGCTTGATCAGCTCGATCACCGGGTCGATATTCGCCAGCGCGACGGCCTGGCCCTCGAGCACATGCGCGCGTTCTCGCGCCTTGCGCAATTCGAACGCGGTGCGGCGGGTCACAACCTCGCGGCGATGCTTGATGAACGCCTCGAGAATCTCTTTGAGGTTCAGCAGCCGCGGCTGGCCGTCGCGCAGCGCAACCATGTTGATGCCGAACACGCTCTCGAGCTGGGTATGCTTAAAGAGGTTATTCAGCACGACGTCGGTGTTTTCACCGCGCCGCAGCTCGATGACGATGCGCATGCCGTCCTTGTCGGACTCGTCGCGCAGCTCGGTAATGCCCTCGATACGTTTCTCGCGGACCAGGTCGGCGATCTTCTCGATCAGCCGTGCCTTGTTCACCTGGTACGGCAGCTCGGTGACGATGATCGCTTCCTTGCCGCGCGCGTCGATCGTCTCGACGCCCGTGCGTGCGCGCATCGACACGCGTCCGCGACCCGTGTGATAGGCGGCATGGATGCCCGCCGCGCCGTTGATGATGCCGGCCGTCGGAAAGTCCGGGCCGGGCAGGCTCTTCATCAGGCCGCCGATCGTGATCTGTGCATCGTCGATCAGCGCCAGCACGGCGTCGATGACCTCGGTCAGGTTATGCGGCGGCACGTTGGTCGCCATGCCGACCGCGATACCGGCCGACCCGTTGATGAGGAGATTCGGCAGCCGCGTCGGCAACACGTTCGGCTCCGACTCGGAGCCGTCGTAGTTTTCGACGAAATCGACCGTATCCTTGTCGATGTCGGCCAGCAGCTCCCCGGCGATCCGCGCCATGCGGACCTCGGTGTAGCGCATCGCGGCCGGCGCGTCGCCGTCGACCGAGCCGAAATTGCCCTGCCCGTCGACGAGCATGTAGCGCATCGAGAATGGCTGCGCCATCCGCACTATCGTGTCGTAGACAGCGGTGTCGCCATGCGGATGATATTTACCGATCGTGTCGCCGACGACGCGCGCCGACTTCTTATACGGCTTGTTGTACTCGTTGCCGAGTTCTCGCATCGAATGCAGTACGCGCCTGTGCACCGGTTTCAGGCCGTCGCGAACGTCGGGCAGCGCGCGGCCCACGATTACGATCATCGCATAATCGAGATACGACTGCCGCATCTCGTCTTCGAGATTGACAGGCAATACTTCGTGAGCCGCTTCTACCATCGGTAACCGTTAACGTGTAGTTGAGATTAGTGAACCGACAGCCCGGACGCGTCGTCTCTGAGTCGCCAAGCGGAGCATCGCGAGACCCGACCGGATCGGTTTGTTCGTTATTTCCAGGGCAGTTTTAGAGACGACAACAGGGCCAAGAATCAAGCGCGTATGGTAGCACAGCGGGACCCGCGACCCTAGCCCGCGCGCGGCTCGCAGGGCATTCGGGCGGCGTTCGTAATTTGACTGCCGATGGCGATCAGGCATTATCCACTGGCCTGCGTTTCCGGGTTCGCAGGCCGGTCGATTGCCCGGATCAGGGACCTCGTGCATGGAACAGGTCGATCTCATCATCAACGCAGATTGGGTCGTGCCGGTCGAGCCGCGCGGCGCCGTCTACGAAGACTGCGCCGTGGCCGTGGCCGGCGGGCGCATCGTCGCGCTCGGACCGCGCGCCGAGATCGCCGCCGGATTCGCCGCCCGCGAGACGCTGAACCGGCCGCAGCACGTCCTGCTGCCAGGGCTGATCAATGCGCACACGCACGCCGCGATGACGCTGTTGCGCGGTATCGCCGATGACATACCGCTGGAAAAATGGCTTGGCGAACATATCTGGCCGGCCGAAGCCCGCTGGGCCTCGACCGAGTTCGTCCGCGACGGCACCGAACTGGCGATCGCCGAGATGTTGCTCGGCGGGACCACCTGCTTTCAGGACATGTATTTCTGCCCGGACATCGTCGCGGAGGTTGCCGTGGAACGGCACATCCGGGCAGTCGTCGGCATGATCGTGCTCGAGGTACCCTCGGTCTGGGCGCAGACGGCCGCCGAATATATCGACAAGGGACTCGCCGTGCATGACCGGTTTCGCGGCCACGAACTGGTCCACGCGACCTTCGCCCCGCACGCGCCGTACACGGTTTCGGACGCAACCTTCGAACGCATTCGCGTCCTGGCGGACGAACTCGACACGCACGTGCACATACACGTGCACGAGACGGCGGAGGAAGTTGCGACCGCTGTCGCCGAACATCAGCAGCGACCGCTGCAACGACTGGACCGGCTGGGGCTCGTCTCGCCGCAACTGACCGCGGTGCACATGACGCAGCTCGACGACGAAGAATTCGGCCTGCTTGCCGACCGCGGCGTCAGCGTCGTGCATTGCCCGGAATCGAACCTGAAGCTCGCGAGCGGCTTCTGCCCGGTCGCGCGCCTCGCGGCGGCCGGCGTTAATGTCGCGCTGGGCACGGACGGCGCGGCGAGCAATAACGACCTCGACATGTTCGCCGAGCTGCGCACCGCCGCGCTGCTCGGCAAAGGCGTCGCCGACGACGCCGCGGCGCTCGATGCGGAACAGGTGCTCGAAATGGCGACGCTGAACGGCGCCCGCGCGGTCGGGCTCGCGGACGAAATCGGATCGCTCGTGCCCGGCAAGTCCGCCGATCTCATCGCGGTCGACCTCGGCGTTCCGAGTTGCCGGCCGATACACCACGTCGTGTCGCAGCTCGTGTATTCGGCCAGTCGCGACCAGGTTGCCGACGTCTGGGTCGCGGGCCGCGCAGTCGTGGCCGACAGCGAATTGCAGACGGTCAATGCGGCCGACATCATGGAGCGCGCCGACGCTTGGCAGCGGCGCATCGCGGAAACCGATGAACGAATCGACTGACACGCAGCCGAACAACGTCGATCCGGCCGAGATCGACAAGTTCAACGATATCGCGAGCCGCTGGTGGGACCCGAACGGCGAGATGGGCCCGCTGCACCGGATGAATCCCCTGCGCCTCGACTACATCGACGCGCGCGCCGGCATCGCCGGCAAACAATGCCTCGACATCGGTTGCGGCGGCGGCATTCTGTCGGAAGGGCTCGCCGCGCGCGGCGGCGACGTGACCGGTATCGATCTCGCGCCCGCATCGCTGGCGGTGGCGAAACTGCACCTCGCCGAGTCCGGCCACGATATCTGCTACATCGAGACCTCTGCCGACGAGCTCGCCGCCACCGTGGCCGGCTCATTCGACCTCGTCACGTGTCTCGAGGTGCTGGAACACGTACCCGACCCTGCGCAACTCATCGCATGCTGCGCGCAACTCGTGCGACCCGGCGGCGATGTCGTTTTGTCGACGATCAATCGCAATCTGAAATCGTTCGCGATGGCTATTGTCGGGGCCGAATACGTTCTGGGCATGCTGCCGAAAGGCACGCATACCTATGCAAAGTTCATTCAGCCCGCGGAGCTCGACGCCTGGGGCCAGGCCGCCGGGCTCACGCTCGCCGACCTGACCGGCCTGCACTACTCGCCGCTGAGCGGCGCGTTCTCGGCCGGCGGCGACGTCGACGTCAACTACTTCGCCCACTTCACAGCAGCGCCGGCATCATGACCGCCCGGACTGGCTATCGCGCGGTGCTGTTCGACCTCGATGGCACGCTGCTCGACACTGCGCCGGACATGGTCGGTGCGCTCGCGGAACTACTCGACGCAGAGGGCCGCGCGCCGGTGGACTACGCTGACGCCCGTGCCCACGTATCGCGCGGCGCGCTCGGGCTGATCGACATGGCGTTCGGCGCACTCGAGGAGGCTCACCGCATGAGCCTGCGCGACCGGTATCTTGAAGTTTACGAGGGCCGGCTCGCAGTCGCGTCAGCGCTGTTCGACGGCATGGCCGACGTGCTCGGGCACCTGGAGCGTGAGCAAATCTTGTGGGGCGTGGTGACGAACAAACCCGGATACCTCGCCGAACCGCTGCTCGATGCACTCGGTCTCCTCGCGCGCAGTGCGACACTGGTCAGCGGTGACACGCTCGCGCAGCGCAAGCCGCATCCGCAGCCGCTGCTGCACGCGGCAAAGCTGAGCGGCGTCGCGCCGGCCGACTCGATGTACGTCGGCGACGATGCGCGGGACATTACCGCGGGCAACGCGGCCGGGATGACGACGGTCGCGGCGTTATACGGATTCATTCCGCCGGACGAGAATCCGCTCGACTGGCCGGCCGATCACCGCATCGAACAACCGTTCGATTTATTGTCTATCCTTGGAGCCAAGTGACCGGTATGGAAATCATTCTGCAGCTGCTGACCGAGATCGCGGCCGACGTTCGCCTGCAAGTCCTGATCGGGATCTGCATCGTCGTCGGCGTGCTGCTCGGCATGCTCGGCTGGGCATGGTGGAGCCGCCGCGAGCGACGGCGCCTCGAACTCGAACTCGCCGAGGTGCGCGGACAGGTCAAATCGCAGCCTGCCCTCGCCGAAGAACGCAGGCTCGCGATTCAGCATGTGGAACAGCAACTGTCCGGCGTGTTCGCGGAACTCGCCAATCGCTCGCTGGCATTCAACAGCGACAATTTTTTAAAACTCGCGACGCAGACGCTCGGTACGCATCAGGAACGCGCCCGGTCTGATCTCGGCGCGAAACAGCAGGCGATCACCGAACTGATCAAACCGATCCAGGACGCACTCGACAAGACTCACCGGCAGATCGGCGAAATCGAAAAGCACCGTCACGAGGCCTTCGGCGGCATCAACGCGCAACTGCAGGCGATGGCTTCAAGCCAGGACGCGCTGCAGACACACACGCGCAATCTCGTCACCGCGCTGCGCCGGCCAGAGGTTCGCGGCCAGTGGGGCGAACTGACATTACGGCGGGTGGTGGAACTGGCCGGGATGGTCGAACACTGCGACTTCGTGGAACAGCCGCACACCGATACCGGCGAAGGCGCGGTGCGCCCGGACATGGT
>JBPCXI010000208.1:0-2580 GCA_051008895.1 Gammaproteobacteria bacterium | reverse complement strand
GTTACGCGACCGAGGGTCGTTCCTTCAATTCCCCGGGAGTGTAGTTCCTGACCTCGTCGACGAGACCCACGATTGCGTCATCGACGGGCACGAACCAGGGATCAAGCGTTAGCGCCGCTTCCCGGCTGGCGACCCAGTAGATCATCTGCCCGGGACCCGCCATGCGCGTGCCATCCGCGCAGACCAGTGGTTCACCATCGTCTTTGCCGTTGCGATCGAGCGGCTGCACCCAAAGCAACGGCGTTGCCGATAACTCGTCAACAAGTGCGGCGGGCACGACGGTACCGATCACGCGTCCCAGGAGCATGCCACCTCCTCCGGAAACTCGGCGCCCGACGGCTCGAACGGCGGGCACTCGCCGAAGCGCGTGCCTTTATCGAGAAGGGTGCGCAGGTCTGTGTCGAGCCTCGGCAGCAGGGTTTTCGCGAGCAACTCTTCATCCGCCCGCTCAGCGCAGATCGCAAGCGCGGTTTCGGTATCGGTCAGGTTTCCGCTCACCAATGCCAGCGCGTGGCCGCCGAGGTCGTCGCCAAGGCGCACCTCGGATAGCACGACTGGCGTGCTTTTTACGGCCGCGTCGATGGCGCCAAGCAGCGCCGGCGACGAACGTGTTTCGACGATGCCGAGCGCGTCACCGACCAGGCCGCGCCGGGCACCGAGCACTGCGTCATGCAACATGGGGTGCACATCGCCCAGGAAAATGCTCCCCGTCAGCGCGCGTTCCGATTTTCCCGACTGTGCGCCCACGGCGTAGGCCTCCTCGGTACTCGCGACGCTGCCGCCCACGAGCACCAGGAAGTGTCCCGGGTGAATCGTTCCACAACGCAGCACCGCGATCGGCGAGCACTTGATCATGAGGTCGCTGGCCAGGACACCGGCCGCGACGGTCTCGAACTCCAGTAACGCGAGGGCTCCGTGTCGCTTCTTCGTGGCCACCACGCGCCTTACACAATGCGGAAGTGGTCAACGAGGACGCAGCGTCGCAGACGACTGAACGAAACGGGACCCGTGAGCCCCTCGCCTGTCGGGCTGGCGATAGTGAAGCTGCTGTGCCCTTCGCCCCCTTCACCGAGGCCCGCAAAGAACGGCCCGTTCTTGGTGAAGATGCTCGTATTGATCGTTCGCGCCATGCGGCTCAGGGCGTCGATGTCCCGTGAGTACATGCCAGCCGAATGTCCGTAACCGTGCTCAGCTTCCTTGGCGAGCGCAATACCGGTCTCGACATCGGGTACCGCCGTCACCGGCAGCACTGGCATCATCTGCTCGGTCCAGATCAGCGGGTGATCGTTCGGGACTCTCGCGACCAGCAATTTCGGGTCACCGTTGCAGGTGATGCCGGCTCGCTTGAGAATCACGCCTGCATTCTTGCCGATGAGGTCTTTTTCCATCACGGCATGTTTACGGGGTCCGCGCTGCTCGCTGAAGATCGCCTGCTCGACGCGATGCAGTTCACCTTCATTGAGAATGTAGGCGCCGTTCCGGCCCATCTGTTTCATCAGTTCCTCGACGACGCTATCGACGACAATGACTTCCTTTTCGTCCGTGCACACGATGTTGTTGTCGAAGGACGCGCCGGCGACGATCTGCCGTCCGGCGAGTTCGAGATCGGCCGTCGCATCAACAACCACAGGCGGATTGCCGGGGCCGGCGCAGATAGCTCGCTTGCCGCTCGTCATCGCCTGGCGCACGACACCGCTACCACCAGTCACGGCGAGCAGCCTGACGCCTTTGTGTGTCATCAGCGCCTGCGCCGATTCGATGGTCGGCTCAGCGACCGTCGTGACGAGGTTTTTGGGGCCGCCGGCGCTCACGATCGCTTTGTGCAGAAGGCGGACGTTGGCCATGGAGCATTCACGGGCATTGGGATGCACGTTGAACACGATACTGTTGCCGGCCGAGAGCATGGCAATCGTGTTGCAGATGATTGTCGAGGTCGGGTTGGTCGTCGGTGTGATCGCGCCGATAACGCCATAGGGCGCGTACTCAGTGAGCGTCAAACCATCGTCCCCGGTGACGGCCTGCGGCGTCAGCACCTCGGTGCCCGACGTCTTGCGCGTGACGAGCTGGTTTTTGACGATCTTGTTCTCTACGCGCCCGAGGCCTGTTTCCTCGTGCGCATGGCGTGCCAACGCTTCGGCATGCTCGAGCATGCATTCGCGAATCGACGCGATGATTCTCTGCCGGGATTCGAGCGACGCGCCATCGAATTGTTCGAACGCCGTTCGTGCTGCCGCGACGGCATCGTCTACCGTCGCAAAGATGCCCTCGCCGAGCGTCGCTCGCGGTGCAACGGCCGGCGCGCGACGCGCGGGCGTCGTCGCCGTTTGAGGATTGCCCAGCCGTTCAGCCAGGCGGGTGGCTATGAGGTCCACCTGCCGGTCGCTCAGCAAGCCGGCCTGGCTCATGCATCATCCCCCTTGCGATATTTTTCCTTGCCCTCGATCTCCCAGCTATCGACGATCGCCATCACCACCGCGTCAACGGGTTTGTTATCGGTGCGTTCGGTCTGGCGGGCCGAGGAACCGCTCGCGAACAGGACCATTTCGCCAACGCCGGCGCCGACAGCGTCGACCGCAACCA
>JBPCXI010000207.1:0-7672 GCA_051008895.1 Gammaproteobacteria bacterium | reverse complement strand
ACGAGAATCCGAGCAACGTGCACTTCATGCGGCACCGTGTCCACGAAGGAATGGTCGAGGAAGTGATGCCGAAACCGAATTATTCGTTCCTCGAGTTCAATCGCTGGAAACAGCTGCTGAACGAAAGTGCTCTGGTGCGCTACCTGTACCTGAATCTGCGGATCAAGTTGCTATTGAAAAACCTATCGCGCGAGAAAGCACGATACGCCGCGAACATCGATCTCGGCGTGCTGGAGCAACGAAAAACCGAAGTTGAGACCATCACCAGGTACATCCTCGAGCGAATACGACAGGAGAATCCGGACCGGCGAATCATTGTAGTGATGGACGCCGACCGCAACGGTATCTACGCTGGCGAAGCGAACGGCCAAATCATGTACCTGCACCGCCTCATGAACAAACTATCCGAATCGATCGGTTTCGAACTCATCGATCTGACCGCGCCGATGAAAAAAGCGTATGCGGCCAATGGGAAGAAGTTCAATTCCGATTTCGACGGACACTGGGACGAGTATGGACACGAGTTCGTCTACCGCCAAGTTAGCGCGTTGCTGCTCGATCGCTCGCAGCGCGCGTCATTTGCGACAACGGACGAGGTCAGTGCCGTCGACCGATAGCTTTTCTTTTGGCCCAATCCCAGCGCCCCAGGATTCATCAGGCCTTCCGGATCCAGCGTCTGTTTCAGCGCCCGGACGAGCGCGGCGACTTCGGGGGTTCGCGTTTTCAGATACGGATAGTCCTTGCCCACCTGCATGTGACTCGCGCCGTTCTTGACGCACAGGTCGCTGATGCGCTGCTTGATCTCCTTGACGAGCGCCCTCCCCTCGGGATTCGCCGGATGGACCGGCTTCTTGTCGAGCAATGCCGCAGGGTATACGCGACGATGGTAGATCGACTGCTCGTCCTCCCACAGAAACGTGGGCTCATAGATAAAGCAATGGCTGCTGAATGACATCAGCATGCGCGTCAGCGCGACCTTGTGCCGCTCCATGCGGTCGCGATATTCGTCCAGCATCGCTTCGAAATCGGCGTGATGCTGCTTCACGCTCGAAAACGGCAGGACCCCGTGCGTCGGCTTCCAGCGCTCACCGTTCGGCCCCAGGATCGGCGTGAGCTCCATGAATGGTTGCGCGTTGAAAAACGTCGGGATCGAGTTCGCGACTTCAGCGCCGTAACGACTGGCGATCGAGCGCACCTGGGCGAGTTTTTCGCGCGCCTCGGCGTTCGTCACGCCCTCGGTCGAGAAATGCGCAGAATAGACGGCATTCTTGAGGAAATTCCGCCCGGCCAGGCCGAGCTTCGCGACCTGCAGCGCGCCGTCGACCGGGTTGCGCGCAGACCTGAACACGGTCAAGGCGGCATCGACCGGGTTCTTCGACTCCATCTCCGTCAGCGCGGTCTTCTGTTGCCGCGGATCCAGACCGAAGTTCTGAGCGACGACGCCGAGGCGCGCCGTTTCCATCAGCGCGTCGAGGCAGCTCTCACCATCCGGAAAACCGTACGAAGCCGCGGCAAACCCCTCCGGCTTGTTGATCAGGCGGAGCGTGATTCGCGCCTTGACGCCGAGCGCGCCGGCGTCACCGACGAACAGACCGGCGAGGTCCGGCCCGTAGAAGCGAAAAAACGGCGAGTGTCCGACACCGCCGCCGGAGCCGGTCGCTACCAGGTCGCCGTTCGCCAGAATCACTTCCATGCCGGTCAGAGATTCCGCGGAGACGCCATACTGCCCGGAACCGTAGTTGACCGCGTAGTGCGACATGCCGCCTGCGACGGTCGCCGCGAGTCCGGAAAAGGGACCCCAGAACGGCGTACGCAGCCCCTGTGCCGACAGCGCCTCGTAGAGTGCAGCCCAGGTGACGCCCGGCTCAACCGTCACCGTCATATCCTGCGCGTTAATATCGATTTTCGTCAGCCGGGACATGTCGAACAGCACGGTGTTCGGCCGCGTCGGCAGGTAGCCGTCGGTGTATGACGCACCGCCGCCGCGCACCACCATTGGCGCACCTTGCTTGATGCAGACGCGGACGGTCGCGTGCAGCTCAGCGACCGAACCCGGACGCACGACGGCAACCGCGAGTTCATCGGCCTGCCGAAACACATCCGTCGAGTAAAACGTTCGCGATTCATCGTCGATCAACAGGTTGTCGGACCCGACGACGGCCGCGAGCGCTTCGAGCAGCGCGGACGCCTCGATTGACGGGACTGGCTCGGCGGTGCGTGCTGATGTATCCATGCGGCTTATCCTCGGTTCGTGCCAGCGACGGGCATAGACGAATTGCCAATTATGCCGCAATGCCGGTACCTTACGGACAGCATTTGTCACGTGTCCACCCATCATGCGAACGCTACGCGCACTTGTTTTCCTGGTACTCGTGCCGGCCTCGGCGTTGCCGGGCGCCGAACCGGGTCACGCGGCCTTTAGCTCGGCATGGCAGCGCTACGCCGACGAAGTATCCGCGCTGCCGCTGCAGCCGGACTGCGTGCCGCGCATGCTCCCCGCGCAGCCTCGCGCTGAGCGCCGCGGCGCGGTGGTGATGTTCCATGGCTTCGGCGGCTGCCCGCAGCAGATGTTCGAGTTCGCGGAGCGCATCGCGACGCAGGGCTTCGACGTGCTGCTGCCTTTACTGCCCGGCCACGGCGAACGCCCGAACGCGGACGGCGAAGAGCAGCTGGACCGGCTGCCGGACGGCGACAGCTGGCCGCGGTACACCGAATTCGCGGCGCGCATGATCGACATGATGGCATTCAGCGCGGGCACGAATATTGTCGTCGGATTCTCACTCGGCGGCGCGGTCGCGCTCAACGCAGGTCTCCGCGCCCCCGACCGCTTCGACCGCATGTTGCTGCTCGCCCCGATGTTTGCGTTTCCGGGCGCCGAACCGGTCGAACAGATGGCCACACTCGTCGGCCGCACGCCGGGGTTTCGTGAGATTGTCGTCAAGCCCGGCGGCATCCGCGATGAATGCGACGCATGGCAGGCGGCAGGCCGTGCCGGTTTTTGCGACTATCGATACGAACACGGCGCGGCGCTGGCGCATCTCGCGGGGCGGAATCGGAGGCTGCGCGAAGAAAGACCGCTCACGTTGCCGACGCAGATCGTCGGCGCCGGTGACGAAAAATATGTCAGCAACCGCCGCCTGACGAGTTTCGCCGAGACCGAGCGCTTGACCGCGCCGGTGGAGCTTTGCTTTCTGCCCGACGACGTGCCGCACGAAATGCTCACCCCATACGAGAACATCGGCCGCGACATGTACTGGCTCGACGACTTGATGCAAGGACTGGTCCGGTTCGTCGTCGAAGGTGAGTTCATGCCTGCGCCCCAATGTATTATAGAGAACGCAGATTGATACACGATCGAGGGGGCACCGATGGGGAAACGAGCGCTGATAACTGGGGTTACCGGCCAGGATGGCGCCTATCTCGCGGAGTTTCTGCTCGACAAAGGCTATGAAGTTCACGGCATCAAGCGGCGGGCTTCGTCGTTCAATACGGATCGCATAGACCATCTGTACCAGGACCCGCACGAGAAAAATCAGCGCTTCAAGCTTCACTACGGCGATCTGACCGACTCCACCAATCTCATTCGCGTGATCCAGGAGGTTCAGCCGCACGAGATCTATAATCTTGCCGCCCAGAGCCATGTCGCCGTGTCGTTCGAGACCCCGGAATACACCGCCAATGCGGATGCGATCGGCCCGCTGAGAATTCTCGAAGCGATCAGAATCCTGAACCTTGGCGAGAAAACCCGGTTCTACCAGGCGTCGACGTCGGAAATGTACGGGATGGTGCAGGAGGTGCCGCAATCGGAAACAACGCCGTTCTATCCGCGCTCTCCATACGGCGTCGCGAAACTCTACGCGTACTGGATCACGGTGAACTATCGGGAAGCTTACGGTCTTTACGCGTGCAACGGGATCATGTTCAACCACGAGTCGCCGGTGCGCGGAGAAACGTTCGTCACGCGCAAGATCACGCGCGGCCTGGCGCGAATCAAGACCGGCCTCCAGCGCAGTCTGTTTTTGGGCAACCTGGATGCCCGCCGCGATTGGGGCCATGCGCGGGACTACACGGAAGCGCAATGGCTGGTGCTGCAGCAACCGGCGCCGGAAGACTTCGTCATCGCCACCGGCGAACAACGATCCGTCCGGGAATTCATCGAGATCGCTGCCGGCCAATTGGGCATCGAAATCGACTGGGAGGGCGACGGCGAGAATGAGTGCGGTCGGCTCGGCGGGGCGCTCGGTCCGGCGTCGTTGGCTCAGCCGGGGGAACCTATCATCCGCATCGATCCTCGCTACTATCGACCCACCGAGGTCGACACGCTGCTCGGCGACCCGACCAAGGCCGCCAGGCAACTTGGCTGGAAGCCCAGGATCTCGTTCTCCGACATGGTCACGGAAATGGTGGCGACGGACCTTGCCATCGCAGAACGCGACGCATTGACCGCACAGGCAGGCTACACGACATTCAGCCACCATGAGTGAGTTCGACCCGGCCGAATTCGATTCGCTCTGCGACGGTGGAGTTTTCGTCGCGGGCCATCGCGGGATGGTGGGCTCCGCGATCACCAGGCGTCTCGCGGCGGCGGGTTGCGACAATGCCCTGACGCGCTCGCGCGCCGAGCTCGATTTGACGCGTCAGGATCAGGTCGACGAGTTCATGGCCGCATCTCGACCCGGCTGCGTCATAGTAGCCGCGGCGCGGGTCGGCGGCATCTTTGCCAACAATGCGTTTCCGGCGGACTTCATCGCCGACAACCTGCTGATCGAGACGAATCTTATTCGCGCCGCGCACCGCGTCGGCGTGAAGCGGCTGATCTTCCTCGGCAGTTCCTGCATTTACCCGCGACTCGCGCCGCAGCCGATGCCGGAGGAAGCGCTGCTGTCAGGTCCTCTGGAGCCAACCAACGAGCCGTATGCGATTGCCAAGATTGCCGGCATAAAGCTATGCGAGTCGTATAACCGTCAACACGACACCGATTACCGCAGCATTATGCCGACGAATTTGTACGGCCCTAACGACGATTTCAACCTCGAGACGAGCCATGTCGTTCCGGCGCTGATGCGACGGTTTCATGCAGCCGCTGCAGTCGGGGACGAACACGTCGACGTATGGGGCACCGGACGAGCGCGGCGCGAATTTATGCATGTCGACGATGTCGCCGACGCAATACTGCACATCATGTGCCTGACGAAAGATCGTTATCGAGAAGCCACCGCGCCAATGCTGTCGCATATCAACGTCGGCACCGGAACGGATCTGACGATCAGCGAACTTGCCGACGTTATCAAACAGGTGACTGGCTACGACGGAGAGGTACGGTTCGATTCGACCAAGCCGGACGGGGCGCCCCGCAAGCTGCTGGACGTATCGAAACTAAACCGCCTTGGCTGGCGCGCGAGAATCGATCTGCGCGACGGCCTCGAACAGACCTACCGATGGTTCGTCGACACGGACGCAGGCGCTCACGCCGATTGAGCACGGCCGGCAGCACCGGGCTTCAACGGTTCGTCGTAGTCCCCGACGCAACGCTGGCTTGCTGGAACGTGGCCTCGCGCTGCGGCAGATGAAACGCGAGTTTCGGATCAAGCGCCCTGACGAATTCTTCGAGCTGCGCGTCGGCTTCGTCCAGCATCGCGACGTCCGGCACGAATGTCGTCACCCGAACTAACGCGCCTTCGGTGCGATTCAGCGTCAACGCATCGAGAAAGATCTGCCACTTCACCGCGTATTCGTTCGCCTGAATCCGACCTCGCTCGACGAACCAGTAATACACCAGCTGACGCATATCACCCTTCGCGATCACCGAGCGATTGATCGTATAGTCTTCACCGGCAGGTCCGATCCCCTCAATCGTATGTTCCGACAGTGACTCGATTTCCCAACCGCCGCCGGGCAGACATGCGCGAGGCGAATGCACGCCCCTCCCGCTGCGTTGTTCAGAATAGTACGCCACCCAGAGGCCGGCCCTCATCCCATTGGACTTGTTGCTGTACTCAGCGAGCAGGTAGTCGTCGGCCGCGAGCGAATCGAGCACGGATTGATCTTCTATGACTCCGTCACGGCCGCTCCAGTCGCCGAACACCAGCGGGAACGTCGAAAACGATTGCCGGTCGGGAATCAGGTTCTCACGCGACTGCACGTTGAGTGACATCACGGCGCCCAAGCCGAGAATCGCGACGGCGGCAATCAGTTGAGGCTGCACCTGGGTCGGCAGCAACAGTTTTAGCGTGTGCAACTCCGGGACATCCAGCTCGAATACATCCATGAGTTTCAAACCGCGTATTCGTGCGAAGAACCACATTTCGCCGAACAGGATCCCGACGCATGCCATGAAGACGATCCAACCCTCGAAATAGTGCAGAAAGCCCTCGGCTTGCTCGATGCCAAACGAGTTGACGAGAACACCGATAACCCCAATGCGAAAGCTGTTCATCAGGATCGTGATCGGAATCGATGACAGGAAAATAATTGCGCGCTGCCACCACGGGCCCCGATATATGGCCGCACATAGAAACCCGAAACTCATCAGCGGAAACAGGTATCGCAATCCGTTGCAGGCCTCGGCCACTTGCAGCTGGTAAATGCCAAGATCGATCACGTTCCCTTCCAGGAACACGCTGATACCGAACAGACGAATGACTGCAACACCGAGCTCGGATGACACCAGCTGCAACTGAGCGGATAGGCTTTGGTAAATCATCCGCGGCAGCGGAACCATGAATAAGAGGTAGACGAAGGGCACCCATACCACTTTGAAGCCGCGCCAACCGATAGCCGAGAGCAGCACCCCGAACAGCGCCATCAGGAATGCGTACTGAATGATCTGATAAATCGAACTGATTTCGCCGATGAAGAAGGCTCCCAATGAGCCGATCACGAACAGCAGGCCTATCCAGGAACCCTTGAGATCCAGCTTCTGGATGTCTTCCGCGCGCACCCAGAGCAGATAGAAGGCGACAAACGGAATCAGATAGCCGTGGTTGTATTCCTCCTTGTTCCATTCTTTCAGCAGCCATTGCAGGCCATTGGAGAAAATCAGCAGCAGGAGGATTGCAGTCAGCAGCGCCAGTGCAATCGGCTTCCAGGATATCCCGGCGGTGGCGCCAGCGCCGACCGAATTATTATTGTCATTCATCAGTTTGCTAAATTAGTCCCAAAGCATCGGATACCGCACCCTCGCATCATATAGAGGAAAGTTCCGAACATTCAAATTCTACTTTTATCCGGGGTAATCGGGAACGGGCATCCCGAAACCGATTCCGGGCGCTGAAGAGGCTTTAATTATGTATATTCGGGACCTCTTCGCCCTGATACATAGAGGAGCTTACTTGTTTGCGTGCTGCGATTGCGTGATCGCTCACCCGCTTTTGCAATCCAACATAAGAAAATATGAACAATCCGTAATTTTTTGCGGCAGCATTACGGGTACTATTGCCGCACGTTGACGACCGGATAATAAGGCCCTCCGCGCCGACGCGCATGGAGAATGATAACGGCCGCGCGGACGGCATTCAATGAGCCACCCGGCCGGCCCGTTGCGGCTTTCGCAGCAATAACAGCAACAACTGTATCAACATCAGAATGGCGAATACCTTTCAGGGAAAAGGCTTGGAGACCGGACTGCTTGCGGTTTCGCAGTGGCTACTACCCCCTCTTGTAACGACCGGGA
>JBPCXI010000206.1:0-26783 GCA_051008895.1 Gammaproteobacteria bacterium | reverse complement strand
AGCGGCGCCTACCGGGATGCTGTCAACAACTTCGCCGAACCGATTCCAGGCGTCATCGACGCGACCGAATACATCATCAATCAGTCGGACTGCCTGCCGAATCCGGACGTGACTCCGTTCCCAGATAACCCGAAGGGACGCTTCGCGGAAATTATTGCAGATGCGGAGATTCGCCGCGGCGTCGTCCTCGGGGCACCGTGGTTCATCAGTGGCGGAAAGAATGTGGCCGACTGGTACGGCGCCGGACTCGGTGGCTCGAGCATTCTCGAGGACATCCTGCAGGCGATGCTCGCCGAGATCGCCGCGCACTACGGCACCGGGCCGATCACCGTTGTCGACGTTGAGATTCCATTTCCGTTCAACACGACGACGGCTTTGCAGGACGGAATTTTCGGTCTCAACCTGAATTTTTTCAGCGACAACTATCAACCGTTCGAGGTCGTCAACATGCCGGGCGTCACGGTCGACTTCCTCGACCAGTTCAACGCCAAGGGCGGCGAGTCCGAAGAGTTGCGCCGACTCAAAGGGCGTCGTGCCACGTGCACGCTGAGCAGCTCGGCGCAGTTCATCCATGTTCCGGTTGGCTCGCCCTTTGTGATCGAAAGCATCGACGACCTGCTCGCCAATCCGGGCATCCGGATCTGCACGGGCAACCTGTCGACGCAGACGGCCAGGCAGTACTTCCCGAACAACCCGGTCGAGACCAAGCGGGTATTCGACATTCAGGAGTGCTACGAGGATCTGCGCGACGGTCTGTCGGACGTGATGTTTCTCTCATTACCGGTTTTGCCGACCGCCGCGCAGATGGACGTTCCGGGCGGACCGGCCATGCAGCCGGGTGTCGATTCGAAGATTGTCGCCGGCACGCCCCTCTGGGTGCGAGAAGACAAAATCAACTGCGAGACAGTGGCGAGTCCGCCCGGGCCGTTTCCGCCCACGGGGATCTTCTACGAATGCACAGAGGACCCTTCGGCCCCATAGCACTCTCGCAATAGCCTGTGTCTAACCAAACGCCCCGGCACCGCCGGGGCGTTTTTTCATTCAAGGTTGAGTTAATCTAGTGGTATGTCTGAGTCGCATTCGACGCCGGTTGACGAGCGAAACCTCGCCGAAGTCGAGCGATCGAATGAGAAGCTCGCCCGCGCATTCATGAACGACTGGTCTAGCCGCGACGCCGACGTATTGCTCGACTTTCTCGCCGAAGACGTCGAATACCAGATCTACGAAGGCGGCCCGATCCGGCACGGCAAGGGCGAGGTGCGTGAGTCGCTGGAGCGCTTTTTCAAGCACTGGCGTCGCATCGAGTTCTTCGTCGAGCGCCTCACCGTCATCGGCCCAATCGTGGTCAACGAGCGTCGCGAGGAATACGACGGGATCGAAGGCCAGCAGGACTGGCGCTTCCACGTCGCCAGCGTGTTCGTCATCGAGGACGGCAAGATCCGGCACTGGCGCGACTATTCAATGCCGGGCAAGCAACAGATCTACGGCGATTACGATGGGCCTGAGTGACTTTCCGGCTAACGGCGCGTTCCCGGGCTCATCGCAGGATTCTCTGCCGGATCGACCACGGGCACAGCAATGTCGATCAGATCAGCGTTCATCAACACCCGCGTCAATGTGACCAGCACGTCCAGCTGACGCCGGCACAACTCCGCGTCGAAACTGTCGATGCCCGGCGTCGTCGTCCAGTAACCGCTCATCCCGGAGCTGATCGCAAAGCCCGGCCTGTTGTGCTTGATCGCGAAGTCGCCGAGGCCGGCCCACATGCCCTGGCCGCCTCGCGACGGCACGCGAACTTCGGTCCGCGGGACCTTCGCCGCCTGTACCGCTTCGATCGCGGCCCGTAGCAATGCGTCGTTCTCCTGCACGAAAATCAGCGTCGGCTCTTCCCGTCCGTTGAGCCCGTACTCGTTGCCGTTTTCCGCGAACTCCAGCTGGCCGAGCTGCTCGACGCCGATACTCGCAACGATTCGCTCTACGATTTTCGGATGGTCTGCATACCAGTGCACGGTGTGTCGTCCCGGCATGTAGTGCTGCGGATCAAATAACAGGAACAGGCTGCGCCGGCGGTCCTCTCGCGGTAGTTGGGCGAAATAGTCGACGATCGCGACGATACCGAGCGTACCGTTCTCCTGCGTCAGGTTCGGACCCTCTGAATGAGTGACGAGCATGATCGCCTCGTCGTCGTCGGTCCCGTAATTGCGGCCCGGCAACGCGCCGAATAGAAAGTAAGTCTCCGCCTCCTCTTTCGCGGCGACCAGCGTCAGCGTCGCCGGGTCCCCCGCGCGCGCTGCTTCACGAACCGCCTCACCCGCGACACGGTCGACGTAAATGCCGGGCACGCCGAACACGCCGGGATTCAGCAATGGGAACGTATAAAGTCCGTTCGCGCGCGCCGGGCTCATGTCGAATATCACGATAGCCCCGGTCGCCCCGCTGTTTTTTAGAATCGTATCGAAGCGTCCGAAACGCGTGACGAAGTTACCCTGAAACCACTGGTCACCGGCCAGCGTCGCGTCGTGTCCCACCATGTCCGGCGTCGCATACTCGTTACCGGCGAAAAACGCGGATTTCATCGACTCGGGCGGACCGGAGACGTCGAACACGACGATCCGGTCGCGCATGTCAGACGCCGGCATACCCCTTTCAAAAATGACGAGCGGCGCGGTTACGCCCGCTGTCCCGGTCGCGCCGGAATAGGCCCAGTAGGACGCCACCGGCACGTTGCGGTCGCCGATCCGGAGTGCCCGGTTGGGGCCGGGTTTGTCGGGCGCGTGCCAGCGAACGTACGTCAGCGGCTCGCGGGTCAGGTCGACGACGCCCCGCTCGCGCAGACCGTCTTCGACGAACCCCATGTGCGCCCGCCAGGCGGGGCTGCCGGAGAACGTCGGCCCGCCTTCGTCCTTGATGACGTGCCAGGCCTGCAGCTCTGCCGCGGTGACGAGGCCGGCGCGGTCCTCGCGTCCCGAACAGGAGGTAACGAAAACCAAAAACGTGAATGCTGCGAATAGTCTTATGGCCCAAGTCATGCAACATTATGTCGCTGCTCGACGAGCGCCCACAACGCGGTCCAGAGCCGAGAATCGTTACGTTCGCCTGCCGGACATCGTGCTAAGGTTTGTTCACCGGCGTGTGCGGGAGCGCCCACCCATAAAAATGCGAGGTATCGAGAGTTGAAGAAAGAAGCGAAAATCCGACCGTTCTGGTACTCGGACGTCTGGCTCTTCCCGAAACTGATCACCATCGTGACGACGCTCGACGAGCAGGGTCGCGTCAACGCAGCGCCGTACTCGCACATCATGCAGTACGACGTGATGCCGAAGAACCCGCGCATGATGATTGGCCTGCGGCAAAGCTCGCATACGTTCGAAAACATCGTCGCAACCGGCGAATTCGTCGTGAACTGCCCGAAGGCGGACCACCTCGACGACATGATGGAAACGGCACGATTCTGGCCGGATGGCGTCAACGAGCTCGAGCACACGAGCTTCACGCCGATCGAGTCGCGCAAGGTCAAGCCCCCGAGCCTGGCCGAATGCCCGCAGATCGCCGAATGTACGGTTGACCAGATTATCCGCCTGGACAAGAGCAGCGGCATCGTGATCGGTAAGATCGAGGCGCTCGTATTCGACGAAGAGCTGCTCGGCATGGATCGCGATGATCGTATCAATGCGATGAATCTGCCGATCGGCCTCGGCGATCAAAACCGCAAGTATTACTACCACGCGAAACTGCAGCCCGAAAACGTCGTCATGCATGAATTGCAGGATGCTCCCGACGCGATGCGCGGCATGGACACGAAGATGACGATGGATTGGTCGCCCGATGCGATGAAGACGCTGATGACGATCCCGCCGGGCGTGCGCAAAATGGTCGCCGAGTCGACCGAGGAATGGGTCCGCGAGCACGGCGAAGACGTCGTCACGATGGAAATGTTCAACGCACTTGCCGAATCGCAGGGTATGAGCTCTGACTTCTTCGATCGGTTCCGCGACGAACGCAAGAAAAAGACCGCCTGAAGACTGCCGGGCACGGTTGCGCCAACGCGCGCCGTCATTGCAAAGTGAAGATTCAATTCATACTCGAACCCGCGTCGGCGGACGAGTTTCTTGAGATCGGCAGGCTCGCCGAAGACTATGGCTTCGAAGCCGTCTGGACCGCGAATCACGCGGCGGCCCGCGACCCGTTCATGGCGTTTTCGGTACTCGCCCGCGAGTCTTCGTCGATTCGCATGGGTCCGGTGGCGGTCAGCCCATTCGAGCTGCACCCGCTCAAGATGGCGAACCAGCTGTTTACCCTGAATGAATTCTCGCGCGGCCGCGCCAACATCGTGGTCGGCGGCGGCGGCGGCACGACAATTGCCATGCACCTGAAACCGGATCGTTACGTGATGCATCCGCGCATGGTCCGCGGCGTGCGGGAGTGCGTCGAGTTTCTGCAGCAGGCCTCGCCGAGCGCACCGCTGAACTTCGACGGCGACGTATTCCAGGTCGACAACTACCGGCCAGCCTGGGCGACCGACGAGCCGCCGCACGTGTACGTCGGCGCGACGAAGCCGCAAATGCTGCGGATGGCGGCTGGGGTCGCCGACGGCGTGATGCTAAGCGACCTGACCCTCGGCCGCCTCGACGAGACGATGAGCGTCCTCGGCGGCGCGCTGGCCGAATCGGGGCGCGAGACTTCCGGCTTTCGAATCAATAACCTGTTCAGCTGGCACGTGAAGCCCGACCGACATGAGGCGATGGCCGAAGCGCGCCGCAAGCTATGGGTGCGCGGCATGCTGGATCACTGGTATATAGCGCCGGCACTTAACGAACGCGACTGCAAGTTCGTTGCCGAAAACATGCAAGCGTTCATCCATGCCTACGTGAATGATTCACCGGTCATAGACGGCGTGCCGGACGAGCTCGTCGAACTGCTCGTCGACGAACTGACGTTTACCGGCGACCTGAACGACGTCGACGAGCTGATCGAACGCTTCGGTAAATTCAAGGATGCCGGCGTAAATGAGCTGTCGCTGCGCCTGTACGACGACCCCGCCTACTCGATCAAGGTGATCGGCGAGACCGTCGGGCCCGAACTGAGCTGACCGGTCAACGACCCGGTTGCGCGAATAGCCGACGCGATCGATTCGAGTGTGCCTGCGACGCTTTGCGTTATAGTGTCGCCTCCGCCACACAACAGCAACAACAGAGCAACCGGGGAAAGATATGGATAGAAATGCACCGATCGCGATCGCTGCGGCGTGCGTTGTGAGTATCGTCGGCGTATTCGGACTGATGACACAACCGATGGTCGTCGGCATTTATTCGGACGTCCTCGGCTTCTCGCTGGAACAGGGCGGTCTCATCATCGTCGCGGAAGTGGCCGGTGGCGCACTGGCGTCGGTGCTGGCGATGTTCTGGATAAACCGCATCAACTGGCGAACCGCGCTGGTGTTCGCACTGGCCAGCATTGTCGTCGGCAACCTGATCACAACGACGCAGTCAGACCCGAACGTGATCACTGCGTTGCGCTTTGCCGTTGGCTTCCTCGGGCAGGGCACGGCGTTTGCGATCGGCATTTCGATTATCGGCAATACGAATGATCCCGACCGCAACTTCGGTTTCGTCATCGCGGCGCAAGTCGCCTTCGGCGTCATCACGTTGTTTACCCTGCGACCACTCGTCGAGCAATACGACAGTATCGGCGGCATGTACGTGCCGCTGGCCGTGCTCGCCGCTGCCACCCTGGCGGTCATAAGGTTCGTTCCGACTGCTTCAGCACATCACGAGGCCGGCGCCGGCGACGAGGCGACCGGTACCGTCGCATTGCCACTGACGGGGCTTGCCGCCATGTTGATCTGGTGTTGCGGCCTCGGCGCCATGTGGGCGTTTGTCGAACGCATCGGCGTCGAAGGCGGACTCGATTCGGTACTGGCGCTGCGAGCGCTGGGATTCAGCACGATGGTCGCGATTGTCGGCGCGCTCGGCGCCTCGGCGATCGCTGCCAAAGGCGTCGGTCGCTTCATGCCGATCACCGTCGCGTTGCTGGCACAAATGGCCATGGCCTGGCTGCTGCAGGGCGAGATGAGTTGGGTCGAAATGGCCATCAAGGCCTCGGTGTTCCAGATCTTCTGGAATATGACCGGCCCATTCTTCATGGGCGCGATCGCGGCGTCGGATAGCGGCGGCAAAATCAGCGTGTTGATTCCGGCGGCGCAGACGAGTGGCTTTTTCATCGGCCCGGCCGTCGTCGGCATGTTCCTCGACAGCTGGGGACTCGCGGCGGTCAACTACGTCACGATTGGCTTCATCCTGCTGTCGCTGTTGGTTTTCATCCCGCTGTCGGCTCGACTCAAAGCCGCAGGGGTCTGATCCTGGGCCGGCGCAAAAGCCGCGCGAGCGCGCAGTGAACACGGCCGCGATGAAAATCGCAGGCGAAAAAAAGCGCCGGTACGGTATATATTAAATTCGGTTAAGGGGTACCGAATTACCGCCCGGCGCAGTGGGGAAGCCTTTGGAGGTTCGCGCCGCTTCCCTTTGACATAAGCTATTCTCATTGAGGCCTGCGAACAATCACCCAAATGGGTGATAAACAACAGGAAAAGGCCTTACCGCGCGGCGGCAAACGCTCACTTTTGGGCGCGAAACCCCATAACTACTTGACATTTAAGAACTTTCTGAGCATCATCCAATTGGATGATGCGCGGTGTCGCCGACTTCCGAATTGTGGCGAATTGCAGCAAAATTTTTTAACATAATCTGGAAAACACTTTCGCGTCAGTTGTAACCGCCGAACGTAACCGGAATTGAAACACGCTCGCCACCCGCCGAGCGCTAACGAAAACAAGGCTTTAGTAGATGCCCGCATCAGGTTTATCCGATCTCGTCGCCCAGGCTTATGAGGCCGCTTGCGATACAGCGGGCATGTCCGGTTTCGTTGAAAATACGGCCGAGTATTTTGGCGCGCAGCATTCGGCGCTGACGATCGCTCCCCTCGCCAACCCCGACGTGTTCCTGCCTATTACGCATGGCATCGCGTCCGACTACGTGCGGGCGCTATTCGACGAGCGCGAGCGTAGCGGCACGATTTTCGCGCGGCTCGAGGATACGCCGGTCGGCCAGACGATCGAACTGGACGGCATGGAAGCAGCGAACGGCGCACCTGCGCGGGAACCCGGGCGCGCGTCCGGCGTGTCCCTGGAGACCGTCAACGTATTGGCCGGCGTCGTCACGGCAGACGCGGACAATCGATGCGAGCTGCTGATTTTTCGCGACAAGATGCGCGGCGACTACAGTCCGTCCGAGCACGAAGCGCTGCAGGAGCTGATGAACTACCTGCGCCGAGCGATCGATCTGAACAAGCGATTCGTCCGGATGTTCATCGAACACAAGAATGCCGTTTCGGTACTCAACAACGCGCGTCGCAGCATCATTACGCTGGGACAGCGCGGACAGGTCACGTATGCGAATCACGCGGCGACCGAGCTGCTGGCCGACAACGACGGCATCAGCGTCAAAGATGACCGATTCACCGTGGCCGATAGCGAGTCTCGGGACAAGATCGAGACGTTTCTCGAGGAAGCGCGCACGTCGGATGCGCCCGAATCCACACGCGGCCGGTTGATGATCGCCGTACCCCGGCTTTCCGACGGCGCGCCGTACAAATTCATTATCTACGGGCTACCGTTCAATCGGCAGCAGGCGGCCCTCGACCAGAACGAGTCGTTGGCGGCGGCGCTGATCTATGACCCGTCAACGACGATGGACCTGAATGAGAGCGTACTGCACGATTTCTACAATCTGACACATGCGGAGGCCGCACTCGCGCGAGCGATGTATAGCGGCCGGACACTGCCGGAAGCCTCTGTCGATCTCGGGATCAGCGTCAACACGTCGCGGACCCAGCTGCGCAGTATTTTCAAGAAGGTCGGCGTCCACTCACAGGCGACATTGCTGCAGGAGCTCGCGAAGAGTTTTTTTCACGCGTGAGCGGTGATAGCCTGAGTCATCATGGCGGCCCGGCAGAAAGAAATCCTGAATCGAATCACGGTCACGCCGCTCGCCGGCACCCTCGGCGCGGAGATATCCGGCGTTGACCTGACCGAACCGCTCGACGACGAGACGTTCGGGGAAATTCACCAGGCGCTGCTCGATCATCTGGTGATCTTCTTCCGCGACCAGGCCATTACGCCGGAGCAGCAGATAGCATTCGGCCAACGCTTCGGCAAGCTGCACATTCATCCGTTCATCCCAACGCTCGAGGGTTACCAGGAAGTCATTCGCCTTGAAAGCTCCGACGCGGGACCGGGCGAGATGGCGTATCAGTCGAATACCTGGCACACGGACCTGACTTACGAAGCCCGGCCACCGATGGCCAGCATCCTTCACGGCATCGAGATACCGGCGGCCGGTGGCGACACGATGTGGAACAATCTCTATGCGGCGTACGACGGACTGTCGCCGCAGATGCGCGCATTCGTCGACGGACTGACCGCGGTCCACAACATCGTCGCGAGCATGCCGCCGGATTTCATGGCCCAATCGTGGGCGCCGAAGCAGCTCGAACGGCTGCAGCAGAAAACGCCGCCCGTCGAACACCCGGTCGTGCGCACGCATCCGGAAACCGGCAGGCGCTGCCTGTTCGTCAATCGAAATTTCACGTCGCACATCAAAGCCCTGACGCGCGCCGAGAGCAACGCGCTATTGTCCTTCCTGTACGAGCACGTCGAACAACCCGAGTACGTGGTGCGTTTCAAGTGGCAGAAGAACTCGCTGGCGATGTGGGACAATCGCTGCACGCAGCACTATGCGCTCGTCGACTATCAATCCAAGCGGATCATGCATCGCGTCACCGTGTGCGGCGAAGCCACGCACTAGCCCGAAGCCACGAGCGCTGTCTTTACTCGCTCGCCGCGAGCACTCCGTGCAGCCAATCGGTCCAGCGCACGAATTTTTCGCGCAGATAGGCTGCGTCGGGCGTGGGTTCGATGCGTTTCGTCGCGGGCGTCGCAAACGGTGACACGCCGAGCGCGAGACGCCCGGTGCCGAGCAGCGTCGACTCGGATTGCTCCAGCAACTCGACCGGTCTGCCGAGCAGGCTGGCGAGACCCGTCGCGACGCTCGGCGCGCGCGCCAGCCCGCCGGACACGTAGACTCTCTCGGGCACCCGACCGCTGCCGACGTCCCGCAGTATTTCGCGGACCCGAAACAGCAAACTCTCGATGACGACCCGGCGTTTGTCCGCCTGCGTATCGAGTCGCTCCGCCGCGCCCGAAAGCGTCAGGCCGAATTCCGGGCGCCAGTGCGGCGCGCCGATGCCGTCCAGATCCGGGATCGCGAAGCCCTCGGGGGACGGGTCGTCCGCAGGCCACGTCGTGCGCCCGCGGCCGAACGTATCGACCGCCGGACCGGCGCCGTTGATCGTGCCCTCGACGACGCACTTTACGAGATTCTCGCGGGTCGCGAGTACCGGAGCGGTCAGGTAACCGGGAATCCGCAGCTTCGGATCGTCGACCGGATGCAGCACGAAGCCGCCCGTGCCGAGATTGACCAACGCCGAGTCGCGGTCGAGATCGAGTACCGCCAGCGCACCGGCCGCCTGGTCCGCAACGCTGGCACAAAGCAGCATCCCGTTGGTCAGCGGCAGCGGCGGCGCATCGGTCGCGACGATGTCGGGTAACGCACTGCGCGGCACCCCGTAGAGGTCGAGCAATTCATCGCACCAGTCGCCACGCGCGATGTCGACCATTGCGGTGCGCGCAGCCATCGTCAGATCGCTGCGATGCGCCGCGCCGTCCGTCCAGCGCCATGTCAGCCACGCGTCGAGGTTACCGAACAAAGCATCCCCGGCCGCGAGTGCCGCTGCGAGACGCTTATCGTCGCCGATCATCGCGGCCAGCTTCGGGCCGGCATAGTGCGGCGACAGCAACAGACCGGTGCGCCGCACGACCACATCGTCGGCGTCACGATGTTGCTCGCACCAGTCGGCGGCCCGCCGATCCTGCCACGAGACGACCGGCGTCAGCGCGCGGCCGGTATTCCGATCCCAGACGAGAAACGTCGAGCGCTGACACACGAGTCCGAGCGGCACGTCATGCAGTTCGCGCGGGTATTCCCGCAACAGCCGTTCGACTCTGTCGGCATAAACCGCCGCGTCGATCTCGCGCACGAGGCCAGCGCCGGACAGCTCGGGCGCCGCCATCGCGCCGATGCCGAACAGGCGGCCCGACGTATCGACGCAGCCGATCTTGAATCGAGTCGTGCCGAGGTCGATGGCGGCCGCCGCGAGCGTTTTTTCGCGATCTTTGGGCATATACTCGAACAGATGATACCCGCTGCAACCAGCATGGTCCTGTGCGCCGGGCCTCGGCGCAAACCGCCGCGGCCGATCCTCGCGATCGTCGTGCTGCTGATGGCCGCGAACGCCGCCGCCGGGCCGACGCCGGAACAGGGTATGTTCCTGATCGCGAATGCCGAGATGCGCGGATCGTGGTTCGCCGAGACGGTCATCCTGCTCGTCCAGCACGACGCTTCCGGCACCGTCGGCATCATCGTCAATCGGCGCACCGACGCTCGACCCGCAGACCTGTTGCCGGAAATCGAGGAACTGGCTCGCCTGCAATCCGGACTGTACATCGGCGGGCCCGTCGAAGCTCACGGCCTGCTGATGCTGGTCCGCAGCGACGGGCCACCGGCCGACGCCGAGCATGTCTTCGGCAATGTGTATGTCAGCGGCAGTCAGCCGTTGCTGCGACAGTTACTTTCGGGAACCGATTCGGCAGATCGCCTGCGCCTGTATGCCGGTTATGCGGGCTGGGTGCCGGGCCAACTCGATGCGGAAATCGGCCGCGGCAGCTGGACCGTCATTCCAGCCACGGAAAGCGCGGTGTTCGCGACGGATCCGAACGATGTCTGGCACCGGCTGCGTCCGCCGGCACGACGGTTGATCGTCCGTCGCGATGCCGCAACACGAATCGCGGGCGCGCTCCCGTAGGCATTTGCTATGCTTTGCGCACTAAGGGTCATTCAGGGACCGTGTTGATTCGCCCGGCCTACATCGGCGCACTGACGTTGCTCGCGGTACTCATCCCGGCCGTGACGGGATGGGCCCAGCAAACGGCGGCTGACGATCCGGAACCCGGCGCACCGACAGTCCTCATCACGGGATCCAACCGCGGCATCGGCCTGGAATTCGCGCGTCAGTACGGCGAACTCGGCTGGCAGGTGATAGCGACCTGCCGAAACCCCGACAGCGCAGCCGACCTGCAGGCGATTGCTGCAGCCAATTCAAATGTAATCATCGAACGGCTCGACATTACGGATCATGCAGCCGTTGACGCGCTGGCGGAACGCTATGCCGGCAGAGCTATCGATATCCTGTTGAACAACGCGGCGCTGCTCGGCGACGGCGGCAAGCAACGGTTCGGCACGATCGACTACGAATTGTTCCGACGCATCGTCGAAGTGAACTCGATCGGCACGATGAAAGTCACGGAGACGTTCGCTCCGAACGTAATTGCGAGCGACCAAAAGAAGATCATTACGCTTGGCAGCGCGGCCGGCTCAATCGGGTTGATCCAACCGCCGCCGGACTTCTTCGCCTATCGTGCGAGCAAGGTCGCACTGCACCTGCTGATGAAGAACGTCGCGCTGCAACTCGCCGAACAGGGTGTCATCGTCGGGCTGATCAATCCCGGTCTCGTCGATACGCGCGGTTTCGCAAAAATCGGGCCGGACGATCCGGTACCGGACGACTACAAACAGGTCGTCGCGCTGATTCGCAGTGGCGCACTTGAGCTCAGCACGCCGGCAGAAGCCGTCGCGGATCTGATCGCTCTGATCGATGAACTGACGCCGCAACAGAGCGGCATCTTTCTGAATGTTGGCGGCGAAACGCTGCCCTGGTAACGCCCACCGCGCTCGCCAATCCGCACACAATCATCGGTTTGTAACGTCGCGCGCGGCTGCCCTGACGCGGAACATATCCCGTTCATTTCAACTCGATCGGGAGAACGACCATGCACCACCGTCACCTGCTATTACTCACGCTGCTTTCGCTGTCGCTGATCGGCGCCCGCGCGCCGGCAGCGACGCTGACGGTGTCGGAGCTGGCGCCGAACAACCTCGTCATCACCGAGTACCTCGCGAACCCGGTCGGCGTCAGCGATGCAAACGGAGAGTATTTCGAAATCTTCAACGCAACATCGGCCACGATTGATCTCGACGGGCTTATCGTTCGAGACGACGGTAGCAACGCCTTCACGGTCACCACCCTTTCGATCGATCCGCTGTCCTTCGCGATTTTCTCCGGTGCCGACGGCACGGCTCTCGGAATCGCGCCGGATTTCGTCTACGGCGGTGGTATGTCACTGACCAACGGCGATGATGAAATCGGCCTCTACCGGCCCGACGACACGCTGATCAACAAGGTTGCTTACACCGACGGGGACCAGTTCGGTGCGGGTATCGCTCATGAACTCGACCTGCTGAACGCGGCAACGCCCGTGCTGACAACGGGTCCGACTGCCGGAATGGACTTCGTTGCGGCCACCGCGATGCTGCCCGCAGGCAACTTTGGTTCACCCGGCGCACCGGGTAACACGCGCGTCGAACTGGCCGCGGTGCCGCTGCCGGCTGGCGCGTGGATGCTTCTTTCGGCGTTGAGTGCGCTCGGCTGGGTGCGCCGGCGCGGTCGGTGCCCGCAAAATGCCGGCGCGGGACCGAGAATCAGGGCATCTTGATCTGCCCGCCGCCGGGCATGCCACCGGCGCCAGCGGCGCCCGCCGCGCCGTCCGGAACGATGATTGAAGACGATTGCTCGCGCCGCATCTCCTCGAGACGCTGCACCGTCTCCTCCATCGCCTGGCTCGCGCCGTCGCCGAACTTGTCGGCCGCGTCGGCCAGCGACCCGGCCTCGATCTCGAAACTCAGCGGCAATGGGCCCGCGCGCGTCATCAACTGGGTCTGCCCGATATAGATGACGTCGGCGCCGGCGACGGCATTGCCGTCCGCGTCGACCGGCGTCAAACGCTGAATCGTGCCGACGCGCCTGTCCGTGAAGACCTCCTCACGGAAGAGGCTGTTCCCATCCATTCTGATTTCTGGTTCCGCTGTTTCGCTGGCCATGTCGTAGGCATCCCTGTCGATAATCTGTCTGCTGGAAGATGCAACAGTATAAGCTATTTCTCCATGATCCATGCCGACGGCAACGACGCAGACCATGACGTGCCGGACGATACCGAGCGGTCGACCGACGAGGCGACACTCGCCTATCTCGGGCTGCAGCCGGACGACATTCTCGATGCCGTCGACAGCCTGGGCTACCGCTCGGACGGGCGCCTGCTGGCGTTGAACAGCTACGAAAACCGCGTGTACCGCGTCGGTGTCGAAGACGGGCCGCCGGTCGTCACGAAATTCTATCGGCCGGCCCGCTGGAGCGACGACGCGATCCGCGACGAACACGAGTTCGCGGTTGAACTGGCCGGGAAAGACATTCCGGTCGTGCCGCCGAACGCGCACGGCGGCAGCACGCTGCATTTTCACGGCCCGTTCCGTTTTTCGGTCAGCGATTACCGCGGCGGCCGCACGCCGGAGCTCGACGACATGGACCTGCTGCGCCAGATCGGCCGACTGGTCGCGCGGATTCACCTGTGCGGAGAGGAACGACCGTTCGAGCACCGTCCGACTCTGGACGTCGAATCGTACGGCGCGCGGTCTCGCGACTATCTGCTCGACGAAGGCCTGATTCCGGCAGAACTGGAGCCCGCCTATGTCTCGATCTGCGAGCACCTGTTCGACGGCATCCGCGGCTGTTACGAACGCGCCGGTCACGCGCGGCAGATTCGGCTACACGCAGACTTTCATCCGAGTAATGTCCTCGTCGACGACGACATCGTGCACATCGTCGATCTCGACGACACGCGGATGGGTCCGGCGGTGCAGGATCTGTGGATGTTCATGTCCGGTGACCGGCACGAACAAACGCCTCAGTTGGGGGAGCTGCTGGATGGCTACACCGAGTTCCGTGAATTCGATGCGCGCGAGCTGCATCTGATCGAGCCGCTGCGAACATTGCGCATCATGCACTATGCCGCATGGCTTGCCCGTCGCTGGCGTGATCCGGCGTTCCAGCATGCATTCCCGTGGTTCAATTCCAGTCGCTACTGGGACGAACACATTCTCGCGTTGCGGGAACAGGCGGCGCTGATGGAAGAACCGCCACTCGCGTGGAACGTTGCGGGCAATTACTGATCGATGGCGACGCGCAGACTCACGTTCCTGAGCGCAGTGACCTGGTGCGTGGCCGACCTGGATGCCGCCCGGTCCGCCTGGTGCGATCACCTCGGGTTTCGCGTCGTCGCGGAGGGCGAAATCGGCGCAGCGCAGTGCGAGGCCTGGAATACGCCGGCCGCCCGGGGTCAACCTTACTGCCTGCTCGAGCCTGCCAGCGGCGACCCGGTCTTCGTGCGCTTCGTCCAGAGCGGCGACAACTATGCGTTCGGGCCGCCGGGTCATTTCGGTTGGTGCGCAGCCGAATTCCTCGTCGAGGACCCGGACCAACTGGCCAGCAGGCTCGCCGACTCGCCTTTCACCCGGCTCGCGGGACCGGCCGATCTTTTCGCGCGACCGAAAGCGCCGCGCGCCATGCAGATGCTCGGTCCGTCCGGGGAGATCGTCTACTTCACGCGTATTCTGCCGGGCGGCAGTCAATACGGGATGAAGGGCGCGAAGTCGGAAGTGGACCGCACCTTCATCGTGCCCGTCGGCGGTCCGTCGATGACCGAGATGCAGAGGTTCTATGGCGAGCTGCTAGGTTTGCGGACGATGGAACCCATGGCGTTCATCAATCCAATCATGGCGCACGCGTGCGGCGTGCCGCCGGGCACGGTATTTCCGACGGCGATTGTCCCGCTCCCAGGCCGTCGCTTCCTGATCGAACTGGATGAGTTGCCACCCGACGCGGTGCCAAGGCCGCGACCGGACGGTTGCCTGCCGCCCGGCATGGCGATGGTGAGCTTTTTAACGGACGATCTGGACGCAGTGCCGGTCGCGTTTCGCTCCGCACCGGCACGTCTCGACCTGCCTCCTTACGACGGCGCTCGCACTGCAATTGTCGAGGGGCCGTCGGGAGAATGGTGCGAACTGATCGAGCGGGCGTAGTCCCGTCACGCGCCGGATTGTCCGGCCACGTCACCCGGCCATAAGCGCCTGAAAAAGTAGCTTTTTAACATTGCACGCTGTATAACGTTTATCGACTAATGCTACCCGCCGCCTGATTCTTGAGTCACAGCTCTTCGCATCCAGATACACCCTCCTTTTGCGTATCCCCCGTGAACGGCCACCGACAGTGGAATCAGTTTGTTTTTTCGTGCATACGGCAATCAAGAAATCGAAGGCGGGAAATGCGCGAACGGAGATCGCCCGATTTATCGGGGCTTGGAGACAGTGAATGAAGAGGATCTATGTGGGCAACCTGCCCTGGAGTGCTGACGAAAACACGTTGCGCGATTTATTCGCAGCGGTCGGTGAAGTGCATTCGGCGGCGGTTATTACCGACCGCGAGACCGGCCGCTCGCGCGGTTTCGGTTTTATCGAAATGGATAACGCCGATGCCGATAAGGCAATTTCTCAGCTCAACGGACAGGATATGGGTGGACGCCCATTGCGCGTGAACGAAGCCCGCGAGCGCACCGGTGGCGGTGGTGGCGGCGGCGGCGGTGGCGGCAGAGGTCGCTGGTAAGTTTCCGTTAGTAGCCGCCGGGAGTCCGGCGGCTCAATTCAACCCGGTCCGCAAACCGCCTCGCATCGGGGCGGCAATCGCATGCCTGTCGGGAAAGCCGGAAACAACGGCAATCCGCGCATGCGAACAAATTGCGGCGTGTGAAAGCTGATTCGATGAGTGCCTTCCAGGATCAAGTCGTCTGGATTACCGGCTCCTCGTCGGGCGTCGGTGAAGGTTTGGCCGAAGCATTCGCCGAGGCCGGCGCGATGCTGGTATTGTCGGCACGGCGCGCGCTCGAACTGGAGCGCGTGCGGAAAAAACTGCCGGGTAGCCGAGTTCTCGTGCTGCCGATGGACGTCACTCAAGCCGACGAACTCGAAGCCGGCATTCGCACTGTCGACCAGCATTTCGGGCGCATCGACGTACTCGTATGCAACGCCGGGGTCGGACAACATGCGACGGTCGCGGATACGACGCTCGACACATTCCACCGCATACTCAACGTCAATCTCTATGCAGTCATTGCGCACGTCAAAGCTGTGCTGCCGGCCATGCGGGAGCGAGGTAGCGGACAAATTGTCGTGACGTCGAGCGTCGCCGGCAAATTCGGCATCCCGGGCATGTCGGGTTACTGCGCGGCCAAACATGCGGTGCAGGGTTTCTGCGACAGCCTGCGGGCCGAAGAAGCGGATCACGGAATCGATGTGACGACGCTGATTCTTGCCGGTGTCGATTCGAATTTCAGCCCCGCGTCGCTGACCGGCGGCGGCGCGACATTCGGCGGGACAACGCGAAAGGACGACGTGACGATGCCCGCGCTCGAGGCCGGACGACAAATCGTCGCGCAGCTGGCGCGCCGGTCCCCGGAGATCAACGTGGTGGCAGACCCCCGTGCCAGGCAGGCGCTGCGGCTCAAGCGCCTGCGGCCACAGAAAGTCTTCGCACGCATGGCAGAGCTCGCGCGTCGTAGCGGCTGGAAATGATGCGCCGATAAGATGCGCCGATAAGATGAGCAAATAAAAAGGCCCCGCCGAAGCGGGGCCCTGGCCCTGCGCGACGGGCAACGCGCGACCGATCAGATAGCCGGAACCGGGTCGACTTCCACCCGGATGCGGATCCGGTCCCCGGGATCGACATCGGTGCGCGTCACGTAGTCTCGACCACGGAACCGGTACGCAACGCGATAGCCTTCGATGCGTTCCTCCTCGTGATAGACCTGCTCCACCTCGCAGCGGCGCTCGGTCGTATACGTGACTCGGGCCGGCCGATGATGACGCACCTGGCGGTGATTACTGATGGCGGCGTCGCGACCGATTGACGCGCCGAGCAATGCACCCGCGACCGTCATTGCGGTCTGGCCTCGCCCGCCGCCGAACTGGTTGCCAACTACACCGCCGAGCAACCCACCGAGAACCGACGGCGTGAACGAACGCTGCCTGCGCGGTTCGCTCCAGCGGTCTTGGGCAACGGTACGCACGCGCTCGTTCCAGCAGACTTCCTGCGGCGCACTGACTTGCACGACGCGCGTAATCGGTTGCACGTGCGTCACTCGCCCATAGTCGTAGTGAACGTTATCGTCGTTGCGCCAGTTATCGGCAGTGCCGGTCAGCGGCAACGCGCCGAGCGAAATACCCAGAATGCCGATGCCCAGGATCGACCTTGTTCGTGCATTGCGAATGAGCTTGGTCATGTCGTTCTCCTTACCACCGCCGGGTCATTGGTCCCCAGCGTCGGAGAAAGGATAGACCGAGCGGACTGAACGTCGGCTTAACAAATCGGCCGCGGTCCTGCCCCGCAGGCAATGGTCGTTCAGCCGTCGTTCAGCCGTCGTTCAGAAATCGCCTATACCCGGGCGACCACCGCGACCGCGCTACTGAAACGTCGACTTCTTCTCGACGCCCGAGAACGGATCAGCGGTCATACGGTCCGCATGATCGCGCTCGAGTCGCGCGCGGAAATCCGGCGGCAAGTCGTCGAGCGTGTCGATCTTGGCACCGGACGCATGCCAGATGACGTGCCCGGGCTCGTCACCCATCTCCATCCACCGCGGCCAGTTTTCGAAGACCGTTGCCGTGAACGTCGTCGGCAGGTTGCTGACCTCGGGATTACGGAAATCGTCGAGCGGCGCGAACATCGTCTGCCGCTGCTTGCGCGGTTGCGACAAACCCGGCGGGTATGCGGTCTCCGCGTGCATCCAGATCACGTCACGCACCGAACTCCACTGCAGCAGCAATGGCTTCTCCGGCATCTTGTCGAGGAATTTGGTCGGCCGCACCCCGTCGACCGAGTAGTTGAATCCAAAACCGGCGCCACCGCCCTGCACGGACGGCTGCACGGTATTGGTCTTGCCCGTATAAGGATTGTCGAAAGTATCGAGCATCTCACCCGTCTCGACGTCGCCGAAGAACGTCACGGTATGGCCGGTCAGCTCGAACGCGTCGTTTTCAACCGGGCGCACCCAGTACACCTCCCAACCCTGGAATCGCACCAACGGCAGCGGCGCATTCTCTCCGACGATGCCGAAAATCGTACCGTCGAACCACCACGGCACGTCTTCCTCTTCGAGGCTCGCGGTCATGCGCAGCATGCCCTCCAGGTTCGCGCGCGGTTTCGTCAGGTCCGGCATCTGGCGCTTGCCGCCTGCCCCCTCGCTTCGGTCCTGGGCGCATGCGCCGGTCAGTCCGACGACCGCCGGCAGCGCGGCCATGCCCGCTGCCGCAACGAATGTACGTCGCGAAAAAAACTCACTCATGAATAACTCCTCAAATTTGCCAGACGCCGGATTACGCGGCGGTCGGATGCTTGTGCTCGCGCTGTCGATAGCGGTTTTCGGTCTCGAACAGGTAGTCCCGATTCAGCAACGCGGCGTCCCGCGTGCGCGCGAACTGCATCTGGAACACCATTTGCGCGCCGGTGCGGAACATCGTCTCCGCGCTGATCAGGTAAAACTCCCACATGCGGCAGAAACGCTCGTCGTAAAGCTCTGCGACGCGCTGCCGGTTGGCCTGGAAGCGGCGGTTCCACTCCACCAGCGTGTCAGCATAGTGCACGCGCAACACCTCGACGTCGCTGATCCACAGATGCTGGCGCTCGGTCGCGGAGAACACCTCTGACAGTGCAGGCGAGTACGCGCCGGGGAAAATGTACTTGCGCAACCACGGACTCGCGGTCGACGGCGGACTCATGTGCCCGATGCTGTGCAACAGCCCGAGGCCGTCGTCAACGAGCAGATCGAAGACGCGGCCGAAGAACTCGTCATAGCGAGTCACGCCGACGTGTTCGAACATGCCGACGGAGACGATTCGGTCGAACCGCTCGTTGACATTACGATAGTCGCGCAATTCGAACCGCACGCGGTCCGCGACGCCGGCCGCTTGTGCCCGCTCGACCGCGACACGGTGCTGTTCTTCCGACAACGTCACGCCAAGCACCTCGACGTTGGCGCATTGCGCGAGATACAGCCCCATGCCGCCCCAACCGCAACCGATGTCGAGGATCTTTTGCCCGTCCTCGAGACGCAGCTTCGCCGCGATATGGCGCTTTTTCTTCTCCTGCGCTTCCTCGAGCGTCTCGTCGCCATTCTCGAAGTATGCGCACGAGTACTGCATGTCCGCGTCCAGGAAGAGGCGGTAGAGCTCCTCGCTCAGGTCATAGTGATGGGCGACGTTTTCCTGCGCCTTGCCGATCGGGTTGTACTGCTGAAAGCCGCGCACGACCTTGGAAATACTGCGCAACACCGACTGCAGCGGGTAGTTCGCGATCGTCGCGCGGTTGATCGAGAACAGGCCGAGAAAGTCTTCGAGGCCGCAGTCCTCGAACGTCATGGTGCCGTTCATGTAGGCCTCGCCGGCATGCAGTTCCGGACTGCGAAACAACTTCATCGGCAGCGCCGGATCGTGCAGCCGGATGGTCGCGACCGGTGCGTCGGTACCGACGAACTCGGTCAGGTGGCCGTCGGCCTCGTATACCCGCAGCGTGCCACGCCGAATGAATCGGCGCAGCATGTGCGACAGCATCTTCATCCCCGGGCCGCGGTCCCGGCCCTTCTCGCTTCCCGCCATAATGGACTCCCGCTATCTCGACCGGGGCAAGCATACCGCAGCCGCCCGGCGGCGCGGAATCCATCCGCGACGATCAGGGCCTCGGAAACTCCTATGTCTGCTATTACAATAGCTTGCCTGAGGATCCTGAAGGAACCGCTTAATGCCACACGCCGAGACTCGCCAGCGCGCCTGGCTTTATTCGCTGGTCGCCGCTGCATGCCTGTTGGCGCACCCGGCCGTCGCGAATGACGAAGCAGACGCCGACAACGCAAAGGAAGCTGCGGCAGCCGTCAGCGAAGCGGTCGGCTGGCTGCAGGAGTATATCCGCGTCAATACGGTGAATCCGCCGGGGAACGAAGCTGCCGCGGTGGACTTTCTCGGCGCGATACTGAAAGCCGAGGGCATCCGTTATCAAACCGCGGAACCCGCCCCGGGCCGCAAGAACCTGTGGGCGCGCCTCGACGGCGGCGACGAACCGGCATTGCTGCTGCTGCATCACACCGACGTCGTCACCGCCGATCCGGACTACTGGGATGCCGAACCGTTCGGCGGCGAAATCCGCGACGGCAATATTTACGGACGCGGCGCGCTGGACATGAAGTCGCAGGGCATCGTGCACCTCGCGGTGATGCTCGCACTGCATCGAGCCGAAGTGCCATTGAACCGGGACATCGTCTTCATGGCGACCGCCGACGAAGAGGCCGGCAGCTCAGTCGGCATGGGCTGGATGATTAGCAATCGCCCCGCGGCGTTCGACGGCGTCGGACTGTCACTCACCGAAGGCGGCCAGGCAACGCTGGTCCAGGACCGAATCGCGCTCGGCGTAGAAGTCACGCAGAAGATTCCGCTATGGCTGCGGCTCGAAGCGACCGGACCCGCGGGGCACGGATCGACGCCGATGGCGACGAGCGCACTCGGTAGCCTGATCGGCGCATTGAACAACATTCGCACCCACGAGTTCGAACCCCGCATCGTGCCGGTCGTCGGCGACTACTTCAGACGACTTGCCCCCAATTTTCCCGGCAAGCTGGGTGCCGCTTTCGGCAATATCGAAATATCGATCCAGGACCCGGCATTCCGGGCGCGTCTGCACCGGAATTTCGCCAACCTGTCCGCGCTGACCCAAAACACCTGCGCGATTACGCGCGTCGCCGGCAGCGAGAAAGTCAATGTCGTCGGCCCCAGTGCATACGCGGAGATCGACTGCCGACTGCTGCCCGACCAGGAACCCGTCGGCTTCCTGGCGCAGCTGCAAACGATCATCGACGACGACTCGATTCGGATCGATCCGATGCTGTCGTATGGCGCGAGCGCGTCCGGCACAGACTCCCCGCTGTTCGCAGCAATCGAACGGGTCATGGGCGAGCGATTTCCCGGTGTCGAGGCCGTGCCGACGATATCGACCGGATTCACGGACAGCCACTACCTGCGCGAACGCGGAATCGCGAGCTATGGCTTTGCACCTTTCATAATCCCACTCGCCGACATTAGCGGCTATCACGGGAATAACGAGCGGATTTCGGTCGAAAATATCGACCGCGGCGTCGAGATACTGCTCGAAATCGTGACGCAGGTCGTGAATCCGCCGACCGAACAGGCGCGAATCGGCGAACGTCGCTAGTATTAAAGGGTTGTTGCGTTGTTACGGGACCTTTGGTCCCGAAAATCGGTCAAATCACCATGATGCGTCGGGCAAGCACAGTACTGGTGTGCCTCCTGCTCGGAGCCTGCGGCGGCGGAGGCGGCGGGTCCGGCGAAGCCGCGTGCGCGTTCAACGCGAGCCTGACCGCGAGCGACCCGGCCTGCCGTAACGACCCGCCGAGCGCCGATGCCGGCGCTGACGACACGACTGACCCCAATCTGCTCGTCGTACTCGACGCGGCCGGGAGTTTCGATCCGGACGGCACGATCAGCGCATACCAGTGGAGTCAGCTCAGCGGCCCGACCGTAAGCATCCTGGCGCCGACGTCGGCACAGGCATCGTTTGTCGCGCCGCGCTTCCCGACCGATACCGATCTCGTCTTCCAGGTCCGGGTCACAGACGATAACGCGGCCAGCACGACGGACGCGGTCACGATCTCGGTGTCGGCGGCGACCAACGAGCCGCCGATCGCCGACGCCGGCGCAGACCAGACCGCGACCGGAGCGCAGGTCACAACGCTCGACGGCCGCGCCAGCACCGATCCGGACACGACGCTTGCGATCTTCAGCTGGGAACAGACCGCCGGTAGCCCGGTTGTACAAATCAACAATAGTGACCAGATGCAGGCGTCGTTCACCGCGCCGAACGTTGCGGCGGCAACCGACCTGCAATTCAGCCTGACGGTCACTGATGACTTCGGCGTGACCGACACGGACGAGGTGTCGATTACGGTACTCGCACCGACGGTGCAGGATCTGTTCGGCACCGTAACCGCGCCGCTCGGCGCGGTCGGCGACAGCGATACGAACGATCCCCGCGCACTCTATATATCCAACGACACACAATTGCTCGCGCAAGCGATACCGACTCCGGTCACCGTTGGCGGCTACGTCAACGTGCCGGGCACGGGCGCACCGGGGCGCTCAACGACCGGCGGCGACGTCGACGACTATTTCGCCGTGACCCTCACCGCCGATGCGACGGTCAATATGGTCATTGCAGATTTTGCCACCGCTGACCTGGATCTTTACCTGCTCGACGAGCTGGGCTTCGTTGTCGCTCAATCGGTATTGGTCGGACAGGTGGAGTCGGTCGTTGCACCGTTCGATGGAAACTATTTCGTGAACGTCACCGCATTCGGCGGCGCGTCGACGTATAACCTGGTGACGGGCCAGGCGCCGCTGACGGCTGGTGCCGGCACGCAGCGCATGTCCGCGGACTTCGTGCCCGGTGAGGCCATCGTCAAGATGCGTGAGAACGCCGACCGGCAATCCGTCGCAGAGCCCGCCGCAATAATGTCGGCACACGGATTTCGCATACGCGCCGGCGCGCGGGGCCGCCCGATGCTGCTCGAGCTAGATGCCGGCGCGGACGCCCGTATCGCCGCCACCGCGGCGAACGGCGGCACGGTGAACGCACCGATTCGACGCTTCCGTGATCCGGCCGCACGCAAGAAGTGGCGGACGCTGATGGCGCTGAAGTCGCTGGCCACGGACCCGGATGTGGAATTCGCGGAGCCGAACTACCTGCGGCAACCGTTCGCGATCCCGAACGATCCGCTGTACTCGTTCCAGTGGCACTATCCGATGATCAACCTGCCGGCGGCGTGGGACCTCGAGACCGGTTCTGCCAACGTCACGGTCGCGGTGCTCGACACCGGTATTCTCGCCGGCCACCCGGACTTCCAGGGGCGCATCGTCGACGGCTTCGATTTCGTCTCCGACGCAGCCAACGCGGCCGACGGCGGCGGTATCGACGCCGACCCCAACGATCCGGGCGACGCCGGCGTGCGCAGTATCTTCCACGGCACACACGTGGCCGGAACGATAGGTGCAACGACGAACAACGGTGCGGGCGTCGCCGGCGTCGCGTGGAACGTCGGGTTGCTGCCGCTGCGCATCTGCGGTGTCGAGGGCTGCTCGCTATTCGATCAGATCGAGGCGATGCGCTACGCGGCGGGACTGCCGAATTCGTCGGGTAGCGTCGCGAATCCGCGCGCCGACATCATCAATCTGAGCATCGGCGGACCGGGCTTCAGCGCCGCGGGGCAGGCGGCGGTCAACGAGGTGCGCGCGGCCGGCGTCATCGTGATCGCGGCCGCGGGCAACGATGCCAACAGCGTGCCGCTCTACCCCGCTTCGTATAACGGCGTCGTCTCCGTCAGCGCGGTCGGCCCCGATCGGGACCGCGCGCCGTACTCGAGCTTCGGCACGATGGTCGACGTCGCGGCGCCGGGCGGTAATCTCGCATCCGACGTCAACGGTGACGGCTATGCGGACGGCGTGCTGAGTCCGCATGCGGACGATTCGTCCGGTGCGCCGCAATTCGAGTATCTGTTCCTGGCCGGTACGTCGATGGCGGCGCCGCACGTGGCCGGGGTCGCCGCGCTGATGAAATCCGCGAATGCGAACCTGACGCCCGCGCTGTTCGACCAGCTGCTCGTGCAGGGCGACCTTACGGATGACATCGGCGCGCCGGGCCGGGACAGCTTCTATGGCTATGGGCTGATCGACGCGCAAAAATCGGTGTCTGCGGCCCTGACCGCGGCCGGGGCGCCGCCGCCGGACAACCCCCAACTCGCGGCCGATCCGCTGTCGCTGAATTTCGGCTCGACGATGACGTCGCTGCAACTCAATGTCACGAACAGCGGCACAGGGTCGCTGCAGGTCACCAGCGTAACGACCGACAGGCCGTGGCTGCAGGCGGTTGCGCAGGCGGTGGACGGCGACGATCTCGGTACCTATGTCGTCACTGTCGATCGCGGCGCATTGGCAGACGGCGTTTATACCGGCACGATCCTGTTGGCATCGAATGTCAACACGGTGCAGGTACCTGTCATCATGACCGTCGGCAACGACCTGATAGGTGGCAACGTCGGCCATATCTATATTGCCCTCGTCGACCCGGTGACGGGTACGACGGTCAGCGGCACCGAGGTGGATTTCGTCGCGGGTAACTATGTGTACCAGGTCCTCGATGTGCCCGCCGGAGAATACCGTGTCGTTGCCGGAACGGATTCCGACAACGACGGCTTCATCTGCGATGACGGCGAAGTCTGCGGCGAATACATCACCCGCGATCAGCCGATCACCATCGAAGTGACTTCCGACCTGACGGGTCTGGACTTCCTCGTGAACTACGAGGTCCCGGTCAACCCGCTCGCCGGCTCCCCGAACGGCAAACGTAAAGGAATACGGCGCCAGCCCGATACGACCAAGTCCGTCGATTGATGCCCCGCGGGAGCGAATCGCAGGCGATCGGCTATGGCTTGCTGACCGTCTTGCTGTGGTCGACCGTCGCGTCGGCTTTCAACCTGTCGCTCCGCTATGTGACGCCGCTCGAGCTGCTGTTTTACGCGTCGACGCTCGCAACGCTGATGCTCGCGGCGATCGTACTGCTATCCGGTCGCCGCCGGGAATTGCGCACCTGGACGCAGCGCGACTTCCTGCGCTCCGCGCTGCTCGGTCTGCTCAACCCCGCTCTCTACTACCTGCTGCTGTTCGAGGCCTACGACAGGCTGCCGGCACAGGAAGCCCTGCTGCTGAATTTCGCCTGGCCGGTCGTGCTGGTGCTGCTCTCGGTCGTGTTGCTGCGCCAGCGTATCCACCCGCTGGCCATCGCATCCCTCCTCGTCAGCTTCTGCGGCGTCGTCGTGATCGCGACGCGGGGAAACGTCACGTCGATGCGGCTGGACAACCCGGCTGGCGTCGGTCTCGCGTTGACCAGCACCGTCGTCTGGGCACTGTACTGGATCTTCGCGAGCACCGACCGACGGGACTCGGTCGTCCGGTTATTCTGCAACTTCGGTTTCGGCACGATATACCTTGCGGTCTGGTGCCTGATCACGCGTGACATCGGCCTGCCTGCCTGGCCCGGCGTCGTCGGCATCGTCTGGGTCGCGGCGTTCGAGATGGCGTTCGCATTCGTGTTCTGGCTGCAGGCGCTGAAACTCGCGCGCAATGCCGCGCAGGTCAGCAGCCTGATCTTCCTGACCCCGTTTCTGTCTCTGCTCGTGATTCGGTTGGTCGTCGGCGAGGAACTGGCGTCGAGCACGCTATACGGACTCGTCCTGATCGTCGGCGGCATCGCCGGCGAGAAATGGATCGACGCGCGCGCCACGCGCTGACAGGCGACTAGTCCGCCGACATCGCTGCCGCATACAACGAGTCGATCGATCTCACATCGTGGCACCGCAAAGCGGTTGCCAACGACTCGACGCCGGTTTCCAGAACTGCACGACTGCAAAGCCCGTCACGCGTGTACGCGAGGCGCACACGACTCGCCAGCGCCGCCCGGTCCGCGTCATTCGCCGTCAAGACATCGGCAAGCGCCGCCTCGAGTACGCCGATTTCGTCGTGAATCAGCGCGAGGGCGTCGCGGTAACACGCGCACATCGCGGCGATGACGTCGCCGTGCGCTGCGCGCGCGCCCGCCGCAATCGCGAGACCAGTCGTCGGCACGCGCAGATCTTCGCCGAACCAGGCAAGCTCGCGATAGCCGCGCTGCTCCATACTGCGCGGCGCTACCGCGGAACTGACGACCGCGGCGGCAACCGCGTCGTCGCCCAGAAGGCCGATTCGCGCCGCATCGTCACGCGCCGGAATAAACGTGACCGTGTCCGGACCGACAGCACGAGCCTGCAGGAACGCTCGTGATAGCGCCGCCGGGGGTGCGGCATCGGGATAGCCGGCGACGGCCCGGCCAGCCAGGTCGCCGAGCCCGCCCACGTCGGACCGCGCGTAGAGCCAGAACATCGGCCGCTCGGCCGCGACGAACACGACCTCATTGTCCGCACCGCCGAGCCACTCGCACAGCGCCGCACCGCAGGCGGCGCTGAACAGCGGCGGCCGGTCGGTCGCACCGAACGTCGTATCGACGAGCGCGACATCGAGGTGGTGACGCGCATACAGGCCCGCGTGCCGGGCGACAAAGTGAGAAGCGAGTTCGTGAACGTCGAAAGCCTTGAAGCCGAGGCTAATCGATTCCACATCAGCGGCCGATCGCCGGCATCACCTCGTCGGCGAACGCGCGTATGAACGGCTCGGGCTCCGGCATGCCGGCGGTCCAGCAGAATCCGTCGAGACCCAGCGACGCGAGCTCGTTGAACCGCGGTATGGCCTCGTCCGGCGTGCCGGCAATTGCTATCGCGTCAATGATGCGGTCGTTCAGCAACGCCTTGTGTTTCGCTTCGTTGCTGCCGTGCTCCTGGTAGTCATAGGACGCTTTGAATCGCGTCAGGTCGTCCCACAGGTCGTCGTCGAAATACTCTCGCGGCACCGTCGCATAAGTCGTGCCGGCGCCTATGGCGGCGTAACCCTTGACCGCCTCGCGGGCCGCGTCACGATCGTCGCCTACCGAACACGCGACGCGCATCAGCAGCTTAAGGTCGGACA
>JBPCXI010000205.1:0-24689 GCA_051008895.1 Gammaproteobacteria bacterium | reverse complement strand
ACAAGCTCGTGCGGACGCTGCTCGATGACGAGTCTGCGTGGGAAATCGTCACGTTCGAGGGTAGGCAGGACGCGCCGGTCTCGTTCTCGACTGCAGCAACCGCAGCAGTCCGCTAGAACCTTACCTCGCCAAATTCATTTTTGATTGGACGCTGTCGCGTTTTGCGGCGGGCGGTTTTGGCCGTGCCGGGTTGACCGATCTTTTTTCGCGGATACTTTTCCTGCCTGATGTTCGGAAAAGCATCCGCGGAAAAAATCGGTCGCAACCGCCGCGGTCAATGCGCTGCGGTCAATGCGCGGCGGTCGATGTGTCGGGCGTTGATGCTGCGCGCGAGCGTGACGCGTTTTTCCGGTGAGTCTTTTCCGGACATCAGGTAGGAAAAGACTCACCGGAAAAACGTTCGGGCACGTCCGTTGTTTCAGTCCTGGGGATGCGCGACGCGGACTTTGACGCTGGTGGTTTCGGGGTGAATCTGGCGCGCAAGGCTGAGGAGTGATTCGGTCTCGAATCTGAGCCGCGCCGCCCATTCGGGACTCGACACGCGCACGATCATGGCGCCGTCGTCGTCGAGTGAGCAGTGCAGCAATTCGGTGCCCAGAGCGTCCGGAAGGCCGGCGCGGACATGCTCGGTCAGCGCCAGCTTTTGTCGTGCCGTCGCGGCCAGCCGACCAATGGCAGACCCGGGCGATTCAATTAGCTGAGACAGTGACTTAGGCTTGCTTTTTAACATAATGCTTTAAGTGATTTTCCGAATTCTGGGACCCGTTCCTTGTTTTGATTCAGGCCGTTAGGCATAGTTTATCTCGCAAAAGGCAAACTCGTCGAAAGGCGGGGACGCAAAGCCACCGGTCTTCTGATCATTCGATGATAGCGGGGTTGCCAATGATAGTTCGGAGGAGGGTTTTCTCCGGGTCTGCGGGCCTGGGTAAGCCTGTCGAATCAGTCGCTCAAGCTTTCGCCACCGATGGCCAACAAGTCGGTGGACAAGAACAGGGGTCGAGGCGGAACTGATGAAAGTAATTCTGTTGCCGCGGAGCACCTCGCGTGCCCGCCACATAGAGATTTCCGTGCCGGCGGTAGTCGCAGGCATTTGTTTGCCCGTTGCGGCTATCGTGGGCGGACTTGCCTGGTATATGGCGGGTTCGATTAGTGCCTCAGCACCACTCGCCGAGGTTACCGCGATCCAGGCCGACATCGAGCGGCAGCGAGATGAAATCGCTGCGCTGCGCGGACGCACTCAGGAACAGCTCGATGCGCTCGCCATTCGCATGGGTGATCTGAACGCGCGCGCGATCCGACTGGATGCGCTCGGCGGTCGTTTGACGGACATGGCCGATCTCGACGACGGCGAATTCGATTTCGATAGCGAGCCCGCTGTCGGTGGTCCGCTCGAGCCTGCCGATGGCCGTCGCGACGGCGATATTGCGGACGTGTTGACCGAAATCGAGTCGATGGACAAAGCGTTGCACGATCAGGAGCAGCAGCTGTCGATACTCGAAGGGCTGCTGATGACCCGCAAGCTCAACGAGCGCGTGTCGCCGCGCGGCCGTCCGGTCAAGTCCGGCTACATCTCCAGTTACTACGGCAAGCGCAAGGACCCGTTCACGGGCAAGAGCGCGAGTCATCATGGCATCGATTTCGCCGGCAAGCGCAACACCGAGATCATCGCCGTGGCGGCGGGCGTCGTCACCTACTCCGGCAAGCGTTCCGGCTATGGGAACATGGTCGAGGTCAATCATGGCAATGGTTACGTCACGCGCTACGCCCACAACGAGGTGAACCTCGTCGCCGCCGGCGATCAGGTTCAGCCGGGCCAGACGCTAGCGCTGATGGGTTCAACCGGCAGGGCAACGGGCCCGAATCTCCATTTCGAAGTCCGCCATCGCGGCCGCTCGGTGGATCCGGTCCGTTTCATTCGCCAGACCACCTGACCGCAGAGGCGCCGCGAGCCCCGGCCGATAAAGGGCCGACGGGTCGTTTCGCGCAAAAGCCGATACCCTTACAATACCCGCCGGCGAGCGGGTTTTTCGCGTGACCAGTACAAATGGCGACCGCCGAGTCGCCGCGACCCCAGGGTATAGACGGGTTCCGGGCAGTGGACGGCCGGAGCCGGAGAGGTATTCGATTGGCTAACATCATCAACGCGCTGTTCGGCAGTCGCAATCAGCGGTTACTGAAGGCTTACAACAAGCACGTAAAAAAGGCCTCCGCCATGGAAGCGGAACTGGAAGCCTTGTCCGACGATGAGCTGCGCGGCAAGACGGACGAGTTTCGCCAGCGGGTCGCGGACGGCGCGTCGCTCGAAGCGCTGATTCCCGAGGCGTTTGCCGTGGTCCGCGAGGCGTCGAAGCGCACGCTTGGCCTGCGCCATTTCGACGTGCAGCTGATCGGTGGCATGGTGCTGCACGAGGGCAAAATTGCCGAAATGCGGACCGGCGAAGGCAAGACGCTGGTCGCGACGTTGCCGGCCTACCTGAACGCATTGTCCGGTAAGCCGGTGCATATCGTGACGGTCAACGATTACCTCGCCCAGCGCGATGCGGATTGGATGAGCCCGATCTTCACATTCCTCGGCATGACCGTCGGCGTAATCGGCAGCGGGCAGCCGCGCGAAGAGAAGCGCGAGTCTTACGCGGCGGATATCACGTACGGTACCAATAACGAGTATGGATTCGACTACCTGCGTGACAACCTCGCGCAGCATCGTGACGAGCAGATGCAGCGCGGCGTCGGGTTCGCGATCGTGGACGAGGTCGACTCGATTCTGATCGACGAGGCGCGAACTCCGCTGATCATCTCCGGGCCGTCGAACGAAAGCTCGGACCTGTATGTTGCGATCAACAAGCTGATCCCCGACCTGAAGGTGCAGGCGGCTGACGACGAGGGCGAGCCGGACGAGGAAGCGTCCGGCGATTTCACCGTCGACGAGAAGACGCGTCAGGCCTATCTGACCGAGGAAGGGCACGAAAGCGTCGAGCGCTTGCTGGTCAAGTCCGGCATGATCGGCGCGTCCGAGAGCCTTTACGACGCGGCCAACATTCGCCTGATGCACCACTTGACCGCGGCGCTGCGGGCACATCACCTGTACAAGCGGGATGTCGAGTACGTCGTCAACGACGGCGAGATCGTGATCGTCGATGAGTTCACCGGCCGCACCATGCCCGGCAGGCGCTGGTCGGACGGTCTGCATCAGGCGGTCGAGGCGAAGGAAGGCGTGACGATCAAGGAAGAAAACCAGACGATCGCGTCGATCACGTTTCAGAACTACTTCCGCATGTACGACACGTTGTCCGGCATGACCGGAACCGCGGACACCGAGGCGTTCGAATTCCAGCAGATCTACGGGCTCGAAGTCGTCGTGATACCGACGCATCGGCAGATGATCCGCGATGACCAGCCGGACCTGGTGTTCCTCAACCAGAAAGACAAATTCGAGGCGATCATTGACGATATCAAGGATTGCCAGGAACGCGAGCAGCCGGTGCTGGTCGGCACGACGTCGATCGAAGCGTCCGAACTGCTCGCCGGTCTGCTGAAGAAGCAGAGCGTTAGCCACGAGGTGCTGAATGCCAAGCAGCACGAGCGTGAGGCGCATATCATCATGAGTGCGGGCCGGCCGGGCGCGGTAACCATTGCGACGAACATGGCCGGGCGCGGCACCGATATCGTCCTCGGCGGTAACCCGGAGGTCGAGATTTCGGCTCTCGGTGAAGATCCCGGCGCAGAGCAGCTCGCGCGCGTCAACGAAGACTGGGACCAGCGCCATCAGCACGTACTGGAGGCGGGCGGCCTGCACATAATCGGCACCGAACGCCACGAGTCTCGCCGCATCGACAACCAGCTGCGCGGGCGATCCGGACGGCAGGGCGATGCGGGCTCGAGCCGGTTCTACCTGTCGATGGAAGATAACCTGATGCGCATCTTCGGCGATCCGGAGCGCACGAAGAACATGCTGACGCGCGTCGGTATGCGCGACGGAGAAGCGATCGAGAGCAAGCTGTTGACGCGGCAGATCGAGCGCGCGCAGCGCAAGGTCGAGGCGCACAACTTCGATATGCGCAAGTCGCTGCTCGAGTTTGACGACGTTTCCAACGACCAGCGCACCGTCGTATATCAGCAGCGGAACGAATTGATGGAGGCCGAAGATCTGAGTGATGCCATCGCCGGTATTCGCGCCGAGGTGCTCGAGAGTCTCGTCGCCGAGTACGTCGATCCGGACCTGCCTGCCGACGACTGGGACACTGACGGGCTTTTGAATGCACTCAATCAGGATTTCGGCTCGTCGCTGGATGCCGGGCGTCTCGAGGCGGCCGTTGAAGCCGCGGATGCCGACGCACTGACGCAGTTGATCGTCGACGAAGTCGAGACCGCCTACACCGAAAAAATCGTTCACATAGACCCGGCACTGCGCAAGCAGTTCGAGAAGGTCGTTATGCTCGGCCAGCTCGACACGCAATGGAAAGAACACCTGGCAGCGCTGGACTACCTGCGGCAGGGCATCGGTCTGCGCGGCTACGCGCAGAAGAACCCGAAACAGGAATACAAGCGCGAGGCCTTTGAAATGTTCGGCGCGATGCTCGATCAAGTCAAACACGACGTGGCCAGCATCGTATCTCGCGTGCAGTTTGCGTCTCAAGAGGACGTCGAGCGAATGGAAGCGCAGAGGGCGGCGTCAAAGGATCTCGAGCTGCGACACGCCGAGGTGCAGTCGGCGATCGCGAACCCGTCAGCGTCGGCGGCCGTGCCGCCACCGGCGATCGGACCCGGCCCGGGTGCCGGCACGCCACCGCCGCCGGCGGAGCCGGCCGATCCGGCGACGCCGTTCGTGCGGGCGAATCGAAAGGTCGGGCGCAACGAGCCGTGTCCGTGCGAGTCCGGCAAGAAATACAAGCACTGCCACGGCCGGCTGGGCTGAGATCCGCGATCCGCCGCGGTGAGCGCTGCGCAAAAGCCCGAGATCGAGGTCGCGGCCGGGGTGCTGACCGACGCGGCCGGACGCACACTCATCGCTTGTCGGCCCGAAGACGGTCATCTCGGCGGTTGGTGGGAGTTTCCGGGCGGCAAACTGGATGCGCGGGAGACACCGCTGCAGGGCCTGACGCGCGAGCTACATGAGGAACTGGGCATCAAGGTCCGTGCGGCGACACCGCTGGTCGAATATACCCATGAGTATCGCGACAGGATCGTGCGGTTACACGTCTGGCGCGTCACGCAATACGACGGGGAGCCGACCGGCATCGAGGGGCAGCCAATAAAGTGGACGCGAATCCAGGAACTACCCGAGGCGGGGCTTCTACCTGCTGATCTACCTATTATCGACGTGCTACTGGACTCCGAGAGGGGCCCGGAGCGCTAGCGCCAAGCGATTTTCCGAGAAAGCTTTTCCTACCTGATGTCCGGAAAAGCTTTCTCGGAAAATCGCCGGACGGGCCTCGCGGCGGGCCCGCTGCCACCCCAGCAAGGCGACCGTCGACGCGAAATCCGGCTGTGCTCCTCGAGTTGGCCGGCCCGATTGCAGTTACGGGGCTGGATTGTGGGGCCTGAATTTTCCGGCGAAGCTTTTCCGTACATCAGGCAGGAAAAGTTTCGCCGGAAAAATCAGGCGGGGCTGCGCTTCCGCATCAGCAGATAGTGAGGTTAAACGGGATATCATGCGTGGACTGCGTCGCGCGTTCGCCGACACTCCCCCATTCCATGAAGCGTATCGTAAACCGATGCCGGCTGCCGCTGATCTCGGGAAACGATTGATATCCGGGCGCGAGCGTTACGCGCAGCAGTCCGGCTGTCATGTCGCGGCCCAGCGTGTACTGGAACACGCCTTTCACGGCGACCTGCGCGACCGTCTGGCCGCTGTTGCGCAGCAGCCAGAGCAGCTGCCCGGCGGCCTCGCACAGCGGGCGAATGTTCTCGGTCCATTCCCGCATGTCTTCGAGCCGGCGTTCGTAAGGTTTCCGCAGCCAGAAGCTGAAGTCGGGCAGGTCGAATTCGCAGGTGCCGCCCGGAATCGAGCTGCGATGCTTGACCGAATTCAGAAATTCGTTCTCGCGCAATGCCGTAAGGTATTGAGGGCCAATGAAATTTAGCTTGTTTCGCAAGGCCTGCAGGCTCTGCATGACATCGTCGAGTCGGCCCTCGTCGACCGTCGGCGTGTTCTGAAATCGATCGAATATATAGATCTGCCGTTCGAGTTCCTTGATGACATCCTTGCGCATATCGCCGCGCGACAGGATGGCAACGATGTCGAGCAGGCTCGACATGGCCGTCCGCGTCGCCCACGGTGACTGCCGTTCCATACTGAACAGCAGTTGCTGGTAAAGATATTCCAGCCGCAGGAACGTGCGCATTCTTTCGCCGAGCGGCTGTTCGTAAACGACGGAATTACTCTTGACCTGGCCGGTTTGCGTGAGGCGCTCGGCGGGTTCATTCATCGGCAGTAGTTGATAGCGCTAACGCGTATCAGGTTCCGGTGGCGACTGGCGACACTATTTTGCGCTACCCGGTCCCCGGTCGCAAACGCGACTTTTCGTCAGCGACAAATAACGCTCGTGCAGTTGTCGAACCTGGTCCTGCGTCGCGTCGATGTCGCCCGAGTTGTCGACGATGTCGTCGGCCGCGGTCAGCCGCTCCGCCCGTGAGGCCTGGGCGGCGAGAATGCGCTCGACCTGCGCCGGATTCTCCGCGTCTCGCTCCAGCAGCCGCGCTCTCTGCATTGCTACCGGGCAGTCCACGACCAGCACCCGATCGGTCATGCCGTCGAAGCCGGTCTCGACCAGCAGCGGGACGACGACTATGACGTACGGGCCCTGCGCCGCAGCGACCCGCGCGGCCGTCTCGCTGCGAATCCTGGGGTGGAGGATGGCCTCCAGCTCGGTCCGACGGTCGGCGTCGGCGAACACCAACGCCCGCATGCGGCGTCGGTCGAGGCGGCCGTCCGTGGTCAATATTTCGTCGCCGAACGCACGCCGGATGTCGCGCAGCGCGGGTTGTCCGGGTTCGACAATGTCTCGTGCGACCTGGTCCGTATCGATGACCGGGATTCCGAGCTCGGCGAAGCAGTCGGCCACCAGGGTCTTGCCGCTGGCGATCCCGCCGGTAAGTCCGATCCGCAACGCGTTTGCTGTACCGCGGGGCATGCGCCGATTATCGCAGACCGGCGACGCCCATATATGCGTCGAGCAGCTGCGGGCCCCACATCATCGCCACGAATCCGGCGGTCGACAGGTAGGGGCCGAATGGTATCGGCACCTGGCGGTCGTGACTGCGAAATACCATCATGCCGACGGCCGCGATGAGACCGATAGCCGCCGACAAGATGATGATCGGCAGCAGCATTTGCCATCCGAGCCACGCCCCGAGTGCGGCAAGCAGCTTGAAATCGCCGTAGCCCATGCCTTCCTTGCCGGTTGCGAGCTTGAAGCCCTGGTACACGGTCCACAGGCTGAGATAGCCTGCGATCGCGCCGACGATGGCGTCGCGCGGTGCCGCGAATATCGCCGAATCGGGATTGATCAGGCTGACCGCCAGCCCGACCCACAGCAGCGGCAGCGTGATCGAATCAGGCAGCAGCATCGTGTCGAAATCGATGACGGTCAGTGCGATCAGCGCCCATGTCAGCAGCAGCGCGCCGGCACAGTCCAGCGTAAATCCGAACTGCCAGGCGACGGCGGCCGAGAGAATGCCGGTAACGCCCTCTATCACCGGATAGCGCGCCGGAATCCGCACGCGGCATGCCGCGCACTTGCCGCCCAGAATCAGCCAACTCAGCACCGGCACGTTCTGCAGCGCTGTGATTTGCGTACCGCAGCTCGGGCACGCGGAGCGGGGCACCGTCAGGTCGAATCGGTCCGCCGCCGGTCCGGGCGCCTGCGGCATTCCGCCCCAGAGCAGACTCCATGAACTGTCCTTCCACTCGCGCTCGAGCATGATGGGCAGCCGATAGATCACGACATTCAGGAAACTGCCGACCAGCAGGCCGAACAGCCCGACGACGCCGGCGAACAGCGGCGGATTGGCGGTCAGTATTTCGGCGAGGTTCAAAGCTGCGCCGAGTGCGGGCCTTCCTAAACCACAGCGCCCATTTTGAAGATCGGCAGGTACATAGCGATGACCAACCCGCCGACGAGCACGCCGAGGATCGCCATGATGATCGGCTCGAGCAGGCTGCTCATGTTGTCTACCGCGTTGTCGACGTCCTCCTCGTAGAAGTCCGCGACTTTACTCGACATTTCGTCCAGCGAGCCGGACTCTTCGCCGACCGCGATCATCTGGATGACCATGTTCGGAAACAGGTCCGTATTCTCCATCGCGCGCTGCAGCCGCTGGCCCGTGGACACCTCGTCTTTAATGGCCATGACGGCATCTTCGTAGACGATGTTGCCGGTTGCTCCCGCGACCGAGTGCAGCGCCTCGACGAGCGGCACGCCGGCGGCGAACATTGTGGACAGCGTACGCGCGAAACGCGCGATTGCGGCCTTGACGAGGATCGGCCCGACGACCGGCGCCTTCAGCATGATCCGGTCCTGAGTTTCGCGCATCTTGCGCGACCGCTTGTACGCGTACAGGTACGCGCTGATGCACGCGACGGATACCATCAGCACTGCCCAGCCCTTTTGACGCATGAAATCGGACAGGTCGATAACCATGCGTGTGAATGCGGGCAGGTCTGCGCCGAAGCCCTGGAACAGCGACTCGAATTCAGGAATCACGAAAATCAGCAGAATGGTGGTCACGACTATTGCCACGACGAGTACCGCTCCCGGGTAAGTCAGTGCTTTCTTGATCTTCTTCTTGATCGCCTCGGTTTTTTCCTTGTAGGTCGCAATCTTGTCGAGCAACGTTTCGAGGGCGCCGGCCTGTTCGCCGGCCTCGACCAGGTTGACGAAGAGGTCGTCGAAATAAAGCGGGTGTTTCGCCAGCGCTTCGGCGAGCGCGGTGCCGCCTTCGACGTCCTGCTTGACTGCGAGGATGAGTTTCTGCATCGCCGGGTTATCGTGGCCGTTGCCGACGATTTCGAAGGCCTGCACGAGCGGGATACCGGCGGAGAGCATCGTCGCGAGCTGGCGACTGAAAATTGCGATGTCGGCGGTCGTGACCTTGCCTTTCTTCTGGAAAAGCACGGTCTGTTTGCGGACTCGCACCGGCACGACGCCCTGGCGTCGCAGTTCGGCGCGCACGGCGGCTTCGCTCGTCGCGAGTGTCTTTCCCTTGACGCGCTTACCGCGACTGTCGGTACCTTCCCAGTTAAACGGGACCGTATCTAGTACAGCAGAATCAGCCATAGCAATCCATTCCAAAAATTACGCACAACAACTATTCGATTGTAACGCGGTTGATCTCCTCAAGGCCGGTAACGCCGTCCTTGACTTTCTTCAATCCCGCCCGCCGCAGATCCGGTACACCTTCTTTTGCAGCAGTTTCGGCGATCTGCATCGCGTTGCCGCCCTCGAGGATGATGCGCTGGATCGTCTCGGAAATCGGCATGACCTGGAATATGCCGACACGCCCTTTATAGCCGCCGTTGCACTGGTTGCAACCGACCGGCCCGAAGATCTTCAAGCCCGAGTTGATCTCGTCCTCGGTGAAACCTTCTGTCAGCAGCGCTTCACCGGGAATGTCGCGAATCTCCTTGCAGTTGTCGCACAGCCGCCGGCCCAGGCGCTGTGCGATGATCAGGCTAACCGTGCTCGCAATCGCGTACGGTTTTACACCCATATCGACGAGCCGCGTCAGAGTTTTCGGCGCGTCATTCGTATGCAGCGTCGACAACACGAGGTGACCGGTCTGTGCCGCCTTGATCGCGATCTCGGCTGTCTCGAGGTCGCGTATTTCGCCGACCATCACGACGTCCGGATCCTGCCGCAGGAATGCGCGCAGCGACGAAGCAAACGTCAGCCCGACTTTCGAGTTGACGTTGACCTGGTTGATGCCGGGCAGGTTGATTTCCGCCGGGTCCTCGGCCGTCGATATATTCCGGTCTTCTGTATTCAGGATATTCAGGCCCGTGTACAGCGACACGGTTTTGCCGCTGCCGGTCGGGCCGGTGACCAGGATCATGCCGTAAGGTTTCGCGAGCGCGTCGAGATACAGTTGCTTCTGAATCGGATCGTAGCCCAGTGCGTCGATACCGAGCTTCGCGCTGCTCGGATCCAGAATACGCAGCACGATCTTCTCGCCGAACAGCGTCGGACACGTGTTGACGCGGAAGTCGATCGCGCGATTCTTCGACAGCTTCATCTTGATGCGGCCGTCCTGCGGCACGCGGCGCTCGGCAATGTCCATTCTCGACATCACCTTCAAGCGGGCGCAGACCTTGTTTGCCAGCGCGGTAGGCGGCGCGGCGACCTGCGTCAGCACGCCGTCGAGTCGCGTGCGCACGCGGAACATCTTTTCGTACGGTTCAAAGTGAATATCCGATGCGCCGCGTTTGATCGCGTCGAGCAGGATTTTGTTAACGAAACGCACGACCGGTGCGTCCTCGACGTCGTCGCGGCCGACGTCGTCTTCGAGTTCCTCTTCGCCACTGGAGATCTCGAGGCTCTCCAGGTCGAAGTCGTCTTCGTCGAAGTTCGACATCGACGTGTCGACGGCCTCGAGCGCCTTGCTGACGAGTTCCTCGAGCTTGTCCTGCTCGACGACGACCGGGTCTACGCGACAACCGGTCTGAAACTTGATCTCGTCGATCGCGGCGAGATTCGTCGGATCGGCAACGCCGAGGAACATGCGCTTGCCGCGCAGTATCAGCGGCATCACGCGGTGTTTGTTGAGCAAGCTCTGGTCGACGGCCTTGATCGCTTCGAGGTCCATGTCGAGGACTTCGATGTCCATTAGCGGCACGCCGAATTCATGCGATGCTGCGATCGCAACCTTCCGCGCGTCAACCTTGTTGTGATTGACCAGATGCGCCACCAGGCCCACCTTGTCCTTGCGGGCTTGCTTGACCGATTCGACGACCGTCTCTTCGTCGATGATGCCGTCCTGAACCAGACGACGCGGTAAACCGGTCAGTGGTGCGGTAGTCGCGCTGACAGCCATAAGACCCCAATTCCTGCGAAGTTTGCCAATCGATCGGGCGGAAGCGATTGATAATATTACATAGTCTTACTGATAAGTCCTGCCCAAAGCAACCGACCAAAGCCCGTTTTTTGAACTCTAACGCGTTGATTTGTCTGGGTGAACAAAAAAAAGGGGGCCGTGAGGCCCCCTTTCGGGTCTGAACCCTAATGCCAGTCTTACAGGCGGCAAGCGGCCGGCAGGTACTGACTGGTGATCGTCGGAGCCGCGTAGGCTGCGATACGACCAGCGGCCTTGGTGCCCATCGGGTTGGTGCCCGGCGGAACACCTGCGTTACCGCAGCGCCATGCAACACTGAAATCAGGCGTCTCATACGGGGTCAGCGTCAGCGTGCCACCCGTGATATTCGAGTGCGTCTCGGGCTGAGCGTACGTGATCGTGATGGTACCGTTGAGGATACCCACGCTCGTGACGTACTTACCAGACGTATCGGTTGCGTTGGCCGTCATGCCAGCGCCACCGGCGCCAGAGCGCAAAGCGGGCGCCTGGCCGCTGTTCTGATAAGACTCGACGACGGCGGCCTTGGCGGCAGCTGCGAGCGTCATGCCCTCAGAAACCTGAGCACGGATCGTGTAGTCCTGGTAGGCCGGGATAGCGATCGCGGCGAGAATACCGATAATCGCGACCACGATCATCAGTTCGATAAGGGTAAAACCCTGTTGTACCTTGTGCATTACAATCTCCACTTACTTGTAGTATCAAACATTGCGGCGAATCGCCCGCAACAGATATAAAGCAAGTTGCGTGCCAGAGTCGGAAATTCAAACGTAACTTATTGAAAAATAAGTATTATAAACTTCAGCCGGCTGATTTTCAGGCGTTGGGCTAAACATAACTGAGCGGCGTTTCGGGGGCGATGTGACGCTGAGCGTCACAATGTGACGTAGAGCGTCAATGGGGACATTCTGCTTTTTCTCGCTACGCGAAAAAAAGCAGAATGTCCCCTAGTCGATACCCAGCTTTTCCATGCGGTAGCGCAGCGCGCGCAGCGTAATGCCGAGCGCCTTTGCCGCGGCGGTCTTGTTATGGCGGTGGTCCTCGAGCGCCTTCAGGATCGCGTCCCGCTCGACGGAATCGAGCTGATCGCCGAGCGCGTGAGCTTCCCCTCCGGCCGCGGACGCCGTCGAGTCCTGTAATTGCAGGTCCTCGGCATCAATCTGTGCATCGCCGGACAGCGCGACCGCGCGCTCGAGTATGTTTTCGAGCTCCCGTACGTTGCCCGGGAATGCATACTCGGACAGCCGCCGCTGGGCGGCCGGGGTCAGATCCGGCACGTCGATGCCCTGGTCGGCTGCCAGCCGGCGCAGCGTATAGTTGACCAGCAGCGGGATGTCCTCGCGACGATCGCGCAGCGGCCGGACGTGCAGTTCGATCACGTTCACGCGGTAGAACAGGTCTTCGCGGAACTGCCCCTCGGCGACGAGCTGCCGCAGGCTCTTGTGCGTCGCGCTCAGGATCCGGACATCGACCGGGATTTCTTCGGTGCCGCCGACCGCACGCACTGACTTTTCCTGGATGACCCGCAGCAGCTTGACCTGCATCGCGAGCGGCAGGTCCGCGATTTCGTCCATAAACAGCGTTCCGCCCTCGGCCGACGGAAACAACCCTATGTTGTCGTTAACCGCACCGGTGAACGCGCCTTTCTTGTGGCCGAAGAACTCACTCTCCATCAGCTCCGATGGAATCGCACCGCAGTTGACGGGCACGAACGGACCGTCGGCGCGCGATCCCTGTTCATGGATCATGCGCGCGACGAGTTCTTTACCGGTGCCGGACTCGCCCGTAATGTGCACGGGTGCCTGGCTGCGCGAGACTTTGTCGATCATCCGGCGCAGATCCATGATTGCTGGTGACTCGCCGAGCATCCTCGCGCCGACCGTCGTCGCGTCCGCCTGCGGCAGGCGCAACGCGCTGTCGACGAGTTTGCGCAGGCTGCTCAGGTCCAGCGGCTTGGAAATGAAATCGAACGCGCCGAGCTTCAGCGCGCGCACTGCGGTCTCGACGTTGCCGTGCGCGGTAATGACCGCAACCGGTGTGTCCATGCCGCTCGCCTGCATCCACTCGACAAGCTCCAGGCCGTCGCCGTCCGGCAGTCGCATATCTGTCAGGCACAGGTCGAAAGATTGCTCGCGCAGCAGCTCGCGGGCCGACGTGACGTCGCCACAGGTCTGGGCCTCGATGCTCATGCGGTCGAGTGTCATCGCGAGCAGTTCGCAAATGTCGGGTTCGTCGTCGACGACCAGCGCAAGTGGGCGTTTCCCGCTCATGTGATGGTTCCCCAGCGCTCGGGATCTGCGAATACGATGCGAAAAATACTGCCACCGCCATCGCGCGGCTCGAAAACGAGTGCCGCGCCGTTGCATTCACACAGCTCGCGTGAAATGAACAAGCCGAGTCCGGTGCCGCCGTCGCGGCCCGTCGCAAACGGCTCGAATAGCTGATCCCTCATGTTGCCGGAGATACCGGGGCCGTTGTCCGCAAATTCGAGGAACGGGCGTCGGTTGCCGGGCAGCCGACCGTAGCCGATCTCGACGCGCGGGTCCGTATTCGGGCGCGTGCCGTATTTGACCGCGTTCTCGCACAGGTTCCAGCAGATCTGGCGCATGTGTCCGGGGTCCATGCGTACCTCGAGCGGTTCCATCGAGCAGATGCCGATGCACATCGGCGGGAGTTCGAGCGTCGATTCGAATTCCTCGACGAATTCGTCGATCCACGTACCGAGCGTGATCGATTCCGGATTGGTCGGCTCCCGCCGGGAGAGCTGCAGCACGCTGTCGACGATCTCGCTGACTCGCATCGAGTTCTTGCCGATAATGTCGAGCAGCCGCTGCTCGTGCTCGCCGGCATTTGGCGACTCCTGCAACAATTGGCCGGCGTGGCTCAGCGCGCCGACCGGGTTACGAATTTCGTGCGCGATGCTCGCACTGAGGCGACCTAGTGCGGCCAGCTTCGTCTGCTGCACCTTCTCCGCCAGCAGGCTCGCATTCTCGAGAAATATAAGCACCGGCCCGTCACCGCGACGCTCGAGCGGAGCGATATACGAATTGATCTGCGTCGTGCCGTCGGCAGCGATGAACTTGTCTGATCCCGACGAAACGCCGCCGGCTCGTCGCCACGCGAGCAGGATGCGCTGCAGGTCCGGTGAAATCGAACGGAGCGTCGCGCCGCGCGCCCGCGTCGAGGTGCCGAGATGCTCGGCGGCCGACTGATTGATTAATCGGATGTTCTCGATGTCGTCGACGACGACGATGCTCTCGCGCAGATGCTGGATGATGTAGTCGTTCAGCTGCGCCATATTGGCCAGGTCGACGCCGCGCTGGTGCGCGAGCGCCTCGCTCTCTTGCAGTCGGCGCGCGAGTGGATTTGCGGCGGACGCGATCAAGAAGATGATCGCGCCAAGCACGCCCGCGGGAATGAATGCGTTCGCCGGCGTCAGACCCAATAAGTACGACGCGAGCTGTTCGCCGAGAATCGCGAGTGCGGAGATCGCCGCCGCGAGATACGCCTGCTGGCTGCGCAGGGTCAAGCACGCGGCGCCGACGAATACGACGAGCAGGCTGCCGAGGCCGCTCGAGATGCCGCCGCTCGCATGCAACATCGTCGTTATACATGCGATGTCTACGAGCAACTGGATCGGCGTCAGCATCCGATGGGCATCGACCTGGCGGTACTGATATACGACGGACAACCACGCGAGTGTGGCGTAGCCGAATGCGGTGGAGAAGAAGACGTTCGGATGTCGCGCACCGAGAATCGGCGGGTCCGTCACGATCGCGGCGACGAGCAGAATTGTCGTCGCGACGATGCCGCGGAAGATGCCGACCAGGCGTTGCAGGCGCCGCGACGTATCGGTCGCGATCGGTCGACTGAGAATTTCGAGCGACGCCTTGAGCTGCCCCTGGATCGTTTGTTCGGCTGCTAGCGCCATGGATTACCGTGATCGCGGATTTGCGTTTTCCGCGCGCACTTTATCATGTCAGGGGGCGTCCCGATTCGCGAGTTGTCGCACGAGCCGCGTATAGCCCGGCTCACCGCCGCGCGAGAAATAGGCTTCGCCATAACTGCGCCACATATCCATCGCAGCGCCCGCTCTATCACTTTGCAGCATTCCCAGCATTCCGGCCGTCAGGACATACGCGTGGAACTCCGGGTCCGTCAGCGTGAGTTCCGCGTCGAGCAGCGCGCTGGCATTCGTCGCCATTGCCGTGGCGTCCCGGCGCGCGATGCCCGCGTAGAGGTCGATAAGGTTGCGGTCAGCAGGCGTCATCGACGTGGCGCAGTCGGGTCCGACGATCCACTCGACCAGCCTTGCCGCGCGGTCCGGGTCGAGGTAGGGCAGCGTGCCCATGGCAATGCGAAACCAGGCGGATTGCCATTCGGTCTGGCGCGACGCAATACATTGCTGGCTGGTGAGTTTTGCGTTTTGCATCGCGAAGTAGATCAGCGGGCTGATCTGTGTTCCGGCTCTCGCGACGCCAGCGTCACCGGTCAAATTCGAGTATATCGCCATCGCATTATGGGCGGCGCCGGTCAGCGGGAAGTCCGACCGCGGCGAGAGCAGTTCTAGTGTCGGACGCTGATCAAGCACCATTTCCATGATTGGCAGCGGCGCTACGCTCCACCCCTGGAACAGCGTCGCGGTCTCGCCCTTGAATCGAGCCCTGCCTGCGTTCAGGTCGAGGTACGGGTAGTAGTCTGAGTTCGGCGGGACGCGATAGAGGTTGAACATCGCCTCGATCGTAGCCTTGTCCGCGAGCTTGCGAATCAGGATGTCGTCGCCGGATCGCAGGCCTATCCTCGCGAGGTCGTCGCGCATCTGTCCGGTCATCAGCTTGTCGGTGTCGGGCTCGCCGAGGCTGCCGTTCCGCTTTGCGACGACAAGTATGTCCGCGCCACCCGCCGCGAATATTGCGTAGTCGCTGAATTCCGGCGCGAGCGCTTTCAGCACCGAAAAGATGAGTCGGTCTTCGAATTCGTAAAGCTGCAGCCACTGCACGAACAGCCCGTCGTCAACGATGTAGTTCGTGACGGTGCGGTAGAACTCTTTGGTAAACAGGCTCGAAACGCCGCTGACCCACGGATTGGAGGGTTCGGCGATGATGAAATCGTAGCGCCGGTCGTTGAGCGAGAAGAAGGTCTTCGCGTCCTCGATGTGAATATTGCTGCGTGGATCTTCGAACGTGCGTGCTACGCGTTCGCCGAATCCCTGCGCCGCCAGAGCCATGACGGGCTCGATCTCTATCGTGTCGACGACTTCGATGTCCGGGTCGGCCAGCAGAGTGTGGCTCGTCAGCCCGGAACCGAGTCCGATGTTGCCGACGACGCGCGCGTCCGGCTTGTAGGCGAGCGGCAGCGCCGCGGCGAGCGCCATCGTGATTTCATCTATGGTGTGCTCGCCGCGATCATCGATGAACAGCGACGCGTCCGGCTTGCCGTTCGTCGAGATAGAGATGCTGTTGTCGCCCGAGCGATACAGGCTGATCGACGCGGCCTTGCCGTCGCGGTAGAACAGGACTTCGCCTTCGTCCAGCCAGTCCGCATTGCCGTGTCGATAGACGCCGGACGCGAGTCGCGCCGGGTTCAGGTCGACGACGGTCAGGGTCGTCGCGATCACGCCGACGACTAGCAGGCCGATGGCCGTGACGCGAGTTCGGCGCTGTCCCGAATACGCATAGTTGAGCAGGAACAGGCCGAGCACGATGTCGAGGCTGGCGCCGAACGCGATCAGCGACTTCACGCCAAGTTGCGGCAGGCCGATGTGGATTGCGAACAGGACGCCGACGATAGCGCCCAGCGTATTCGCGGCGTAGACGCGGCCGATCGCTTTCTCGCCTGCGCCCTTGCGCAGGAGCACGTGGGTGAATAGCGGCAGGGTCATGCCGGCCAGGAACGTCGCCGGCAGCATGACCGCCAGCGCGATCAGGTGGCTGCCGACGCTGAACGCGACAAACCCGGAGTCGCTGCGACTCACGGCGCCCATCAGCGCCTGCATCCAGTCGAAACTCAGGAAATAGATCGGCAGCGTCATGACCGCGACGATGCCCATTAGCAGTTGCACGCCGCCGGAGAATGCGACCGGGTCCTTGATGTCGTCGATACGCCGCTTGATCCACAGGCCGCCGAACGCGAGGCCGGTGATGAAAGCGCTGAGCATGAGTTCGAAAGAGTGGGTCGTGCTGCCGAGCACGAGGCTCAGCATCCGGATCCAGCCGATCTCGTATATAAAAGACGCGGCGCCGGTGATGAACGCGGCGAATAGAAACAGGCCCGCGAGCCGGGTGTCCTCGGGCGACTGCTCGGCGGCTTCTGCGAGCGGCGGCGCGGCGGAGCCGGGGTCGAGCTTGACCATGACAAAGACAATCAACGCGAGGCCGATGTTCATCAGGCCGGCCGTGAATATCGTGCCCGGCAGGCCGACCATGCCGATCAGCCAGAAACCGCTGGCCAGTACGCCGGCCGCTGCGCCGATGCTGTTGGTGAAGTAGAGCATCGCAATGCTGCCGCCGGGCGTGCTCGGATAACGGCGCAATATGCCGGCCGACATCAGCGGGAACGTCATTCCCAGCAGCAGCGACTGCGGCACGATCAGCAGCGAAGCTGCCGACCACTTCAAAAAGGAGCCCAGCGCGGGGCTGTCCATGCCCGGCAGAATCGACAGATAAAACGAGTCGATCATGCCCTGGAAGACGTCGTGAAACGCGAGCGCGAGCAGGCCGATTATCGCCTCGACGACCGCGTAGGCCAGCAACGGTGCAGACCAGCGATTCGAGTAGCGCGAGGCCAGCCAGGAGCCGCCGGCCATGCCGCCCATGAATATCATCAGCACCAGCGACTGCGCATACGCCGCGTGGCCCAGGAACAGTTTCAGGTAGTGGGACCAGATCGACTCATAGATCAGCCCGGAGAATCCGGACGCTGTGAACATGACGAAGTACAGCCAGCGCGGCGGTACCAATTGAAAATTAACATTCAAGCGCACGGCGGCGGACCCTGATTTCATCGCGCGACACTCCCTGTGTAGGTCGGGCCATCCCGCAAAGGCCCATCTCGCGGCATTATGTCGGATCCCGGCGGCGAAAATGTGAAGCGAGTCGCAAACCGCGGATGGGCGTCGCTATTGCGCCGCAGCAAGCAGCGGATGCCGCGCGCCGCTTGGGTTTGGCAGGCATATCCATCACAATACGCGTCTGCGGGGCGGGGTTGCCCTCTATCTGATCGGGTAAGTGTATGAATCTCCACGAATATCAGGCGAAACAGCTGTTCGCGCGTTACGGCGTGCCCGTCACCCGCGGCGAGGTCGCGACGACGCCCGCGCAGGCGTCGGCCTGCGCCGATCGCCTTGGCGGCGATCTGTGGGTCGTCAAGGCGCAGGTGCACGCAGGTGGCCGCGGCAAGGCGGGCGGCGTCAAGCTCGCCCGGACTTCGGAGGAGGTGCGCGAGGCGGCAGCCGCGATGCTCGGGTCCCGGCTCGTGACGAAGCAGACCGGCGCGGACGGCCTGCCGATCAACCAGGTCTTCGTCGAGGCCGGCAGCGAGATCGAGCGTGAGTTATATATGAGTATGCTCGTCGATCGCGCCAGCGAACGTATCGCGATCATGGTGTCGCAGGACGGCGGGATGGACATCGAGGAGGTCGCCGCCAGGACGCCGGAGCGAATTGTCACGGTGTCGGTCAACCCGGCAACCGGGCTGATGCCGTTTCAGGCCCGCCAACTCGGTTTCGCACTGGCACTCGATGCGAACCAGGTCAAGGAATTCGTCTCGGTCGCGCAAAACCTGTATCGAATGTTCGACGACAACGACGCGAGTCTTGTCGAAATCAATCCGCTGATCGTGGACAAGCGCGGCAAACTGCTCGCGCTGGATGCGAAAATCAACATCGAAGAGAACGCTATGTTCCGTCAGCCCGAGATGCAGGCGATGCGCGATCCGTCGCAGGAAGACGAGATGGAGCGCAGTGCGGCTGAGCACGATCTGAACTACGTATCTCTGGACGGCGATATCGCGTGCATGGTCAACGGGGCCGGTCTTGCGATGGCGACGATGGATCTGATCAAGCTGCATGGCGGTGAGCCGGCGAACTTTCTCGACGTGGGCGGCGGCGCCACACCGGAGCGCGTCGCGGCGGCGTTCAAGCTGATCCTGTCGAACCCGGCCGTTAAAGCAATCCTCGTCAACATTTTCGGCGGCATCGTGCGTTGCGACGACATCGCGCAGGGCATCATCCAGGCGGTGCGTGAAATCGACGTCAACGTGCCGGTCGTCGTCCGGCTCGAGGGTACGAATGTAGAGCAGGGCAAGGCGCTGCTCGCCGAGAGCGGCCTCGACATCGCGGCGGCGGAAGATCTGACCGACGCGGCGAAGCAGGCCGTCGGCGCCGCCAACAGCAAGTAATCAACGTGGGAACAGCAATCAGATGAGTGTTCTGGTTAACAAAAATACGAAGATCATCTGCCAGGGCCTGACGGGGCGGCAGGGTCAGTTTCATTCGCAGCAATGCCTCGATTACGGCACGCAGGTTGTCGCGGGTGTGACGCCGGGCCGCGGGGGCGAGCAGTGCCTCGGCCTGCCGGTATTCGATACGGTCAGCGAGGCGGTCGACGAGACCGGCGCGACGGTCAGTATGATTTTCGTACCGGCGCCGTTCGCGGCCGACGCGATCCTCGCGGCCGCCGACGGCGGCGTCGAATTGATCGTCTGCATCACCGAGGGCATACCGGTTCTCGACATGGTGCGCGTGAAAGCGGTAATGAAGGACTACGATTGTCGCCTGATCGGGCCGAACTGCCCCGGGATCATCACGTCGGGCGAATGCAAGATCGGCATCATGCCGGGTTTCATTCATCAGCCCGGCAAGATCGGCGTCATCTCGCGATCCGGCACGCTGACCTACGAAGCCGTCTACCAGACGACGACGAATGGTCTGGGCCAGACCACGTGTATCGGCATCGGCGGCGATCCGGTGCGCGGCATGAACTTCATCGACTGCCTGGAACTGTTCGAGCAGGATCCGCAGACCGAAGGCATCATCATGGTCGGCGAAATCGGCGGCACCGACGAGGAGGCCGCGGCACGGTACATTCAGGATCACGTGACGAAACCGGTCGTGGCCTACATCGCCGGCGTCACCGCGCCGCCGGGCAAGCGCATGGGTCATGCCGGCGCCATCATCTCCGGCGGCGAGGGCACGGCCGCGGCGAAATACGCGGCGCTCGAGGCCGCCGACGTCAAGACGGTTCAATCTCCGGCCGAACTCGGCAGCGCGATGAAGGAGCTGTTGGGAGCTTGAACGGTGCCTGACACCGACCGTTGAATGAAGATTGCCATCGCGCAACTGAATCCCGTCGTCGGTGACGTCGCCGGCAATACCGCGATGATTCTCGCCGCGGTGCGCGAAGCGCGCGACGAGCACCGCGCCGACCTCGTTGTGTTCCCGGAACTCGCGGTCTGCGGCTATCCGCCGGAAGACATGCTGTTCCAGGACGGCTTGCGGACGCAGATTTCCAAGGCAATCGACGTCATTCGCGACGGCGTGCACGGCATCGCCGCGCTCGTCGGGTACCCCGAGTACGACGGCGAGCAGATCTTCAATTCCGCGGCGTTTTTTAAGGACCGAAAATTCGCGGCGAACTATCGTAAACAGTGTCTGCCGAACTACAGCGTTTTCGACGAAAAGCGCTATTTCACAGCAGGCGAAGTGCCGGTTGTTGTCGACGTGGCGGGCGTGAAAGTCGGCATCACGATCTGCGAGGATATCTGGGAGGCGTCACCGTGCGCCGCCGCGCGCGACGCGGGCGCGCAGATGATCGTATCGATCAACGGCTCACCTTTCGACGTCGCCAAGCAGCCGGCGCGGGAAGCGGTGATGCGGCAGCGTTTCGACGAGACCGGCCTGCCGCTGGTTTATGCGAACCTCGTCGGCGGCCAGGACGAACTGGTATTCGACGGTCTGTCGGCCGTGTTCGACCGTGGCGAATGGGTTGCACGCGCGCCTGCGTTCGCAGCCGGGATTTATAGCTGCGACTTCGTCGCGACGAACGATCGGGTGACACCGGAGCACGGCGACGTGGCGCCGTTCGCCGGCGGCGATGCTGCCGTTTACGATGCGCTGGTCACCGGTGTCCGCGATTATGTGCGCAAGAACGGTTTCAGCGGTGTCGTGCTGGGACTGTCCGGCGGCATCGATTCGGCGTTGACGCTGGCGATTGCGGTGGATGCGCTCGGCGCCGACGCGGTGCAGGCGGTCATGATGCCGTACCGATATACGGCCGAGATCAGCATCGACGATGCGGCCGAGCAGGCCCGTCGGCTCGGCGTCGACTACCAGGTGTTGCCGATTGAGCAGATGGTCGCGGCGACGCAAGAGATGCTGTCGCCGTTATTCGCCGGACTGCCCGCCGACACGACCGAGGAGAACATTCAGTCGCGCTGCCGTGGGTTGCTGCTGATGGCGATTTCGAACAAGACGGGCCGGATGGTGCTCGCGACCGGAAACAAGAGCGAGATGGCCGTCGGCTATGCGACGCTGTATGGCGACATGAACGGTGGTTTCGCGCCGATCAAGGACTGCAACAAAACGCTGGTCTATCGCCTGGCAAGATATCGCAACGAGCCGGACGAAGTCATCCCGGTTCGGGTGATCGAACGCGAGCCGTCAGCCGAGCTCGCGCCCGACCAGCGCGACAGCGACTCGTTGCCGCCTTACGACATACTCGATCCGATCCTCGACGCGTTGATGGTCGAGAATCTCTCCGCCGCGGACATCATCGCCCGTGGTTTCGAGCGGGAGGTCGTACTGCGCGTGCTGGCAATGGTCAGGCGGAACGAATACAAGCGGCGGCAGGCCGCACCCGGCGTGCGCATCACACCCCGTGCGTTCGGGCGTGACTGGCGTTATCCGATTACGTCGGGCTACCGCCCCGGCTAGAAGAAAAAGAAGCGTTTCTTCGTCGACCTCGGCTGCGCAGCGTCCGGATAGTTTTCCTCGAGCACGCGCCGCGTGTCGGCCGCGAGGTCCTGCATGCCGAGTTTCTCGTACGAGCGTACGATGATGAACAATGAGTCCGCTACGGCCGGGGCGCCTTCGTAGCTCTCGACGACGAACTTCGCACGATTCGCCGCGGCCGCGAATGCTCCGCGCTTGAAATAGTACTCGGCGACATAGTTTTCGTGCTGCGCGAGTCGATTGCGCAGGAACACCATTCGCTGGTGCGCGTCCGGTGCGTACCGGCTCTCCGGATAGCGCTGCACGAGGCGCGAGAACGCGGAGAAAGACTCCCGCGCGTTGACCGGCGGTCGTTTCCAGAGTTCTACGCTGAATAACCGATGGAAGACGTTGTGTTCCGGTGCGAAGTTCGCGAGGCCACGCATATATAAAGCGTAGTCCACGCGCGGATGGGTCGGGTTCTCGCGTTCGAACTGAATCGCAGCATCGACAGCGAGTTCGCGTTCGCCATTACGATAGTACGAGTAGATCAGATTCAGTTGCGCTTGCTTCGCCTGGTTGCTGAACGGATAGCGCGCCTCGAGCGCCTCGAAATAGCCGACCGCATTCGTGAAATTACCGCTGTTCATCGACTTCACGCCGCGTTCGAACAACTCGTCTGCGCCCGACCTGGCATCACGGTCGCCTTTGCCACAGCCGGCGAGCGCCAGTGCGAGTGCGAGCGCCAGCACCACGCGGGCGACGCCGACGCATCTGCTGCGCGAATTTGGAGTGCCCGTCGGGAAATCTGCTATTTTGGTCGTCGCAATCATCGACGTATCTAAAGGCCTGCCACGTTTAAGCGGAAAGGAGTATACCGTAATCACTCCGTTTCCACGGTAACGCGCGGACCGCTTCACCTATGGACACGACCAGGCTAGAAGGGACGATCAGCGCCGAACTCGACGGCAAGCGCCTGGATCAGGCGCTTGCCGCGCTGTTCCCGCAGTACTCCCGATCGCGGCTAAAAGAGTGGATTCTCGCGGGGCGGGTCGAGGTCGACGGGGGCTTGCAGCCGCCGCGGGCGCGGGTCGCCGCCGGGCAGCACATCGTGCTGAGCGCGATCGAGCAAGTGCGCGAGGCGGCGAGCGCCGAGGCGATCGAACTCCGTATTGTTTACGAAGACGACGACGTGCTCGTTATCGACAAGCCCGCGGGTCTCGTTGTACACCCGGGCGCCGGTAACGCCAGCGGCACGCTGATGAACGGCTTGCTGCATCACTGCCGGGATCTCGCGACGTTACCCCGCTGCGGCATACTGCATCGCCTCGACAAGGACACGACCGGCTTGCTGCTCGTTGCCAAGTCGTCCGCGGCACACACACGCCTGGTGCAGGATCTGCAGCAGCGCGAGATCATGCGCGAATATCGCGCGGTGTGCGTCGGCAGGCTGACGGCGGGCGGGCGCATCGACGCGCCGATCGGCCGTCACCCGACGCTGCGAACGCGCATGGCGGTCATTCAACGAGGGCGCGAGTCGGTGACAAATTTCCGTGTATTGCAGCGCTTCACGGCGCACACGTTTTGCGCGATTCGCCTCGAGACCGGGCGCACTCACCAGATTCGCGTGCACTTCGCGCACGAGCGACATTCGCTCGTCGGTGATCCGGTCTACGGCGGCCGTTTGCAGATTCCGGCCGGCGCGTCGGCACGGCTCGGCGTCGCATTGCGCGGTTTCGGCCGGCAGGCGCTGCATGCGGGACACATCGGTTTCGTGCACCCGGTTTCGGGAGCGGAACTCACGTTCGCATCGCCGCTGCCGGACGACTTCGTCGACCTGCTGCAGGCGCTCGCGGACGACGCGGAAGACTGCAGGCTCGGAGACGCGGACGCGTGGGATCGGATGGCATGGCCCGTACCGGAATCGAATTGATCCGGCCAGACTGGCCGGCGCCAGCTCGCGTGCACGCGGTAAGTTCAACGCGTGCCGGCGGCGTGAGCGCCGCGCCGTTCGCTAGCCTGAATCTCGGCGACCACGTCGGCGACGAGCCGGACCGGGTGGCGGAGAATCGCGCGCGACTGGCGCGCGCGGCCGGCATCGATGCGCGGCCTGGCTGGCTCGAACAGGTGCACGGCACTTCGGTCGCGGATTTCGATGCGGCGGATCCGGCCGGGCATCGCGTTGCGCCGGTCGCCGACGCCGCGGTCACGAGTCGGCCGGGCCGAATTTGCGCGATCATGACCGCGGACTGCCTGCCGGTTTTGCTCACCAACCACGCGGGCACGGTCGTGGCCGCCGCGCACGGCGGCTGGCGCGGACTCGTGGCGGGTGTGCTCGGGGCAACGGTCGCCGCGTGCGCGGAGCGCGCGGCGACGCCCGAAACCCTGATCGCCTGGCTCGGGCCTGCCATCGGCCCGGCGGCCTATGAAGTGGGACCCGACGTCGTTGCCGAGCTCGGCCCCGGCGACAGTGCCGCACTGGCGCCGGGTCGGTCGGGTCACTGGCTGCTCGACCTGTATGCTCTGGCGCGCGCACGGCTGCTGGCGCTCGGGGTTGAGCATATCTCGGGCGGCGGCGCGTGTACGCACGGGGATGGCGAGCGCTTCTTTTCCTATCGCCGCGACGGCGTGACCGGGCGCCAGGCGACGTTGATCTGGTTGGCCGACGGCGGGCGTTAGCGCACTTGAAAGTCAC
>JBPCXI010000204.1:0-9319 GCA_051008895.1 Gammaproteobacteria bacterium | reverse complement strand
TCCCGACGCCGGGCACGACGGCGAGGCGGTCGACGATGTTGCGGTCGGCGTAGTCCGTCAACTCCATGACGCTGCGACTCTCGCTCGAGATGTCGATGTACATCGTCGCGTCCATGTCGGTATTCTGCTTCGTGATCTGGGGCGTGTCGGCCTCTTCCGGCAACAGGCGCAGGATCCGCGAGACGCGCTCACGCACGTCGTTCGCGGCCGCGTCGATGTCACGGTCGATCGCAAACTCGATGTTGATCTCGGAGCGCTCATCCGAACTCGTCGACTTGAGTTTCTCGACGCCGGCGATGCCGGCGATTTCGTCTTCTATGACTTGCGTGATTCGGCGTTCGATTACCTCGGCGGAAGCGCCGCGATAAAACGTCTGCACCGCGACGACCGGTGGGCTCACATCGGGGTACTCGCGGATCGCCAGACGATCGATGGCGAGCAGCCCGAGAATGATCAGCACGAGGCTCAATACCGCCGCAAAGACGGGCCGGCGGACTGAGATATCGGAGATAACCATGTGTGGTCCGCCTGTCGCGTTGCTACGAGGCGGTAACGACCTGTACCGCCGCGCCGTTGCGCACCTTTTGCGTGCCCTCGGTCACGATCGTGTCTCCGGCGGCGAGCCCGCTGCGGACCTCAGCCAGGCCGGGCGCCCGGGCCCCGAGTTCGACCTGCCGCTCCACCGCCTTGCCGTCCTGGATGACGAAGACGAACTGCCGGCCCTGCCGGGGCACCAGCGCCTCCTCGGGGATCAGCAATACGTTGTCGCGCTCTTTCTCGACCGCGACGGTCAGGAACATGCCCGGGCGAACGGCGTTGTCGTCGTTCGGCAGTTTGGCGATCACAGTGAGTGCTCGCGTGACGGGATCGATCCGCGGATCGATCGTGCTCACCTCGCCGACGAATCTGCGGTCCGTATAGACGTTGCTGTGTGCCTCTATCGGCATGCCCGTCTCGAGGCTCGCCAGGAACGTTTCCGGGATCGTGAATTCGAGCTTGATCGTATCGGTGTCATCGAGCGTCGTGATCAGCGTATCCGGACCGACCAGGTCACCTAAGCTGATACGGCGCAACCCGACGGTCCCGGCGAACGGCGCCCGGATCATCGAATTACTTAATCGCGCGCGCGCGGCGCGGACGTCGGCCTCGGCCATCAGGACTCCGGCCTCGAGCTCCTCGAGTTCCGCATCGGATACGACGCGCGTGGTGCCGAGCGTCTGGCTCCGCTTGAACTGGCTGTTTTTCTGTTTCAGCGACGCTTCGGCACGGGTGAGGTCGGCGCGGATCTCCGCGTTGTCGAGTTCGACGAGCAGCGCGCGGGCTTCGACCTGCTGGCCTTCTTCGAAATGAATCCCCGTGACGACACTCGAGATTCGCGACGTAACCTCGATCGATTCGTTCGCGCGCGCGGTGCCGAGCGCGGTAAAGCGGTCCACGTAACTCTGCGCCGCGACCTCGGTGACGATCACCGCGACGGGCCCGCTGCCGAACATCGTCGCCGGGCCCTGCGGCTCGGAACCGCCGCAGCCGGTCAGCAGCGAAACCGCGCAAGCGGTCGCCGCGATTGTCAGTTGGTCGTGTCGTCGGGGCAAGTTCGACTCCGGGCAGCGGATCGTTTGGGGATCGGTAATGTAGCAAATGGGCACGGCAGCCGCGTCGTGGATCCCAGTAGCTTTCTCGACGCTGCCAATCTCCCATAATATGCTATTTTTATTAGACTTTTATTGACTTTAGTCACGGAGCCCGGTCGATGGTCACCGATATTCACCATATAAATTTCCTCGTGCGGGACCTTAAGACGGCGATCCCGCAATGGGAGCGAATCCTCGGCCGCTCGATCGACCGGCGCGACCGACTCGACGGGCGCAACGTCGACCTCGCGCAGTTTCTTGTCGACGGTACCTGGATCGTGCTCGTGCAGCCGACCGGACCGGGCGTTCCGGCGGATCACCTGGAGGCGAACGGAGAAGGATTCTTCCTGATGTCGCTCGGCGTCGACTCGCTCGATGGGGAGACGGGTCGCATCGGCGCCGAGTTGTTGCACGGCGAAGAACGCGCCGGGCTCGACGACTGGCGCGTGCAGGATCTTGATCGCAAGCAGACGTTCGGCGCACAGTTGCAGCTGGTGGAGTCGTAGCATGTTCGAACGATTAGAGGCGATGAGTGCGCCCTTTTCCCGGTTCACCGAGTTTGTGCTCGAACTCGATCGACTGAAGTCGATCGAGCGGCGGACCTATATCAATGCCGGCGAGCGGCTCGAGAATTCCGCCGAACACTCATGGCACGTCGCGATAGCCGCGTGGGCGCTGGCCAACTACCTCGACCGGGATATTTCGCTCGGCAAGCTGCTGCAACTCGCGTTGGTGCACGACCTCGGCGAACTCGATGCCGGCGACACATTCCTGTATTCCGCCGACCGGGCCGATGTATCAGCAAAGGAGCGCGACGGCGTTTCGCGCCTGTCCACTGAACATCCCGGCATGATCCCCGATCTCGTGCCTCTCTGGGACGAGCAGGAGGTCGGCGCGACGCCTGAAGCGCGTCTGCTCAAAGTCGCCGACCGTCTGCTGCCGCTGTTGCACAACATCGCCAGCGACGGCAAGACCTGGCGCGAGCACGGCATTGCGCGCAGCCAGGTACTTGCGGCGCACGCGTTCATCGAGGCGGAATCGCCCGAGATATTTGCCTGGATCCGCGGACAGCTCGACGCGGCGGTTGCGAACGGCTGGCTAAAAGACGAGTAGAGCGGGGCTATCCGTCCTCGCGCAATTCCTCGAGCTTGCGGCTGACGGCGTCCGGCGTGCCGGTGGCGCGCGCGAACAGCTGGTAGACCACCGGCACGACGAACAGCGTGAAGATCGCGGCGATCGATACGCCCCAGAACATCACGATGCCGAGCGTGCTGCGACTCTCGGAACCGGGCCCGGTTGCGACCATCAACGGGATTGAGCCCATTACCGTCGACACCGTCGTCATGATGACGGGCCGGAATCGAATCCGCGCGCCGTCGATGATCGCCTGGCCGAACTCAACCCCCGAGTCGCGTAGCTGGTTGATGAACTCGACGATCAGCACCCCGTTTTTCGCCGCGATGCCAATCAGCATCACGACGCCGATCTGGCTGTAGATATTCAGCGTCTTGCCGGTGACCCACAGGCCGAGCAGTCCCCCTGCGAGCGCGAGTGGCACCGTGACCATGATGATCAGCGGATGCACGAAACTCTCGAATTGCGCGGCGAGCACGAGGAAGACGACGAGCAGCGCGATGCCGAACGTGAAGTAAGTCGCGCCGGCGGATTCCTTGTACTCCAGCGATTCGCCCTTGTAGTCGATACGCGCGCCGGGCGGCAGTTCGGCGCGCACCACGTCTTCGAGCCACGCGAGCGCGTCGCCGAGCGCGTAGCCGGGCGCCGGGGTCGCGGTGATCGTCACGGCGCGCAGCCGGTTGTAACGGTTCAGCGATGCGCTGCCGGCGGTATCGTCGGTCACGATCAGGTTCGACAGCGGTACCAGGTCTGCTTGCTCGCCGCCCGCTCGAGTGGGCCTGACGTAGATATTCGCCATGTCGTCGGGCGTGGCGCGCTGATCCTCGCGCGCCTGCAGCAGCACGTCGTATTCCTCGCCGTCGACAACATAGGTCGTCACGACTTTCTCGCTCATCATCGTCTGCAGCGTCTGACCGATCGTCTCCACCGATACGCCAAGCGCGGCCGCACGATCGTGGTCGATGCGCACCAGCAATTGCGGTTGCGTTTCCTTCAGGTCCGAGTCGACGCGCGTCAGCCGCGGATTCTCGGCAGCCTTGCGCAGGATCACATCGCGCCAGCGCGCAAGTTCATCATAGTTCGCGCCGCCGATCACGAGTTGAATCGGCTGACCGCCGCCATGACGCGAAATGCCGGATTTCATGAACGTAAATACGCGCACGTCCGGTGCCTGGCCCCACGCGCCCATCATGCGTCGCGTCGCGTCTTTCGTCGAGATTTCACGTTCTTCCCACGGCGCCATGCTGATGATGATCACGCCGCCGTTCGGCGCGGTCGCGCCCCAGCTCGGCGCGCGCACCAGCGCGCGCTGTATGTCGCCGGATTCGACAAGTGGCATCAGCGGTTTTTCGAGGTCCTTCAGGAGTTCGGTCATATAGTCGATGCCCGTGCCCTCGGCCGCACGCACGATGCCGAAGAAGATTCCCTGGTCCTCCTGCGGCGCGTATTCCTCGGGTATCGCGCGGAACATGGCCCAGGCGCCGATGGCGATCGCAATTAGCAGCACGACGACGATCCCCGGCGCGGCGAGACCGGCTTTCAGCGCACTCTCGTAACTCGCCGCAAGCCGATCGAAGCCGCGGTCGAGCATCCGCGTGACACGATTCTCCTGGTTCGCCGGTCGTAGCAGCTTCGAACACATCATCGGTGCCAGCGATAGCGCGAGGATGCTCGAGAAAATGACGGCCGCGCAGACGGTGACCGCGAGTTCGGAGAAAATGCGGCCGATGTTGTCCTGCAGGAACGCGATCGGCGCGAACACGGCGACGAGCACCGCGGTCGTCGCGATCACCGCGAACGCGACCTGCCGCGTGCCGTTAAAGGCGGCGAGCAGCGGTTCCTCGCCCTTCTCGATACGCCGGTGCACATTCTCGAGCACGACGATCGAGTCGTCGACGACGAGCCCGATCGACAGCACGAGCGCGAGCAGCGTGACGAGATTGATCGTGTAACCGAATGCGGCAAGGATGATGAATGCGGCGATCAGGCAGATAGGGATCGTCGTGACCGGGATCAGCATCGCCCGCACGCTGCCGAGGAACAGCAAGATTACGAGGCCGACGAGCAAAGTCGTAATCGTGATCGTGACGTAGACGGACCGGATGGCGGCGCGGATGAACAGCGAATCGTCTGCGCTTTTTACCAGCGACATACCCTCTGGCAGCTGTGCGTTGATCTTTTCGATCTCGGCGCTGATGCCGTTGATGACTTCGACGGTGTTCGCGGTGGACTGCTTGATGATGCCGAACGCCACGGTATCGCTGAAGTTCGTGCGAAAAATCGTGCGTGAGTTGCGCGGTGCAACGACGACGTCCGCGACTTCGCCGAGCCGGATCAGGTGACCGTCGGGCCCTGTCGCGACGACCATGCGGCTAAACTCCTCGGCCGTCTGGTAGTTGCGGGCAATACGCGCCTGGAACTCGCGCTCTTTCGATTCGACCCGGCCGGCCGGCAATTCGACGTTCTCGCTGCGCAGGGCCCCCTCGATATCGGCAATCGTCAGGTTGCGCGCGGCCAGCGCGACACGATCGAGCTTGATCCGCATCGACGGACGGCCGAGCCCGTTCATCTGGATCTGCGAAACGCCGGGAACGATCGCGAGGCGGTCGCGGACGTATCGCTCCGCATAGTCCGTCAGGTCCATCAGGTCCATATCGGAGCTGACGAGATTCAAATAGATGATCGGCGACGCGTCCGCGTCCTGCTTGGCGATCACCGGTATCTCGACATCGGTCGGCAGGCGCCACGACACCCGCCCGATTCGGTCGCGCACGTCGTTGGCGGCACTGTCGATGTCGCGATCGAGGTCGAATTCGACCGAGATCTGCGAACGCCCGTCGATGCTCTTCGAGTTGATGCTCTTAACGCCCTCGATACCGCTGACCTCGCTCTCGAGAATCTGCGTGATGCGGGTTTCGACGACCTGCGCGGACGCGCCCGGATAATCGACGTTGATCGAGATGACGGGTGCCGATATGTCCGGATACTCCCGCAGCTCGAGGCCGTTGAACGACAGCAAGCCGAATGCGACGAGCAGCATCGCGATGACCGTCGCGAAGACGGGGCGGCGTACCGACATGTCCGAGAGCCACATGGCCTTTACCTCGTGCGCGCCGCGGCCGGTGGACGTCCCGGCGGGTCGTCGCCGGCCAGCTGCACCTGCGCGCCGTCGCGCAGCTTGATGATGCCCTGCATGATGACGCGATCGCCCGGTGCCAGGCCCGCTACGATCTCGACGTTGCCCGCCTGGCGTTTACCCAGTGTTACCGTCTGCCGCAGCGCCACGTTCTCATCGCCGACGACGTAGACAAACGCGTCATCGCCGACCTGCACGATTACGCGTTCCGGCACCATTAGCGCGTCACGTTCCTCGGTCACGACGTTGACGGTCAGCAGCATGCCCGGGCGCAATGCCCGATCCTCGTTCGGCATCAGCGCGCGAACGACGACCGCGCGCGTGACCGGATCGACGCGCGAGCTGACCGCGCGGATCGTGCCTTCGAACTCCCTGTCGTCCCAGCTCGCGCTGCGCGCGACGATGCGACCGCCCGGCTGCATCAGCCCGAGCACGGTTTCCGGAACCGTGAAGTCGAGTTTGATCTGCGCGACGTCGTCGATCGTCGTAATTGCCGTCCCGGCCATCAGCATCGTGCCGGGGCTGACTTCCCGGAACCCCAGCACGCCGCTGAACGGTGCGCGTATCAAGCGGTCGTCGAGGCGCGCGATCACCGAATTGAGCCGTGCCTCGGCAGCTTCGGCTGCCGAGCGTGCCAGGTCCACGTCGGACGTCGCGGCGATGCCGCGCGCGTCGAGATCCTCGAGCCGGGCCAGTTGGCGGCGGGCCTCGTCGAGATTCGCGCGTGCTTCGGCGAGTTGGGCGGATTCTTCCTCGCTGCTGAGCTCCACGAGTACCGTGCCCTGGTCGACGTAGTCGCCGTCCTCGAAGTTCACCCGCCGCACCGTCTCGTTCAGGCTCGCGGTCAACGTCACCGACTCGTTGGCACGTGCGGTGCCGAGCGCCTCGATAACGACGGTGAGTGGTTCCGGTTGGACCGGTTCGGCGACCACAGTCACGGGTCCACCGAACGGCGGGCGTCCGCCACCGGGCCGGCCGCCCTGGTTCAGGTACCAGGTGGTTGCCGCGGCGATGGCCACGACGGCGATAATGCTTATTATTGTTTTCACGAGTCGAGGGGTACTAATCCAACGCCACTTTACCATGCGTAGCAGCTACAGAATGCCCGCGTCGGCGACATGGTGACAGATGGCAAACCCCGCGATTCAATGGTTTAGGTCCGATCTGCGGCTGGCTGACAACAGCGCGCTGATGGCCGCACTCGAGTCCGGCCGGCCCCTGATCGCGCTATATATCCTCGACGACACGACCCCGGGCGACTGGAGCGCTGGCGGCGCCAGCCGCTGGTGGCTGCACTACAGCCTCACGCAGCTCGATGCCGAGCTGCGCTCGCGCGGCGGCCGACTCGTGCTGCGCCGGGGCGACACGCTGACCGAACTCGAGCGGCTGATCACGGCGACCGGCGCCGACGAGCTCTGCTTCTCCCGCAGCTACGAGCCTTACGCGGTCGAGCTCGAGCGGCGCGTTCATGACGAACTCGCCGATCGCGCGGAAGTGCGGCGCTTCGGCGGTAGCCTGCTGTTCGAGCCGGAACGATTGCGCACGAAAGCGGGCCAGCCGTTCCGCGTATTCACACCATTCTGGAAGACCTGTTTGCAGGAGCCCGATCCGCCCGCGCCGCGAGCAGCGCCGGAGCGCATCGAGTTTTACCGTGACGCGGTCGATTCCGACGAATTGTCGGATTGGGCGTTGCTGCCGACGTCGCCGGACTGGGCCGGCGGTTTGTGCGCGCACTGGACGCCGGGCGAAGGCGGTGCGGATGCGTCGATGCGCGAGTTCGTCGACGACGCGGTCGGCGGTTATCACGAACAACGCGACCGGCCCGACGTGCGCGGCACGTCGCGGCTTTCGCCGCACCTGCATTTCGGCGAAATCAGCCCGCGCCAGGCATGGCATGCCGTCAAGAGCGAGCTGCATATCGACGCGCAGCTGTCGCGGGGCGGCGGCAGCTTCCTGCGCGAGCTCGGCTGGCGAGATTTTTCCTATCATCTGCTGAGTCACTGGCCGCATCTGCCAAACGAGCCGTTTCGCCAGGAATTCGCGGCGTTCCCGTGGCGGCGGAACGCGAAGAAACTCGCCAGCTGGCAGCGTGGTGAGACCGGCTACCCGCTCGTCGACGCCGGCATGCGCGAGCTGTGGGAGACCGGGTGGATGCACAACCGCGTGCGGATGGTCGCCGCGTCGTTCCTGATCAAGCACCTGCTGATTCCGTGGCAGGACGGTGAGGCGTGGTTCTGGGACACGCTGGTCGATGCGGATCTCGCCAACAACTCCGCCGGCTGGCAGTGGGTCGCGGGCTGCGGCGCGGATGCAGCGCCTTTCTTCCGCATCTTCAATCCGATCATTCAGGGCAAGAAGTTCGATCCGAACGGTGCGTATGTGCGTCGGTGGGTACCCGAACTCGCGCGGTTGCCCGACAAATACCTGCACGAGCCATGGATCGCGCCCGCGGCCGCACTCGCCGACGCCGGCGTCACGCTCGACAAAGACTATCCGCAACCGATCGTCGAACATGACGCGGCGCGCGAGCGCGCGCTACAGGCGTTCAAGTCGCTGCGCTGAGGCTCAGGCCACCGCGGCGAACGCCACGCGCGTCAGGTTTTCCGGCTCGCCGTCGCGTACGACGACGTTGTCCTCGATCCGGATGCCGCCGAATTTCATCAGCCGTTCGACCTTGTTCCAGTCGACGTCCTTACCCGCCGCATCCGCACGCAGTTTGGCCAACAGCGATTCGATGAAGTAGATGCCGGGCTCGATCGTCAGCACCTGCCCCGCCTCGAGCGTCCTGACGAGGCGCAGATGCGGGTACTCCGGCGGGCGGTCGATCTCGGTGCCGGCCGTATCGGCGAACGAACCGCCGACCTCGTGGACCTGCAGGCCGAGGAAATGCCCCAGGCCGTGCGGAAAGAACGTCATCGTGATGCCGCGTTCGACGAAGTTGGTCGGGTCGCCGGCGACGATACCCCAGTCGGAGAGCAGGCGCGCGACGGCGCGATGCGCGAAGTCGTGCATCTCCGCGAACGGCTTCCCCGGCGCGACCTCGGCAACCATCCGCTGCTGTTCGCGATCGAGGTCGTCGATCATCGCGCCGAACTCGGAATCCTGCGACCACGTTCGCGTGATGTCACTGGCATAGCCGTATGCGGCGCACGCCGCGTCGATCAGCAGGCTGTGTGACGCGTCGGCATCGCGCTCGTAGTGCTGATAATGCAACACCGAGCCGTTTTGATTCTTCGCAATTATCGCCGGGTAGGGCAGCTCGCTCGCGGTTTGACGGCACGCGCCGAGGAACGCGAGCCAGATGTCGTATTCACTGGCCCCGGTCTCGAACGCGGCGGCCGCGGCGCGGTGGGCCGCTACCGAGAGGCGCGTCGCGGCGCGGATGCACTCGATCTCATAATCGGTCTTGAATGGCCTG